>QJWJ01000247.1 GCA_003235365.1 Deltaproteobacteria bacterium
CACAAGAAGGGGACTTCTTTCGTTTGCCGTTCCCCAACGACGTGCGCACCGACAGCAAGGGGCGGGTCGATCTGTCGGGGTTTCCAACACCCGGCCTCAATCCCATCGTCGGCGTCGATCCCATCCAACCCTACGTCGATGCGGTCGACGGTACCGAGGGGTGGGGCACGAACGGCACCGTCACGTTCCGCTTCTCCGGTCCCATCGATCTGGACACCTTCAAGGTCAAAGGCGGGATCCGCTGGGCAGACATCACCGACCCCGAGAACGTTCCGACGTCGGGGATCTCCTACCGGACCACGACCGGACGCACGAACTACGTCTGCCACAACATGCTGTCGATCCGCCGCACTGACGGCTACCCGATGGAGCCCGGGCACGTCTACGCGGTGTGGCTGGGCAGCTCCGGCAAGAGCGCCGAAGGGGCAGCCATCGAACGATCGGAGAACTTCGTGTCGATGTTGGGCAACTCGCCTCCGGGCAACGACGTGTTGGACGCCGCGCACGCCAAGTTCGCGCCGTTCCGCGCATACTTGGAAGCCGAACAGATCGATCCCGACGACGTGCTGGTGGCGACGGTGATCACCGTCGGCCCGACGCGTGATCTCATGGCCGACCTGGCCGGTGCAGTCGAAGCGACCGACGCCCCCGCGGCCAGTGACTGGACCCTGTGCGCCAAAGGCGTCGACTCACCGTGTCCGCAGGCGGAGGGCAGCCGCGCGTGCGGCGAGGATCCGGCCTACGACGAGTACCAGGCGCTGGTCGAGCTACCGATTTTCCAGCGCGGCGAGGCCCCGTACCAGGATCAGGGCGGCAAGATCCAAACCAACGAACCGGTGCGCACGGAGAAGGTGTGCGCGGCGTTGAGCATCCCGAAGGGCGAGACCATGCCCGACGAGGGTTGGCCGCTGGTCGTGTTCGGGCATGGTACCGGCGGCTCGTTCCGCAGTCATTTGACGAATGCATCCGTGGCCAAGAAACTCAGCGCCGCCAAGACGCCCGACGGGACGGTGGCGTTTGCGGTACTCGGCTACGACCAGGTGCAGCACGGCCCGCGGCGTGGCGATTCCGACGAATCACCCGACAACCTGTTCTTCAACTTCCTCAATCCGGATGCGGCGCAGGGCAACCCCTTACAAGGCGCGGCCGACGTCATCTCGATGGGGCGCTTCGCCTCGACTCTCGACATCGACGGCGCGACGTCGGGCAAAGACCCGATCAAGATCGACCCCGAGCGCATCGTTTACTTCGGACACTCCCAAGGGTCCATGCACGGCAGTCTGGGTCTGCCGTACACGTCGGCTTACAAGGCAGCCGTGCTGAGCGGCAACGGTGCCAGCTTGATGCACGCGCTGCTGACCAAGACCGAACCGGTGAACATCAAGGCCGTCGTGCCGCTGGTCATCAACGACGGCGTCAAGATTGACTTCGAAGCGGGAACCTACGTCGGCTCGCTCCCGTCGGAAGATCACCACCCGGTGTTGTCCTTGATCCAGCAGTACATCGATCCGGCCGACCCGCTCAACTTCGGACAGCAAATTTCCCGCGCGCCGATCGAGGGCATGCTGCCCAAACACGTCTTTGCCACCTACGGGCTCGGTGACAGCTTCAGCCCTCCGAAGACGATGATGATCTATGCGCTGGTCGCCAACTTGTTGCACGTGCAAGCGGACTCGTCTGCCGGGGACGCCGAACCCTTCGGCAGCGTCACGGACGAGTTCCCCCTGACGGCGTCGTTCGCCAAAGACGACGTTCAATACACCGCCGGGGTGCGTCAGTACGGCCCCCCCGACGGGCGCGACGGTCACTTCGTGGTGTTCGACGTGGCCACGGCAACCAACGATGCGGCCCGTTTCTTGGGCATGGCCGCAAGCGGGCTCACTCCACAGATCGGGCAATGAGACGCGGCTCGGCGCCCTGACGATTTTCTTGAAGTGGCGGCTGCGCCGCCACTGTTTTCCTCTCGCCCCGCGACCTGACGGAGCCCCACTCGCTCCAGCGAACCCGCCGAGCTCAGCGCGCGACGATCTGCTCGAGTTCGGTCCCGGCGGCGTACGAGTAGCTGACGTTGCGGTCGAACCCGTCGACGAGCACGCCGATCTTCTGATCGCTTTCGATGGTGTGAACACCGTCGTTCTGGCGCCCATCGAGCAACAGTTCCTCCGCCTCCTGGGAGACGTCGATGGCCGGAAAGGAGAGCTGACAGCGGTACACCGTGTACTCGCTCTGATCCTCGACGTCCAAGGCCATCTTCAAACCGGGCGGGTCGAGATTCGAGCATTCGGGAAGCTCGCCGATCGGGCGTTGGTCGATCACGATCTTCGCCTTGGGCGGCGCTACGATGCGCAGAAAGTCGAAAGCGTAGAACGCAGGAGTCAGGAACACGTAGCTGTCGCGAAACTGCTCCACGGGCGGCAAGATGAGAAAGCTCGGATCGCCCCCCGGCAACGAGCGCGGCACACCCGCCGCCCCTTGACTGGGAGTGACGTTGCCCACCATCACCGGCTCGTCGCTCTCGATCAGAAAATCGCGACTGGTCGAGATCTCTCGATAGTCGCCACGCCCCTGCAGCTCGAAGCGTTGCAATGCACCGCTGAGGCTCGTCTCGATGCGGGCCCCGGTCTCGGACGTGGCGATGATGCGGAACACCTCCGGCGCGGACACCACGCCGATTTCCCCGCCCGCGTTGCGCACGGCCAGGCTGCGATTGAACGACACCGGAGCAACGAAACGACGCCCAGCCGTGCGGCGATGATCCAGCTGCTCTTCGAGGTGGTCCGCGCAGCACTTTCTGGCCGTCAGATCGGCAAAACGCGGAGCATCGCTCGCCTCGCTGCCGCTGAACACCACCACCGGGCCATCGCTTTCGATCAGCGTGCCGGTCAGATCGGCGTTGAAGTCGTCGGTTTCGAGGTTCAGAACGTCGAACGGATCGAGTTTGACCTCGAGCGACTCTCCCGGCGTGGTTTCGGCGACCCCTGGCGCTCCCAACGTGCGAGCCGTCGGGGTAACCCGCACCCGAGTACCCGAGCGCGTGCCGACGATGGTCAGAAAGGCGCGCAGTGCCGCAGGGCCATCGGAGACGAAGTTCGTCAGCGGGTCGTCGGTGGACGCGATCGTCTGTGGCCAGCCGAGCACGACGTACGAAGGCCGCAACCCGGTGCCACTGTCGATCAGCGCCTCCACGGGTTTGAGCAGGGAGGCGTCGTTGGAGAACACGTTGACGTTGTCGAGCGGGTTGAACTGGTAGGCGACGACCGGCACGGTGGAGGTGACTCGGTAGGCCGCGCGTGTCAGCGCCGTGTTCGTTCCGGTGTTGAACTCGCCGGGAGGTGAGCCGTCCACCTCGCGCGGCCCGAGCGGAAAGACGTGCAAACCGCGCGGCGCGATGCGCTCGGTGACGAGCAACGCTGGCTCGCCCTCTTCGCCGGGCTGAGTATCGTCGAGTTCGACGCTGACCCACGCAGAAACGTCGGGGTGCGGGTTACTGACGACCACCGCAAACTGCTGGGCGGCGCCGTTGACGTCGATCGAAACGTTGGCGTTGTCCAGATCGACGGCCCAGTATTCGCAACCAACGTTGCTGCGCCGACTGCGTGCTTGATTGCACAGCTCGACGCAGTTGCCCGCGCGACAAGCCTGGCCGGCCTCGTCGTCACAGCGATCGTTCCAGGTCCATGCGTCGCCGGAGGCGGAGCACACGCCAGGGCGCCCCGAGTCGCAGCCGCGTGATTCGGGTTCACAAACCGCGCAGCTCTTCAACTTCGTCGAACAGATTTGCTCGGAGGTAGCGCAGTCCTCGACGGTTTGCCAATCCGCGCCGCCGTCACCAGCCGTGCAACGCTGCAGCTCGTCTCCGTTGCAGAACAGATTGCCCACCGTACAGGTCACCAGCGGCTGTTTCTCGTGCAGCCAGCGATCGCCACGGTCGAAGCTGCACGCACTTGCCCCGCACAGTAGCGCGAGCAGCCCGGAAAGCGCCCTGCTGGAGCATCGCCAGTGCACGGAAATGCCCCGACGGTCCGCGCCAGAATCGGTGAGGGTGTTTGTCGTGAACGGCACGGCGCGCATCACTCGATGATCGTCTGGGCGACGTCCGCCGAGTAGGCGGCCCAGCCCCCCGTGCCGAACCCGCGCTGGGGCAGCGTGCCGTAGTCGAAATCGCTCACCCGCGCCGCACTGGTGCGGATCGTCGCCGCGCTCGTCGGCAGGCGTGCACCGGCGACGGTCAGATCGGGAAGCTCGACCTCGGCGCGATTGCGCGGCGCGACGATGCGCCAATGAAAACTGCCGTTGCCCGCGTCGATGTTGAACGTCCACAGATCGAACTGCCCCTCGATGTCCGGATCCGTGCTCAGCCGGCGCCCGTCCCAAACGCCGTCCGGCGCGGGCTCGAGCAGGCGCGGTACTTCGATGAAGCCACCGACGGGCAGCGCCTTGTCCGTGCTGCGCGTCGCGAGGGCCTCGATGTCGGCGACGGGATAACCTTCGTCGACACCGGTCACGCCGGTTGCCGAAACGACGTATTGGGCGCCCGTCAGTGCTTTCGCTAGCGCCGGCAAACCCGAGAACCGTACCTGATCGCCAATCGGCAACGGCAAGGTGCGCCGCGTTTGGGGCAGGGGGATGTAGCCCGAGCGCCCCACGCGCAAGAACACGTCGAAGGTCATGCGGTCCGGACCGCGCTTGGCGATGGGCGGCGGCGTGACGTCGAGCAGCAGGCTGTGATCGAGCACGATGTCCATCGCGATGATCGGCCGCGCCTCGGCGTCGGTCGGGTCGACGCCCTTGACCACTCCCATCACGTACGGCGTGAACTCTCGCCCTCGGGCCACGGAGCGCTCGATGCCGGCGAGCGCATACAGCGTCAGGTTGCCCGTGCTGCGCGTCTCGAAGTCGAACCCATAGCCCAGCGCGCCCTGATCGGTCGGCGTGACGATGTTCACACGGCTCGGCAACTGAAACTCGGAACGAGTGCTGGAAGCGAGCTCCAAGACGTAGGCGACCTGTTCTTCGGTGTCGTCCGCGGGCGGCGGCACGTTGCGCCAGCTCTTGCGCTTGAGTTCGATACCCTGACCCCAAGACAACTCGCCGGAGACGCGGTTGAGGATCGCCGCGCCAGCGCTGCCGCCGAAGCGCGGAATGTCGAAGTTGGGGGGAAGGCAATCGGGGGTGAGGATCGGCGCGACGTAGAGCGTCAGCGTGTCCACCGGGACGTCCACGACCGTGAGCGGCTGGATGCATGGCCCGGCCACGGTGACCATCCGGCGCGGCCCGAGCTTGCCCGCGAAGCTGACCCGCCCGGCATCGTCAGTCTGACTGAGCCATTCGGGTTCGCTACCGGCGCCGTCCAAGAACACGGTCGCGCCTCCGAGGGGCTCGCCGAACAGGTCATCGAGCACGGTGATTTGCAGCACGTCATCCAACGCGCGTCCACTGAGCCCGCCTTCGAAATTGGTCGCCGACTCCGAATAGGCAAAGCCGCCCGTGACGCTGACCGGATCTTTGGTGCCGCTGCTCACGCTGACGACTTTTTGCCCGGGCGTGCCCGCGGGGGTTCGACAATCGAGCTCTTGCAGGCCGTCCTTCGGTTGGCGCACCTCGACCACTTCACACGGCTCGAGATCGATGAGCACCTCCGTGCTGTCGTCCCAATCCGTGTCGAACCCGATCAGCGTGATCAACGTGCCGCCGCTGGTCGAGCCCACCGCTGGCTCCACGGCGAACGGGTCGTAGGTGTAGCCGCCGTCGATCTGCCGGCGCGTGGATTCGTCGTCGCCGATCTGCACGGTGACGTCGGCGGGACCCGGACTGCCCGGAGGAACGACCACCTGAATGCGATTGGGATCGATGGCCGTGACTTGATCGGGGTCGATCGAGTGATCGCCGAACCACACCCGCGCCTCGTCCGTAAATCCATTACCCCGAATGACGGCGAGCGTGCCGCCGGCGAAGGTGCCGTGGGTCGGGGCAACGCCGAGCACGGCGTGGGCGTCGGTGGTGATCTCTCGCTTGTCGACGCCAGCGTCTTCGTCGACCAACAACACGACGTCTTCGGGCTTCTCGGGCGCGCGCCGCACCAGCACCTGGTCCCCGCAAGCGCTCGCCAACATGGCGACTACCAACCCCGACGCCAGATGGGTGAGCACGATTGTCGGACACTTCGGCTGCCAGCGTGCGCGTGATACGGCGCGGACGGCGACCGCCGCCGCGTCGCCCACAGCCACCGCGGCCCGCCAGACGCCGGCCTGCGCCGCGGGACGGATCGCCTCGGGGGGCGAAGGATCAGCGGCGCGTCGCATCCGGGGCACGGTCGAAGGGTAGTGCCGGGCCGACCGGGTCGCAACGCGATTGAGTCGGTGGCGAGCGCGCCGCTCCGAGCCCCCATCGCCAGTGCAACACCGCGGTGCAACTGCAGCAGGGCAGGGTGACTGCTGCACCGGACGCCGCGCGCCACTCAGCGACAGGCGCGTAGGATCCGGCAGGCGAGTGCTTTCGGAATGCCACCGCCGGCCCCAGGGTCGTACGGCCCGATGCATGCGGGACAGCCGCCACGGCAGTTGCAGCTGTGGATCAGCTCTTCGGCACGGGCGACGAGTTCGGGGGCGCGCTGGTAGATGCGCTTGGCCAAACCGACACCACCCGCAATGGCGTCGAACAAAAACAGCGTCGGTTCATTGCCCCCGCGTTGGCTCGCGTTGCGACCCGGCAAGCGCCCCGACCCACGCTGTTCATCCGACGCCGCGCTGGCCGCAGCTGCAAACGGCGGCGAATCGTAGCCGTCGCCCAGCGTGCGATTGATGTCGCGTGGCTCGCACATCAGCGCCAGCGAGGCCACCGTTTCCAGCGCGAGCCCCGCGCCGCGCAACCCCTCGATCACACTGGCGCGCGGCAAACCGAAGCTCTCGACGAGCGGCTCGGGCAGGGTGAGCCAGAAACTCGTGGTGTGCATTTGCATCTCGGGCAAGTGCACGTCGCCGTAGCCCGCGTTTTCGTGGGTGAAGTACTTGATCTTCTTGTAGCCGGTGACCTTCTCGACGACCTTGACCTCACCGAAACCGCATTTCGCTCCGCCGAGCGGACCCTGGTCGAACTCTTCGATCACTTCGACGTCGCGGTAGGTCAGCGCGGTGGTGAAGTAGTCCGGCGCGACCTTGCGCACGTAAGCCTTGTGATTGTCGTAGTCGAGCCGTTCGACTTGGTACTGCTCGGCGTCGTGCTGGTAGATGGCCTGCTCGTGCAGCATGGTGTGCGTCGCGCGCCAGTCGAGCTCCGCGAGCGACTTGCCGGTCCCTTCGTCGATGATCACGAAGTTGTCCCAGCCGATGTTGCGCAGTGAAACGTGACTGGCCGGGTAGGCCTCGCCCGCCCAGTAGTAGCGCCCGGCGCGTTCGTGCACCAAGCCCTCGGAAGCGAGGTACTCGAGCGCGTCGCGGGTGGTCTCCACGTCGAGCCCTGCGTAGGACTCGCCCTCGGCGGACTCGGGGGAGGCGGGCCGCTGCCCCGGAGCGGTGATCGCAAACGGCGCTTCGAACGCCGCGCATTTGAGATGCTGAATGAGCACCTCGGGGTTGCTCGGATCGATGCGCGCCTCTTCCGCGCCAGCCTCGAGCAAGTACTCCGGATCGCGCGCGAGAAACTGATCGAGAGCGTGAGAGCTGCACACCATCAACGCGATGTTCTTGCCTCCGCGGCGGCCGGCGCGGCCGAAGCGTTGCCACAGCGACGCCACCGAGCCCGGATAACCGACACACACCGCCGCGTCGAGATCGCCGATGTCGATGCCGAGTTCGAGTGCGTTGGTCGCCACCACGCACAAGATCTCTCCCTCGCGCAGGCCGCGCTCGATGTTTCGGCGCGTCTCGGGCAAGTAGCCGCCGCGGTAGGCCATGATGGCTTCGGGACCAGCGACGCTGCCGCAACGGTCGCGCAAGTACTTGAGCATCACTTCGACACTGTTGCGCGACTGCCCAAACACGATGGTCGGCACGCGCGCTTCAATCAGATCGGCGGCGAGGCTGACGGCGTGCTTGAGGGCCGAGGCGCGCAGTTGCAGCGCTTCGTCGATGACCGGTGGGTTGTAGAGGAAAAACTGCCGGCTCGAGGTCGGCGCGCCCGAGCGATCGACGAGCGTGACGTCTTGCTCGTCACAGCCGATCAAGCGCGCGGCATGTTGCTTCGGGTTACCGATGGTGGCCGTGGCGCAGATGAACGTCGGGTGACTGCCGTGGAAGGCCGCGATGCGCTGCAAACGCGTCAGCACGTGCGCCATGTGCGAACCGAACACGCCGCGGTAGGTGTGCAGCTCGTCGATCACCACGTACTGCAAGCTCTGCCACAACGACGCCCACTTGCCGTGATTGGGCAAGATGCCGCTGTGGAGCATGTCCGGATTCGTCAGCACGATGCGCGCCTTCTCGCGCACTGCTCGGCGCGCATCGCCTCGCGTGTCGCCATCGAACACCATCGCGCCGATGTTCAATCCGGCGTCGCTGACGAACTGCCCCAGGTTGTGCTCCTGATCACGACTGAGCGCTTTGGTGGGGTAGAGATACAGCGCGCTCTTGGTCGGATCTTTGGCGATCGCGTCGAGCACCGGCAGGTGAAAGCACAGCGATTTCCCGCTCGATGTCGGCGTCGCGACGACCACGTGACGCCCGGACAACGCCGCGTCGATGGCCAGTGCCTGATGGCTGTACAGCTGCTTCAGCCCCCGGGCGTGCAGGGTCTGCACCAGGCTTTCGTCCAACGCCGAGGGGATCGGCGCGTAGCTGCCGCTGGAAGCGGGCAGCAGCTTCTCCAACGCCAGGCAGGGCCGGATCCGCCCCTGATCGAGCCACGCGTCCACGACGGCTTCGACGCCGCGCGGCTGCCTGGACCAGGGAGTGTCTTCGACCACCATGGGGGACGTCATACTATACGTTTGTTCGGTGCCGCGCAATCGAGCGCCCGAGGGGTGGGGCGAGCACGCACGTATCATCGGGATCTGGGCCCGACGCAGGAAAACACTCACGGAATCGCGGGTGATGAGCACTCCACCGTTCGGATCACGACGGCGACCGTGATGATCGGAGCACTCGAATGCTCCATTTACGATACCAACCGTGACGATTCAGACACTCTGAATGCTCGAATCATCACGGATACTGTTGCGGTTCGAACACTCGAATGCTTCGATTGAGACGGTCACCGTGATGTATCGAGCACTCGAATGCTTGGCAGCCAACGGGCCGGGCCACGCGCAATACACCAACGTCAAACAAGACGAAGCAGCCACCCGAGCCGATGCGCCTGCTTTGGACGGCGAGCCCGCCACCAGCAGCAACCGATGAGCCCGATGCGCAACCCGCCTCACGCTGACCGACCGCGACGACGCTCCAAAGCCAAGCGCGAGGGCTGGCTGATCGGCGAGCTCGCGGCGCTGGTCGGGGCGACGCCCCGCGCGCTGCGGCACTACGTCGAGTGCGGGGTACTACCGGCGCCGGTCTTTCGCGGCAAGGCGACTCGCTACCAGCGCGTACACCTGCTGCGGCTGGTGGCACTGCTGCACTGGCGGGCCACCGAAGAACTGCCGCTGAGCCAAGCACGTGAACGACTCGACGCGGTTGCCAGCAATCAACTCGAAGGCTACGTGTGGTCGCTGCCCCTGCGCGACGAGTTGCTCACGCTGCTACACCAACGCGATCCGTGGGGACGTTCGGCGCCTCCTGCCGACTTGGCGAACCGCAAACCGCTGCCCGCCCCGCACGTTCCACCTCCCACGCCCCGCGTCGAGACGTCCCCCGCCGGCAGTTCGCTGTGGCGTCGTTTGCCATTACTGCCCGGTCTGGAGCTGCACCTCGACACGAACGCGAGCCCCGTCGCGCGAGATCTGGCGCGCGAGGTCCAAGAGCTGCTCGCGCGCAAGCTCAGCCGCTGACCGCCACGGCGACGGCGTGTGACCGCCACGACAGAACCCGGGAGTTGGCTGTGACGCCAACCGCCGAAGGCCGGCAGTTGGACCTCGCGAACACCTTCGCTTCGGAGAAACACTCTGCTCTGCAGCATAACACCCACCGGGGCGAGTTTATCTTGCACCTTCGCAGTCTAGGTCGTCTCTTATAAATGCCATGAATCAGATCCCTGAGATTTACATTCAATTCTCCTGGTCAACGTAGTACTGAGGGGACACAGTGCTCAGACACGGGCACCGGGGAGAGGTATTCCATGATTTCGAACGCTGACGGATGGGCGCTGATACGAGGCTGGAATGACGGCGTGGGCAAGCGAGGGGCGGCCTTGCTGTTGCTGCTACTCTTGCTCGTCGGGTGTTCCCGACACGATAACTCCCCGGGCGACATCCGGACGGTGGGCGGCGTCTCGGACGAGCTAAAAGCATCCGATTGGCCCGCGGAACACCTGGTTGTGACCAACAGTCTCAGGATGGATCAACGCGCGAGATTCGTCGGCGACATCGCCGTCACCAAGGCCGCGACTGGACCGACGCTCGCACACAACGCCGAGTTCTCCCTCGAGGAAGATTCCGTACTCATGGGCAATGCCCTTGCCGACACCATCTACTTGGCTGATCGAGCGAGGATCGCCGGAGATGCCGGGTACAATGCGAAGGGTGGCTCCGGCTCGGTCGAGGGTACGTCGAGCACACCTCTCGGCCTCCCTCTAGCCATCACCCTGCCTTCGCTTCCTCAGATGACCCCGGGCTCCCAAGTCGTCTCCGTGCCGAGCAACGCCGTTCAGACGCTAGGCCCCGGCAGCTACTCGAACGTCTCACTCAGTTCGGGCAACGGCGGCTCGAAAACGAAGCTGCAGCTGACTGGTGGCTTGTTCGTCTTCGAGTCGCTCACACTTGCGACGGACAGCCGATTGGAATGCACCGAAGCCTGCGAAATCCGAATTGTCGGGCGCGCCTCAATCGCGGCACGGTCCTACGTGGGTCCCGCAGCCGTCCCGCGCCTCGGCCCGGGCAACGTACAGTTTCTGGTCAAGGGCGCCAACGCTGGCGGCGGCCCGTCGGGGACGCCTGCGGCGATCACACTGGACAACGATTCGAGTCTCCACGCCTACGTCGTGGCAACCAACGGAACCTTATCAATCGGCCACCGAGTGAGCCTGAAAGGAAAGGTAGTCGCGAAGGACGTATTGCTGGGGATCGACCTGCAGGGAGAGGGCCTAGCGATGCCATTGATCACACAACAGCCAGAGGAGCTGACGGTCTGGGAGGGGCAAGAGGCGAGGTTCACGGTTGTCGCGACCGGTCCGGGATTGACTTATCAATGGCAAAAGGATGGGGTGGATGTTCCCGGCGCGACGGGCCCCGAACTAGTCATCCCCCAGGCTTCAACGTCCGACGACGGCAAGAGGTTCCGCGTTTCCGTCAGTAACGAGGCCGGCACCGTCTACAGCGATTCGGTCTTGTTTCACGTGACGCCCTGTAGACCCACAGACACCACGTGTGATGGTGTGGACGACGATTGCGATGGCGAAGCCGATGAGGACTTCGAGCCGTACTGCGCCGGTGACGTCGTCTACACGTGCGAGAACCACCAGGAGATTGGGCAATCCTGCGGCAATGGCGTGTTCTGTGATGGCGCTGAGGGTTGTGATCTGGGAGCGTGCACTACCGGTGCTCCCCCCGAAGAAGACAACAACCCGTGCACTATCGACCAGTGCGACGAGGCGAGTCAGACGACCAGCCACACCCCCGAACCAGGCGGCACGGATTGCAGCACGCCCCAGCAGTCCGGAGTCTGCGATGGGAGTAGTGGATGCGCGGTTGCGCCGACGCCGCTCGTCAAGTGTGTGGACGACATCGGTGGCGGCTCACTGGCAGCGTTGTTTGGTTACGACAACCCCAACTCTGCCCAGCTTTCGATCCCTCGGGGCCCGTTCAACGAACTGACGGGGTCACCCGCTGCCAGCCCAAGCGTTCATCTTCGACCGGGCCACGTCGACGGCGCTTTTTGGGCGGTGTTCCCCAAAGGAAGCTCCGCAACTTGGAAGCTCGGTAAGAAGCAAGCCAAAGCGAGCGCGTCGGTGGTGGCCTGCGAGGCACCGGCCTCGGCCGCCCCGTCCGAGGAAATCCGAGGGGAGGGTGCCTACGGACACGCGTCAGGCGCTGGCCCCCGGGGCCCCTACGGTGCATCGAGCCCAGTCTCCAACATCGTCGAGGCACCAGCGTTGCCAGTTGGTCCGGCGGCAACGCCGCCTTCCAGCTCGTCGAGCGCCGTCGCGCCGCGACCGGTTACGGTCCGCGTCTGGGTGCACCGCGCGCAGATCAACAGCAACCACGATCCCGACCTGTGTGTGGGAACCGACTTGGCTACCTTGGTGAAGATCGACCAAGAGGAAGAGCAGTACAAGTTCATCCAGCACTGCAACAACCATTTCTGCGATCTCGTCGAAGTCGGCGAAGTCATCGCCGAACATACGGTCGATCTCGCTCAGGGCGCGGTTTCGATCCGATTCCGTGCCATCGACGAGGATGAGTGGTTCTGCGGCGGCGACGACGACCAGCTGTTTTCCGAGACCATTTCGTTCGGATTGGATACGCCGACCGTCCTCGTCGTCAATGCGCACAGCGGCGGGTTTGGTGTATTCGTTCAATACATCGTGGAGATTGAGCATCCCCCCGGCGATCAGGACCCGCCCGTGCCGGTGCCAGATACGACGCAGCTTTGTTTCAAGTGGAACCCCGACTACATCGACGAAGGGTACGGTGAATCCGTCACGGGACGGGTCCCTGCAGCGTACACCGAGTACTTCTTGCGGATGGTCGGCCCCAACCAGCGGGCGCAAGGGACAGAGCTTCGACTCGGCAGGGATGGCTCGGGATCGGATCCAGGCACACCTGGAGTTCCGGGCTGTAACGGAGACGGTCGATGCTTTCTCGACGCCAACGGATGCACCGCAGGCATCCCAGGCGATGATCTCGTCAATCGACTCGACACGCCAGAGCAGGCGTTGGAACTCGAGGTAGCGTTCTTTGCACGGTTCGAGCGGTCCGCTGAATCGGGCGGGACCGGTCCCCTGCAACGGTTCGAGATTCGTAAAGCAAACAACCCCAACGCGGACAACTTCCAGAGCGCAGCTTCGATCGCCGCGCTACCGTGGTTCGGGTACAAATCGGGCACGCACCTGGATCCTGAATTTCCGAGAGGGTTCGTGACACAGGACGGATGGCGGATCCCGCGAGCACAAATGCACTTCAGCCATGGGAAAACGTACCCGTTCGTGCAGGCGGCGGCGATGCTCAGCCAGGTACTGGGCAAGTCCGATGTCCTGCCAAGGACGTTGACCATCCCTCAGGCAGCCTTTCCACCGATCCCTGTCATCGTCGGCGCGGGCGCGCCCCAAGCATCAGTTCCTGGTACGCCGCCCGTCAGCTGCAACGTCGACGCCGATTGCCGAACGCTTTCCGAGCGAAGATGCGTGGGCAAGGTCGACGAGAACGGTGACCCCGTGCAGGATGACAATGGCGCCGCCATCCGCCAATGCAGCTGCGTCACGAACGCGGACTGTCCGGGCGCGGAAGAGCTCTGTCTCGAGAGCAATCGCGGACCGGCCGGAAAACGCTGCGGTGTGTTGTTGTACGACTCCGTGTTCCGAGAGCACATCCCCAATGTCTTTGGCGGCGGTACTGCGGAGGCTCTGTTCATTGGGCCTGCTTCCCGACCCATCGATGCGGCCCCCTGCTCCAGTGGTTGTATCGAGCCCGGCCAAGCGTGCCTCAATGCAGACGGCACCGAGTGTAGCGGCCCTTCCTGTTGGTGTCGTTGGCACGATCAGGCTCGCTGGAAGTTCGTCAACGCCCACGAGTTTGGGCACCTCGTCGAGCACCATGTGATTGGGGAGTTGCACGCTCCTGCCTACGAGTTCCGGTGCACCGCGGCCTCGGGTTGCAGCGGGGCCAACCTAGGAGAAACGGTCTACGACCCACCCGAGCGCGAAAACACGACCTGCTCCTGCGATCATATCGGCTCGGCGAATCGGCTGCACTGCCTGCAGTCGCTGGAAAGGATGCATGAAGCGTTCAGTGAGGGTTTCGGTCACTTCATCGCGACCAGCATCTACAATCCACCCACGTTCGATGCCCACGGCTCGTCCGTCGCGGACCAAGGTACCTTCGTCTACTACAAGGAGGTGCTGGATAGCACAGGCCAAAAGGTCTATCCTCCCTATCCCATGGACGCGTCGGGTCAGGACCGATGGCGGAACAACACGTGCGGTACCGCCCCCTTCGTCGCTCGTTTCGGCACCGAGCACGACTGGCTCCAGTTCCTCTGGAACTGGTCTCGACGCGGCCCAGACAATGCTCCGTTCACCGACCTCATCTTCTCACTACGCCAAGCGTGTGACCCGACGCAATGCATCCAGGGCGGTGTCTGGCAACAGGGCTGCGCGCCGCTGAGTTGCGGCGATACGAGCTCATCGTATTCCACCCTCCAACAGGACGGTAGCATCGTGTTCACGAGCCGCTCCGACGGTCGAACGCGCTACGTTTGGGGTACCCCCGTGCCGCCCACGATCCCAACCGCACCCGTCGACCAGATCACGTACAACCTGTTCCGGGATGACTA
>QJWJ01000067.1 GCA_003235365.1 Deltaproteobacteria bacterium
CCGCGACCATCCCCAAGCACCGGACTATCGATCCCCGGCTCCGGTTCTGGGTCGCCCCCGTCGTCCGTGACCGTGTCGTCCGTGACCGTGTCGTCCGTGACCGTGTCGTCCGTCGCTGTGTCGTCCGTCGCCGTGTCGTCCGTCGCCGTGTCGTCCGTCGCCGTGTCGTCCGTCGCTGTGTCGTCCGTTTCAGAACTCGCGTCAGGCGTCGATGCCTTCATCCCGACGGATCCGTCGACATCGGCGCTGCCCCCTGCGTCCGCATCGTCATCTGAGCCGTCGTCGGAGACGTCATCGGAACCATCATCAGAACCATCGTCGCTCTCGGACGGGTCGTCCTCGTCGGCCGGACCCGTTGGCTCCTCATCGCCGTTGGTGTTCGAGAGGCCGGCGTCGTCAGAGCCAGACGTGTCGTCCGAGCCGTCCGTATCGTCCGTGTCATCAGCCGCAGTCATTGGGCTCGGCCCCGCATCCGCCCCTTCGTCGGGTCGATCCGCCGGTGCTTCGACGCAGCTGACCAAACCCAAAGCGCACAGCGCTAACAATGACCAACGCCGTGCACGACGTCTCTCAGAGTTCCTCAGACAAAGCATTTCTCGATCCCTTTCTGTGGCACGCGCCACGACTCACACTCACCAAGCGCCGCCGAAGTTCATTCCACCGGCGTCGGCAGTAACCCAGAACCCAATCCCCATCGCGCTCGCCTGCGGATCTGGTGCCGCCAGAACCAACAGCGCCCCACCGAGCAACACCCCGACACCAACCCCGGCGATTGCCCAGCCGCTCTCAGTCGTTTCCTTCCCCGATTCGTAGTCGGGCAAGGCCGCATCATAGTCGGCGGGGGTCTGCGCATCCGACATTCGGCGTCTAGCATCCTCGGCTTGGTTGATGCCGTTGAACACTTTCAACCCGCCAATGGTTCCGAGCGCAACCCCGCCAAGCGCCACGCCGTAGCCGGTCAACCGCAACCAGTTGATTGGTGCAGAAGGCTGCCGCTGCGGCGACTGGGACGGCTTGATAGCCTTTCCCGAGCCTCTCCTTCTGGACGCAGCCGTGGTCGGGACGGGTCGCGGCGGCGGAGTCGCCTGTACGCCTTGCGGCCCCGCTCCGCTCGCGCTCGGGATATCACGCTCGAAGGTGAACGACAACTCGAGCTGCGCCTTGCCAACGACGTCGAGCTCACGGACCTGTGCCGAGTGGCCGTCGAGCAGTGCCTGAATGGTATGCCGACCAGCGTTCAAGCGTATCTCTTCACCCCAAGGCGTCGTTCCCACGAGCCTGCCATCGACTCGGATCTCGGCACCATCGGGCGTGGAACGAACCACCAACGTGCCGATCCTCGCGAGTTGATCTTCGATTTCGGTTTCTACTTCGCGGCGGCGTTCCTCCGGAATCGAAGAAGCGCCTTGCTTGAGATACTCGGTAAACGCAGCCACGGCTTGCACCGAGTTGCCCAGGGCAACGTTCACCTGGCCGATGTTGTACAGAACGACGAAGGCGGGCGACAGCTCGTAGGCCGTTTCGAACTCCTCGGCAGCTTCACGGTAGCGGCGGGCTTCGAACGCAGTGACGCCCTTTTGAAAATGGACGCGCGCGGCAGCTTTGGGGTCCACGTCCGCACGTGCCGTGGCGCAAAGACTGGTACACATCAAGAAGGCCATGATCGGTAGAACTCGCAACCAGCGAGTCGTCGAGGGGTCGTGCATGGTGGTCAAAGCAGGAGATGTGCCAGCACCGCGCGTGAACGCGCCCGCACTGGCCGGTGTGGCGGTTCAATGGTCGTAGGGATTGTCGGATTCGATCTCGATCGCGGGTTTTGTGGGTCCAGCGGCTCGGGACGACGGCGTGGATGTGACGGCATGTTCAGCCGAAGGCGTCGGTCCACCCGCCGCAATCTGCCCCTTCGAACCGTTTGGCGAACTGTTCGAAGCGTTGGCCGGCGTGTTCGAACCATTCTCCCTGTTCGAACTCGGATGTTCGAACGGACGCGTGGGAGACGCAGAGAGCACACGTGATGCCGATGGTACTGGCGCCGTCCTGGCGGGGGAGTCCGCAGGTTGGTGCGCGGTCGGCTGCGCGGAGCTCGCTGGCGCCACAGTGGTGAGCGCTTCGTCTGGTATCAGTTCACTCGATGGCGACCGCCCCACCACCGTCGGAGCATCGACGCTGGGTGAATCCACCGACGGTTGCCCGGTCGTCGCCAGATCCTCGAGAACTCCTTCGCGGGCGGCCGGGAGGGCAATAGCCGCAGGTGTGGACCCCTCGTCGCTCGGTTGATCCCGCGACGGCCACACGAGCGTAGCCCCCACGAGCAGCACGCTCCCAACCAGCGCCAGGGCCATGCCGATCTTGACCACAGACTTGGCCCGCGAGGGCCCATTGGCGTCGGGACGACCGTCGCCTTGCACCGGAACCGAACCCGCCGAATCACCAATGGCGACGCCGCCGACCGTGCTCGCCGACGAGGCCTGAGTCTCGGCGAGACAGGCGTCGTCGTTCAACGGGGGTTGGGACGGCGTGAGGGACAACCCAGTGTATGGAGCGAGCGCGTCAGCAAGGTGCTCCACACTCGCCCAGCGCCGCTCCAACTCCTTGTGCATGGCGCGCTCGACCACCAGCACCAGCCCGGGATCGAGCTGAGGTGCCAGTTCAGAAAGCGGCGGTGGATCGACGCTGAGAATCTGGTGAATGATGTGCAGAAACTGCTCGCCCGAGAACGGCTTGTGTGTGGTCAACAGCTCGTACAGGACGACACCAAGAGACCAAACATCGGTACGTTCATCGACTTGGGCAGCGCCACGAGCTTGTTCCGGCGACATGTAGAACGCCGTCCCCATCGTCACGCCGGTCCCTGTGAGTACACTTGCGTCCGTCGGGCGCAGCTTGGCGATGCCGAAGTCGAGCACCTTGACCCAATCGCTGCCGTCGCCAGCCTGAGTCACGAACAGGTTCTCGGGTTTGAGATCGCGATGCACGATCCCGGCGCGATGCGCAGCCTGCAGTCCACGGCAGGCTTGCATGACGATGTTGGCGGCGCGCGCCGCGGGCAGCGGCCCCTGCTGAGCCAACAGCGATGCACAGTCCTGTCCCTGGAGATACTCCATGACCAGGTACGGAGATCCGTCGTGCGCTCGGCCGAGATCCGTCACGGCGGCCACGTTTGGATGTTCGAGGCCCCCCGCGGCTTGCGCTTCGTTTTCGAAACGCTTCAGCACCTCGGGATGCGCAGCGAAGTGAGGAAGCAGGAACTTTACCGCGACACGCCGAGACAGCCGAGCATGGCGCGCTTCATAGACTGCACCCATGCCGCCCTTGCCCAACAACCGGACGATTCTGTACTTGTCCACCTCCGAGCCGATGCGCGCCTCGGGATTCCATTTCGAGTCGACGGCGGAGGGTGTGAGGGGCTCGAACGATGACATCGTAGGGCTCAGGAGTCGCGGAAGTCGCTCAGTGAGAACTCGGGATGCGCGGACAACACCCGATAGGCTCGATTGCGGGAAAGCCCCAGCGCAGCGGCAGCCTTTGCAACGCTGCCTCGATGTTGGCGGAGCGCTTCGACGAGGGCTCGAAACTCAGCTTCGTCGTCAACCTTCTTCCAAGTCCGACGGGGAGCCTCGAGCAGCGACGGCGCGGGGGCGTCGAGCGTCCGAGTGGTGTCGGTCCGTCTCGGCTCAACCGAGGCTGCGGACGCTGTCATGCGTTCGGGAAGGTGCGATCTTCGCAGCGATCGCTCGGCCGCATGCAGACTCAGCAAGCGGCGGGTGAGCAATTGAAGCTCTCTGACGTTGAGGGGCCAATCGTAGACGCACAGTGCTTCCACGAACCTGGAATCGAACGCCGGCTGTGTCGTGGCGCATTGTTGGGCAAAGGTCGTAAACAGAGGAAAGACATCCTCGCGCCGCGCCCTGAGAGGGGGCAAGACGATCGTAAACCCGTCCAACCGAGCGTGCAGATCAGATCGAAAGCGTTGCTCGTCGACGGCTTCGCAGAGTGGCTCCTGCGTCGCAGCGATGACCCGCACGTCGACCGAGACGTCGTGCGTTTCTCCGACCGCTCGCACGCACCCCTCCTGAATCACTCGAAGCAACTTCGCCTGCAGGGAGAGAGGCATCTCGAGAATCTCGTCCAGAAACAAACTGCCGCCATCCGCCGCACGGAACAGGCCCGGCGCCGCATTGTGGGCTCCAGTGAAGGCGCCTTTGCGCACCCCAAACAGCTCCGCCTCCGCAAGATCCACGGGCAGCGCAGCACAATTGACCGCGACGAACGGTCCGCGACGTCCGCTCCACGCGTGGATCGCCCGGGCTAGGCCTTCCTTTCCGGTTCCCGTTTCGCCCTGAACGATCACGGGCAACTCTGCACCACTGCGCTTCGCTGGAGCGACGGCGCTGGCCAACGTAGAGCTCCCCCACCATCCGGAAACGATCTCGCCGAACTCGGTGGTAACCGTCGTCGGTGAAACGACGATGCCAATCCATTCGCCGCAGCGAACGACGTCG
>QJWJ01000077.1 GCA_003235365.1 Deltaproteobacteria bacterium
ACCAAAGCTGCCCCCCGTTCTGCCCTCGTGCTGAAGCTCTCACACGTGCTCGACCAGAAGCACCCGGTGCACGCAGCGATGGCCTACATGGCCGAGCGCCTCGCCGAGAAGTCCAACAACACCGTGCGCCTGGAGGTGTTCCCCAACGGCCAGCTCGGCGGAGAGACCGAAAGCATCGAGCAAGTGCAGCACGGCACTCTGGCCATGGTCAAGACGAGCGCGGCACCCATGGAAAGTTTCGTCCCCGACCTGGCGTTGTTCGGACTGCCCTATTTGTTTCGCGGCGAAGACCACTACTGGAAGGTGTTGGATGGCCCCGTCGGCAAGGAGTTGCTCGCCGCGGGAGCCAAAGCAGGATTGAGGGGCCTGTGTTACTACGACTCGGGCAGTCGCAGCTTCTACACGAAAGATACCCCGATCCTCACTCCCGCCGATCTGTCTGGAATGAAGATCCGAGTCATGCGCAGCAAGACGGCCATGGATCTCATCACCCAGCTCGGCGGAGCTCCGACCCCCACACCCTTCGGCGAGCTGTATACGGCGCTGCAACAGGGCATGGTCGATGGCGCGGAAAACAATCCCCCAAGCCTGTTCACCAGTCGCCACTTCGAAGTCGCCAAGCAGTATTCCCTCGACGAACACACACGCATACCGGACATGCTGCTGATCAGTGAGGCCGTGTGGCAAAGCCTCTCGCCCCAAGTGCAGCAATGGGTCCAACAAGCAGCCGAAGAGTCCGTTACCTTCGAGCGCAAACTCTGGAAGGAAAAGACCGAAGAGTCACTCCGTGAACTGGAAAAGGCGGGTGTCACCGTGCATCGCCCCGACACCAAACCCTTCCAAGACAAGGTTCAACCGATGTACGACAAGCTCGAAGGCACGAGCGTCGGCGTCTTGGTCAAGCGCGTACGTGAGGTTCGGTGAGATGAGCGCTGCGGACGCATCGAGCCTGCCCCAGCGCACCCACCGAGCCCTCGTTGCGGGGCTGGAGTGGGTCTTGGTGGCAGGGTTTGGAGGCCTGACCCTGGACGTGCTGTGGGGTGTTTTTTCGCGCTACGTTCTGGGTGAACAAAGCCCCTGGACAGAGGAACTGGCCATCTACCTGCTCGTCTGGGTCTCGTTGTTGGGTGCTGCCCTCACCTACTCGGAGAAGGGGCATCTGGGGGTCGACTACTTCGTCGGTAAGATGGACCCAGACGCGCAACGCGTCGCCGCGATCGTCGTCGAAGTCACGGTTTTGATCTTTGCCTGTTTCGCGTTGGTCTACGGCGGCTGGGTGCTGGTTTCCCAGACCCTGGCAACGGGTCAGGTATCGCCGGGCCTGGGCATTCGCATGGGCTACGTGTACTTCGCCGTGCCTCTGTGCGGCGCGTTCTTCGCGTTGTTCGCAGCAGAGCACCTGTGGCAACTACTGCGCGGGCAGACCGTTGCCGAGTCCCGCGACGACGTTGCCGACGCGTAGACCCTCAGCTCGGACCCCCATGGAAGTTCAAGTTCCCATCCTCATCGTATCGTTCTTCGCCATGCTCGCGCTGAACGTCCCCATCGCGATCTGCATCGGCCTCTCCACGACGTTGACGGTGCTCTCTCTCGGTACGGTACCCACGGGCTACATCATCGCGCAGCGGTTGTCTCTCGGCATCGCCAGCTTTCCGCTGCTTGCCATCCCGTTCTTCATCTTGTCCGGCGTGCTGATGGGGCAAGGGGGAATGGCGCGGCGGCTGATGGACTTCGCCAGTGCGGCCGTGGGTCGGTTCCACGGCGGCCTGGCCTACGTCAACACCCTCACGTGCATGCTGTTCGGAGCGGTTTCAGGCTCTGCGGCAGCGGCCGTCTCCTCGATCGGCGGGTTCATGATCCCCGAGATGGAGCGCAAGAACTACGGAAAGGAATTCAGCGTCGCGCTCACGACGGCATCCGCCACGACCGGGCTGCTCATTCCACCGAGCAACATCATGATCGTCTACGCAATGGTGGCGGGCAACGTCAGCGTTGCAGCGCTGTTCCTCGCGGGCATCTTGCCGGGGCTCGTCATCGGCCTGTGCTTGATGGCAGTGTCGTTCGTGCTCGTGCGTGGCCAAGAGGTAGGCTCCAGTGAGCCGGTGCCATTCGGGCAGGTTCTCTCGGCGTTCTGGGGCGCCCTACCCAGCCTGCTGCTCATCCTGATTGTCCTCGGTGGCATCCTCGGCGGGATCTTCTCCGCAACGGAAGCCAGCGCAATCGCCGTCGCCTACGCGCTGCTGCTGGGCATGGTCGTCTACAAAGAAATCGCCGTACGCGACTTGCCAGCGATCATCCTCAAGGCCGCCAAAACGACGTCGGTCGTCATGCTGTTAGTCGGAGCCAGTCAGGCGATGAGCTGGGTGCTCGCGCTCGAACAGGTCCCCCAAGCGACGAGCAGCGCGCTGCTATCCTTCTCCGACAGCCCAATCGTGACGTTGTTGCTCATCAACCTGCTTCTGCTCTTGGTCGGGACGTTCATGGACATGACACCGGCAGTGTTGATATTCACGCCGATCTTCTTGCCGGTCGTGACCGGGCTCGGCATGGATCCAGTTCACTTCGGTGTTCTGATGATCACCAACCTATGCATCGGGCTATATACTCCCCCCGTGGGCACGTGCCTGTTCGTGGGTTGCAGCGTGGGCGGGACCACAATCGCGAAAGTGATTCGACCTCTGCTACCGATGGTGTTGGCCGCGTTGGTCGCTTTGTTGATCATCACCTACGTACCGGCATTGTCGCTCTGGTTACCGAAGGCGCTTTCTCTATAGGCGACTTCGCCGTAGCCGCAGCGCAATCCAGAACGCTGTTTCAGCATCTCGACGTTGGCGACGTGGGCTGACAGCGCACTACAGATTGATTAGTCCACGTCCAGCGAGTTCGAGTTCGTCAAGCAGTAGCGTGGCTGGACGCTGGTCATAGCTCCAAGCGAACCTTGAAGTAGGCAGCGCGTCCCGGGCGCTGAACGCCAAAGTAGTCATAGGCGCGGGCGTCTGTGACGTTGTCTGCCTCCACGCTATAGCTCATCGTCACCGGATCCCCCTCGACGACGTAGATCAGTGCGACCCCGTGCACGAGTTGTGTGGGAATGGTCTGTTTGGTGTCTCGCCTGCCGATGCTCTCCCAGCCCCGGAAAAACTCGTGAACGTAGCGGCTCGTCCAGCCGAGCGTCAGCACGTCACCCGGCACGGCAATGGCGGGAAAACGCAAGCGCAGCGATCCATTCGCGAACGCATAGGGCACGTTCGGGATGCGATCACCTTCGAAATCCCCGTATGTTCCCTCGCTGGACGTGTTTCGGAAGTCCATCAACGTGGCATTGGTATCGACCGCGATTAGCTCCTGTGGACTGGCCCATGACACAGCGAACTCGGCGCCCAGCGATCGGGCGGACAAGACGTTCTGGTAGCTAAACGATCGGTCTTCACCCAACAGCACGATCAGGCGTTCGGCGTCACGAACAAAGGCGTTGAAGTCCACGACCATTCGTCCAATCGCGACCGGCGCCAATTCCAGCGTGCAGCCGACGTTGGCGTTGTGGCTGAGTTCTGGAGCCAGGTCTTGGTTCGGGGTGATCAGGACGCCATCGCCGAACACTTCGTCAGGACGCGGCAATCGGGTTGCCAACTCGTACGACGCCTTCGCATGACCCCAGTCGGCAAAGTGAAACCGCAGACTGTTCCCCGCTCCCAGGCGATGAGTGTCACGCGACCTGTCGACGACCATGCCTCCGATCTGTAGTTCCTCGGAGTGAGCTGACTGCAAATAGTCCTTCACCATCAGAATGTTCTGGACGCGTCCATCACTCAGTTCGAGCTGGTGTTCGAGACCGCTGACGAGAGTTCCCAACGTGCGCCGACTGTTCAACGGATCGCGTGCCGTGGGATCCGATTGATGGCGCTCATCACCGGTGCGCGACGACGCCTGCGGCGCGATGGTAGCGCGAATCGAGTGCTCAGGTCCCAGACTCCACCCGAGGTTGACCCTCGCCAACCCCGTGTCATCCGTTTGCGCGCGATCACTTCCGGGAGACTCGAGCTCCCCCGGTTGCGGCCGTGCCCGAACACATTGCCCAAACCAGTCGACCACACACTCTCCGAGATCGACAAACCTCGTGCGCGAATGGCTGTAACCGACGATCGCTTCGACGAAACCACGTCCGGCGAACGACGTCGCGTACCGAGCGTTGCCGCCAACGGTGCGTCCGCCGTATACGACGTCGCCGTAGGGGACGGTCATCACGACGTTGTGTTGCAGTTGCTTGTCGTACGCCGCCGCAAACCCCTGCAACAACAGCCGAGTCGCCCACGGCACGTCGACGACGCCGGCCTGCAGGTTGCCGCCGACAGCACGGTAGCGGTCGGCAAAGCGATAAACCCTCGCCTCGGAAAGCTGACCTTCGGCATCCGGGACCTCGACGTCGACCGGGTAATCGTTGTCGACCCAGTCGCCGAAGGCCGCCGCGCGAATCATCACCCCGCTGTCCGCGTCTCGGGTGCGCCCCGTAAGCGTCGCCCGCCGCGTCCCAAACGAGCCGTCTTGGTAGGAAACAGTACCATGGCTGCCGTGAGTTTCTTCGTCGGTAACCAGGTTGAGCGCGCCACCCAACGCATCAGCCCCGAAACTCACCGGAACGACCCCACGGTACACCTCGACGCGTTCAATCAAGTTTACCGGAACGTTCGACACGCCAAACGGGTACCCCGCGATGTCGAGTGGAAGGCCATCGATGAACACCGGCGTCTGGTCACCGGACAACCCGTTGAGCGACAACTCGGTTCCAGAACCCGCACCCCCACCCCGACGCACTCCAATGCCATTGTTTCGCGCCAACACCTCACCCAGGTCAGCGCTCTGTGCCTGAGCGGCGCGCGTATCGACCACCGCCACGGCGCGCGCGGAGCGGCGCAACCTGTCACCACGCGTCTCGCCTTCTACGACGACATCGATCGTCGCCGCAGAATCGGTCCCCCCCGATTCTGTCACAACCGTCGCTCGCTCCGCGGGACGAGCAACCGCTTGATCGGGCTGTGGCTGTAACCTACCTGCCGTAGGAGGCAACGTCGCCTGTTCGCTGCTCGCGGCAGGCGGGTCACCGGGTGGAGCGGTATCACCTGGCACAATCGGCTCAGGACTCCGAAACACGTACGCGTAGCGAATTCGAGCTGCGACAGCCCTTCCGTCTCGAGTCGCGGGACGGAAGCTGAAACGCCGCACCGCCTCGAGCGCGGCCTCATCGAGCCCATGCCCGACCGAGTTGACCACCCGGGCATCGGAGACGGCCCCCGTCGCATCAACAACCAACTCCAGAAGAACTGTCCCCGTGAAACCAACTTCGCGGGCAGACGCGGGATACACCGCTTCGACAAACCGCAACAACTCAGGTGGCTCGATCCGCGCCGCCGCAGTAGGAGCACCCCGATCCGTCGACCCGTTCTGCGAGGGTGCCGCATCATCGTCAGTAGGTTCATTCGGAGCGCACTCTCGATCGGAGCCGCACGGACTATCCGTCGCGGACGATGGAGACGATGGCTGAGCGAACACGACAGTAGGGACCAACGCGAACACGAGCGCCCACACCCACTCCCCGCGATGGCTGTACGCCCGGGGACGTCGCCCCCGAGTGGCAGTGCCGAGCGCTCGCTCGGCACCGTCCAGTCTCTTGCCGATCTCGGTTCGGCTCATTTGTCGGGCGATGCGAGCGGGTGCAAACCGTTGAAGTAGCCGTCCATCTCGAAGCGCTTGCGAGCTCGATTCGTCTTCGGATCCGTTTCGTAAACCAGGCTCGTGTTGCCGTCGGGGCTCTCGCCGGTGTAGAGGCGACCGTTGAATGCGCTACCCGGAAAGCCGATCGTCGAGAAGGGAATGCCTTCCACTTCCCGGGCGATCGGTGGATCAGCGAGTTCGAGTCGCCACATCTTGTGGGCCTCTTCACCCCAGAACTCGAAGTCTATCGGTTCCACACCGTCCGGAAGCCGCTCCGAGTAGAACATCTTCGCAAATGCCAACCCTTGATCCATCACCGCCGCTTCGAGTTCCGTGATGGACTCCAATCCGCCGGTGAGCGACGGGATCTCGAAGAAGTAGTCCTTTTCGAATTCGGTCTCGCCCGGTGCGATTCGGAGCAAACAATTGGGGTTCGCAGATTGCCCCGACGCATTGGCGAACATTTGCGCCGAGTAGTTGCGCCCATCACCCATCACGTACGCATAGCCGTCATCGTCGAAGACGACACGGCCACCACTGGAACACCGCTCGTCTTCGGCGACGCCGACGATTTCACCCGCGTGCGGATCGATGATGGTGACCGACACGCCTTCGCGAATCCGCCCGTTGTCCCAGTCAGCCCACCGCCCCGGTACGTAGACCCTGCCGCCAAAAGAGACGGTCGTCCAAACCTCGAGATCGTAGCCAGCTTGCAACAGGTGACCCATGTCCACCTCGCCGCGGATTTTCATCGTCGATGGATCCCAGATCACGGCGACGAGTTGATCCGTCAGTATCGACACTGCCGTCCGTTCGTCGACGTAGGTGTTGCCGTAGTCGATCCGCGTTGCACCGATGTTGAGTAAGCTCATCTCGCCGGACTCACGAAGCTGTCCTCCTTCGTCTACGGAGTAGCGAATCCAATTGGGCGACTCGGCCAGACCCACGAACAGATCTCCGCCGCCGGCCATGACGACGCCATTTCCTGGCATTTCAATCGCATTCCCGTTGTCGAACGGCCCGTCATCGAGTGATCCGATCGTTTGTACGTAGGTGGTTCGGCTCCCTTCTGCGTCGATCACTACCGACGCCAACCCGAACACCGACGGCTCCACAACGGGCTGAGCTTCGGCGGCGTCCGTCTGGCGATCAGGACCGGCATCGATGTTTTGCCCAGCGGCGTCCTGGGAGGACCCAGGACCACCATCCACGTCCTCACCGACCGTCGGCTCAGATTCATGGTCACCCGTGTCCGTAGAAGAACCGCCATCGCGTCTCTTTCCGTCGCTCGGTTTCGAGTCGCCGTCGTCGCCGGATTCGTCACTGAACGAAGAGACTTCGTCGGAAGTGGCTTCGTCGCGCGAGGCTTCCTGCGCGGCGTCATTGGTTTTCGACTCGTCGCTACAAGCGGCGAGCCAGGTCGCGAGCACCAGCCCGCACGTCAGGCAGCGTGGCCTTCCTGACAAGTGCATTGTTCGATGTCCTTTCGTGTACCGGCATCCCAAAGGCGGGGGCTCGCGAGGGTGCTCGAACTACCGGAGTCGCTCCCCAATACTTGTTGAAATCTGTTTTCAAAATAGCCCACATGAACCAATCCGCTCCAGGCTCGTGGGATAGGGCTATTTACTCTTATGATTTCCAACTAATGCAGTCCATCCCGGACAGCCGCACACTACACAGTTCCGGTCGGCGCTACGATTTTTGATGAAAATGATTTTCATTTATCGTAGCCATGCTGGTCATGCACGACGTTCAGGGCGCGACGGCTCTGCGGGCTCAGCCGCGGACCGCGCGAGCCGACAACTTCACCTGTGGGGCGCACCGTTGAGCCTGAGACGCATTCTCACGACCGCACATCGTTGGGTTGGTCTCGCCACGGCGGTGTTCCTCTTCGTCGCCGGAACGACAGGCGCGTTGATCGCCTGGGATCACGAACTCGACGCAGTCTTGTACCCGGAGATGTACGAAGCCCAGGCAGATGATGCCCCCACGCTCTCCGGCTTGGAACTCGCTCGCCAACTGGAAGAATCACGGCCGGAGTTGCGCGTGACGTACCTTCCCCTCGCGGTGTCCCCAGGCGAAACGTTGCGCGTGTGGGTCGGTACCCGAAGCCACGACCAGCCAGCGCTCGACTACAATCAGGTCGCGCTCGATCCAGCGACGGCTCGGGTCGTCGCCACACGACAATGGGGGATGCCGTCACTGAGGCGTGAACACCTGATGCCATTCATCTATCGGCTTCACTACAGTCTGCACCTCCCAAGCGTAGGCAAGATCGACCTCGGCCTGTGGCTGATGGGGCTCGTCGCGATGGCATGGGTCGCGGACTGCTTCGTGGCCATCTTCATTTCGTTTCCTCGCCTCACGGCATGGCGCAAGTCGTTTCGGTTTCGGCTCCGGTCGGGTTGGCGCAAGGCCGTCTTCGACTTGCATCGATCGGGCGGCGCGTGGTTGTGGGGTCTGCTACTCGTTCTGGCATTCACTGCGGTGTCCATGAACCTGGGCGAGCAGGTCGTTCGCCCTGTCGTCGCCTGGTTGTCCCCGCTGAGCACTCCGGCTTTGCAGTCTCGGGCGGTACAATCAGATGGTCCCGCGCAACGCAACCGTGCCGAGATCATCGACGCTGCAACAGCCGAAGCGAGCCGCCGTGCGATACTCGCCCCGCCGGGTGCCGTCTTTCATTCCCCAAGCCGCGGCGTCTATGGGGTTGGCTTCTTCCACGCCGGCAACGACCACGGGGAGATGGGCCTGGGAAACCCGTGGTTGTACTTCGATGACGACACTGCAGAACTGTTGAGCGCCAGTATCCCGGGCGACGGAAGCGCGGGGGATGTATTCATGCAGGCACAGTTTCCTCTGCACTCGGGCCGCATTCTCGGCACGCCGGGCCGCGTCGTCGTGACTCTGTTGGGACTGGGGGTAGCCGCTCTCAGTCTCACGGGCGTCATACTTTGGGTGCGCAGAGTGCGTCGACGCTCCCCAGCAAACCCCGGTGCTTCGCTACGGAGGCAGATCCTTGTCAACTGAGCGCCCTAGCTCCCCCGACCCCGAGGAAACCGCGGCGTGCGGCGATTCTTGCACGTGCGCCCCGGAAGTACGCTGCCGCTGCGGATGCTTGCTCGCTCGCAAGACCGCACGACACATCGAACTGAAATGTCGACGCTGCAAGCGCAAAGTCTTGCTCCGCTACGACGAAACTGATCCCCAAGCATGATCCCCAACAACCTGCAAGGCCAGCGACCCAAGTCCAGCGCCTCCAAACGGCTCGGCAAGTTGCCAAGCACTGGAGAGCACCGACATGGAAACGCTGAGGTCAATACTATCCGAACCGCTGTTTGCTCCTCCTGGCACGTCCGCAATCGACGATAGCGCCCCACAGAGTTATCCCCCAAGCGCTAGCGCACTGACTCCCGTCCTAGCGGGGACGCAAGGCGCAACCGATACCATCCCCGAGCTGCTCGCAGCTGCGCTCGCATCCCGAAGCCAGCGTGGACCACTTCCCGCGGGTGCCCCTTCCGACGTGTTGGCAGCAGTCCACGACGCCCTGGGGCCGATCCGGATCCCGCAGCAGGGCATCGGCGAACGCCAAGCAATCGCTCACCTGGGCAAGCTACTCTCCGGCTACGGTATCGACCTCGCCCACCCGCGGGCTGCCGCACACCTGCAGGCCCCTCCGCTCGCCATCGCCGTCGCCGCGGATGCTTTGGCCAGCTTCGAGAACGCCTCCCTCGACACCTACGACTCGGGCCCAGCAGCCATCGCCGTCGAGCAGTGGGTCGTTCGATGCCTGAGCAACCTGGCCAAACTCGGTCCACAGGCAAGCGGCGTCTTCACTCCCGGCGGGTCGATCTCAAACCTGTTGGGCCTACTCCTTGCTCGAGACGCAGCCGCGCAGCGCAACGACACCGACGCGCGTTACGAAGGAGTGAGTCGCCTGTCGCGCCCAGTCGTCTTCTGTTCGGAGGTCGCCCACTTCTCAATCGAGCGCGCGTGCGCCGCACTGGGAATGGGAGAACGCGCGGTGCGCAAGGTCCAAACGGACGCGCGTCACCGGATGCTTCCCAGTCACCTCGAACGAACACTGGCCGAGTTGACCTCCGACGAAACCCCGGTCGCCATCGTGGCAACCGCCGGCACGACGGACTTCGGTTCAATCGACCCCCTGTCGGAAGTGGCTGCGATAGCTGCACGACACGAGGTTTGGCTTCACGTCGATGCCGCCTACGGCTTCGGCGCGTTGTTCTCCGAGCGGCTCAGCACCAAGGTGAGTGGTCTCGAACTTGCAGACTCGATCACCCTGGATTTGCACAAGCTGGGGTGGCAACCGGCAGCGACTAGCCTCGTCCTGGTACGCAACGACTCATCGTTCTCGGCGCTGGAGCGTGAGGTCGCTTACCTCAACCCCAGCGACGATAGCGCAGCGGGCTTGGATGGCTTGCTCGGCCGCTCCCTGCAGACGACCCGACGCGCCGACGCGCTCAAGGTTGCCGCGACGTTCCTCGCCTGCGGGCGCAGCGGGCTGGGTGCTTTGGTCGAACGCTGTCACGACCTGGCTTTGCACGCGCAACGAACGATCTTCCTGCTGCGTGATCTCGAGTTGGTCTCTACCGTCGAACTGACCACAGTCGTGTTTCGCTACAAACCGCAGACACGAGCGGAACATAGAGACGGCGAACGCGACGATTGGGTCAACGCCGCCATCCGCCGGTGTCTACTGCAAGAGGGTACGGCGCTGCTCGGCCGCACTCGTGCTCGATGCGGAATCGCCGATGGCGAACGAACCTGCCTCAAGTTGACACTGCTCAACCCAACGGCTCGAGCTGCAGACGTCGACGACCTGTTGCGTCAGGTCGTCGACACGGGCCGGCGTCTCGATCGCGTGGCGGAGGCGGCTCAATGACTTCCTCTGTTCTGTACCCCGGAGGTCGAATCCACGACGTCGTTGCTATCGGCTGTGGCCCCTTCAATCTCGGACTCGTGGCGCTCGCGTCCACTCTCGACGACGTCGATGTGGCTGCATTCGACGCTGCCAAGCACTTTCGCTGGCATCCGGGGCTGTTGTTCGAAGATGCCCGACTGCAGCTGAGCTTCCTCGCCGACCTGGTGACGCTCGTCGCGCCAACACATCCGTTGTCGTTCTTGGCGTACATCAGCGACGCGGACCGAATGTATCCCTTTTTCATTCGGGAGCAATTTCGGCCGACACGCATCGAATACGAAGACTACCTGAAGTGGGCGGTGAGACGCCTTCCCCAAGTCTACTTCTCTCACCGGGTCGACTCCGTCGACTGGCTCGAAGACGAACGGTGTTTCGTGGTCCGAATCGTCAACGACGATGGCGAAACGCTGGCACGCGCCAGGCACTTGGTCGTCGGTGTGGGGACCGAGCCGTCGTTGCCATCAGCACTGGCGGATCTACCGGTGAGGTGCCTGATGCACTCGGCGCAGTATCTATTCCGACGGCAAGAAGCGCTCGAAGCAAGACGCGTGACCGTCGTGGGCTCGGGACAATCCGCCGCTGAAATCGTGCTCGACCTGCTGCGAAACACCCGTGGGCAGCTTCCTGCCATCACCTGGCTCACTCGCACTGCGACGTTTGCTCCACTGGACGCGACGAAGCTCGTACTGGAGATGACCACGCCAGCTTACGTCCGTTACTTTCACACACTCCCCCAGTTCAAGAAGGACCAGCTCAACCGCCAACAATGGCAACACTACAAGGGCATATCCAGCGAAACGCTCGAGGAGATTCACGACCTGCTGTACCAACGCGAGATCGCCGGTGGAGCGAGTTCCACCGAGCTGCGCGCCGCCACAGCGGTCGAGGGCGCCTGGCGCGATGGCGACGACGTGGTACTCAGTTGTCGCCACCGCGACACAGCCACGGTCTTTGACCATCGGACAGAGCTGGTGATCGCCGCGACCGGGTACCAACAGCGAACCGCGCCCTTTCTGGCCCCGCTGAGCGATCAGCTGCGGCGCGATGCCGATGGACGCTACCGCGTGAATCTCGACTACTCACTCGAGCTAGATCCGAACATTGCCGGCAGGATCTTCGTCGCAAACGCCGAGCTGCACAGTCACGGCGTGGCAACCCCCGACCTGGGGGTGAGCGCATACCGCAACGCCACGATCTTGAACCAAGTGACGAGAAGAACCGCCTACCGGCTTCCACAGCGTACGGCCTTCTCCAGCTTCGCACCCGCCGTTTGTGATCGCCCGAACTTGCCGGCCGAGCAGCGACGCAATCCACCCGTCGAACCACGGAGCGGTGAGTCATGAACCCCAAGCTGTTCCTCATCGCCATGACGGCCATCGCCGTCCTGAGCGATGCGATGCTCCACCCGTTCTACCCGCAGTACTTCGCCACGGTTTTCGGTATCGGCGACCCTCGAATCATCACCAGCTACATTGCAACCTGTAGCGGAACGGTCCTGCTGGCATTCCCCGTGTGGGCAGTGCTCTCCAGAAGAGTGCGGGTCCTTCATCTGTTGATCGCCACCCAAGTTGCGACCGCCGTGTTGTGTCTGGTGTGCGGGAACGCCGAATCGTTGGAGTGGTTTTGGGGGGCCTCGCTGTTGATGATGGTGTTCAAAGCCAGCTACTTGCTCGTGTACCCCTACGCGTTGACGCTGCAAAACGAGGAACAACACCTGACGACGATCAGCCTCCTCGCCTTCGTGGTGCACTCCGGCAGTGTGATCGCCGCGGTGGTGAGTGGGGCCGTATTCGAGTGGCTCGACCCTCGATGGATCTTCGTACTCATGGCCGTCAGTGATGCACTGCAGACCCTTCTGTGCTGTGTGATGTTGCGAGCGCCAAAGCAAGGCGAGCAGCCTGCGACTGAGGGCGATGAGTCAAAACGCCCCGTCCGGCCTCGCTTCTTTGCAGGGAAACTGGGACTGGTGATGCTCGTTGTCTACTTCGCCGCCTACGTCACCGAACCCTACTTCGCCACCTACTGGGAAGGCGGAACCGAATCCGACAACCAGCTGCTGACCGGTGCGGTCTTCGGCATCGGCGCACTGATGGCCTTGATGGGGCTCGTGTTCAACACGCGACGCGGCACGGAGCAAAACGCCTACGCCGGGATCATCCCAGCGGGGTGCCTGGCGGTCGTCGGGCTGCTACTGCAATGGGTTGGCGGGGCCGTCCCCATTCTGGTTGGTCGCGCGCTCGAGGGTTGGGCCCTGTTTCAAGCCTTGGTGCGCCTCGACGCGTTGTTCTTCGAAACGCACCCGCCGAGCAGTTATGCAGTCGGCTTCAGCGTCGTGAACACGTTCCAAGGACTGGGCGTACTCGTGGCGTCTTTGGGCGTCGGTTCACTGGTTACGGCAACGAGTGTTCGAGCCACCTTTCTACTCGCGGCGGTAGCGCTCATCGCCGTGATTGCGCTGTACCAAGTATTCTTTCACGCGCACCTGCGCTCCCCGACAGATCCAAGCACCGTCGTCCCGATGAGGAACGCACAATGAATACGCCCTGCCCCAAACAAGCCGTCGCACACCTCAACCCCGACTTCTGGCAAGCAGTCACTCGTCGCTGGATTGCCAAAGCCATTGCGGAATTCGCACACGAACTGCTCGTCGCTCCCCGAAAACGCCCCGACTCCGAGCACTACGTCCTCGAAACGGAAACCCCAGACATCGAGTACCATTTCGAGGCGCGCGTCTTCGCGCTGGATCACTGGCGGATTGATCCCCATAGCCTGCGCCGTGTGAACCACGGTGCGGTCGAGGATCTGGACGCGTTCACGTTCGTGATCGATCTGCGAGACCAACTCGGCCTCACGGAAGACACACTCTCCGGCTACCTACACCAAGTCGCGGGCACGCTGTACGCGTGGGCGTACGTCGAGGCCAACCCGGCCCCACCGAGTGAGGCGCTGGCGCACTCTTCGTTTCAACAGATAGAACGCTCACTCCACGCCGGACACCCGATCTTCGCAGCCAATGCAGGCAGGTTGGGCTTCTCGGCCATCGACTACACCCGCTACGCACCCGAAGCCGCCCAGCCGTTTTGCCTGGAGTGGTTGGCTGCTCATCGAAGTCGCGTCGACCTGGCGTGTTGCGAAGGCACGTCATACGACTCCATCGTCGTCGAAGAGCTGGGAGCGGCAACAATCGAACGGTTCAGGGCGAAGCTCGAACGAACTGGTGAAGACCCCGAACAGTATGTGTTCATCCCCGTGCACCCTTGGCAACTACGCAACAAGCTAGCCTACGCCTTCGCCGACGACTTCGCGAGCAACCGGTTGGTCCATCTCGGGACGAGCCCCGACCAGTACCAGCCCCAGCAATCCATTCGCACCTTCTACAACCTCAGCGAACCCAGCAAGCACTACGTCAAGACAGCATTGTCCATCGTGAACATGGGGTTCACCCGAGGGCTATCAACGGCAATGGGCCCCAGTTCGGCCGCGGTCAACGACTGGCTTCGACGGCTCATCCAGGACGATGCCACGTTGGCACGAGCCAACTTCCGGGTGCTCCACGAAGTCGCGTTCGTCGGCTATCGCAACGCATACTTCGAAGCAGCCAGTGAGCGGCGCTCAGACGCCAACAAGGAAATGCTTGCGGCGCTGTGGAGGGAATCACCAACGAAGCACGTCGGGGCGGGGCAGCAATTGATGTCCATGGCGGCATTGCTACACATCGATGCGCGAGGCAACTCGCTGCTCTCGTCGCTGATTGCGACTTCCAACTTCCACGTCGACGAGTGGCTGCGCCACTACCTGCAAGCCTACCTCGTTCCGCTCCTGCACTGTTTCTACG
>QJWJ01000213.1 GCA_003235365.1 Deltaproteobacteria bacterium
GGTTTGGAGGGCGTGTGGCGCGTTGCAGGCGTCCCGAAGGCGAGCATGTCCGTCGATGTCGAACTCGACGCCACGGGCGGCCTGCTGGCGATTACGGCGAGCGATCCGTCGGCGATGGTGCGTGAGCAGGGGCAAAAGGTCGTCGTGCTGGCTCAGTCCGGTTTGAGCCTGGCCATCGAGCGCATGGGCAAGGTGCCGTTCATTACGGCCTCCGTACTGCTCTTGGCGTGGTTTTTCATCCCTGCGTTGAGCCTCGGACCGGTGTTGTCGTTCACGTTCTGGGATCTGTCCAACGTAAACCTAGGGGCACCGTTCGAACTGATGCAGGGCAAGGCGTCGTTTGGTTTGTTGGGGCTCGTCGGGCTCGTCGCGGTGCTGGCTCCGTTTGCCCAGTTGAGCAAGCCCAAGCTGCGACTGCTCAACGCCGCCCCCGCGGCGTTCTTGGGCCTGTGGTTCTTGCGCCAGCTGGTGGGCATCGGTGGGGCCGCGATGGAAGCGCAGCAGAAGCAGGAACAGGCGCGCAAGGCTTTGCAAGGCTTCATGGGAGGCGGTCGCGCGGTAGCCCAACCCGAAGAGTCGCTGATGGACTCACTGGGCAGCATGGTTGGCCAAATGCTTTGGGATCAGGTGAGCTTCGGCCTCGGTCTGTGGGTCGTTGCGATTGCCAGCTGCGTGCTGCTGGTCCAGGTGTTCCGTCGTCAGACCGCGACGGGCACCGCTGGCTGAATGGGTGAGCACGATTGCCGAGTCACGTGACGTGCGGCACGGGGCTTGCTCCCGCTACCTATCGCATGACCATCCCCTGGAACAAACCGAGGCGTTTCGTAGAATTGCGGGCCCTCGCCCAATTGGGGGCTGCGGCAACTCACGGTTCCAGCGGACTAGCGAAAGTGCGGACTCAAACCGGACGTTCTTGACGGCAGTACTGGGCGAGGGGCATCGATGGCCGCTGGAGGGAACGCCCGTCCTGACATGCTACGCGTTGATGGTGTACCAATCCGCGCGCTGCGGCACTCGGAGCGCATGGGCTCGGCGCATTGTGTTGCAGTCGTCGTGACGAGTGCAGCACAGCAGGGCTCTGTCCGTATCAAAGGTGTTTCACGCGCAAAGCCGTATCACAGCCCTGCGGCCCAACCCGCACGACGCGGTGACGTGGGAGATTCTACCGGATAAACCGCCAGTCGTGATGCCGTGTGAGATGAACGCGGTTGACGGTGGCGTGGGCCATGTTAGCGTCCGGCCGCTGGAGGAACGATGTCCACGCCTCGTCTGTGTATCAGTTTGTGTACCAAACGCGTTCGCTTGTCGACTGTGCTGCTGTGCGGGTTCTCACCCGGTTACGCGTTGGCGCAAGCGACGGCCCCAACCAGTCCCGCAACACCACCTGCCACCGCAGCACCACCGGCTGCAACACCACCGGCCACGGCCCCACCAGCTGCGGCCCCGCCAGCTACGGCACCACCGGCTACGGCCGCGCCACCTGTTCCGACGGGGTCCCCGTATCCGCCGGCACCCGCACCCGTGCCGGCATCGACGCCGGCTGGGGGCTCCGCGGCCGTGACCGGCGCCCCCCCACCGGCTCCAGCACCAACTCCACCGGCCGAGGAAGGGGGAACGCAGAACGGTGACTTCAAAGGCAAGTTCCTGTTTCAGTTGGACAGTTCTCTCATGTCCTATCAGGAGACGAAGTTCACGGGCGAGGATCCGGCTGCGGAGCAGGAAGTCTCGGAGCTGGAGTGGGGCTTTGGCTCCAGTTGGACGGTTCCGAGTCTCGGCTATGCGTTCACCTCAAACGTGGTTGCCGGCGTCTCACTCGTCATCAACCAGGAATCGAAGGATCGCAAGCGGCCCGGACAAGCCGTAGTCGAGGACGACCGGCGGCAGCTGGGCTTCGGCATTTTTGGCGAGTACATGTTTGCCCCACACAGGGATCTGAACCCGTTCATCCGTGGCAATCTCACGGTCGGATTCTCCTCCTTCGACCCGGGCAACGAGGGGCAAAGCAACTTCGGCGGGGGCGTTCAAGGTGGATTGCGAGTTCGGGCGCTTCCGAGCGTCACCATCGATCCCAGCCTCGGTGTCGGGTATCGCGTGGGCTCCGGAGAAAACGACGCCTACGAGTACTCCGTAGCCTACCTCAACGTCGACTTTGCCATGGCAATCGCGCTCTGGTTCTGAGAGCCGTTCCCCGAGAGGCTCGCTGACGGCGGCGTTTTCAGGATCGGCTCTGTGCCGCAAGGGGTGTATGCTCCGCCGCCGTGGACATTTCTGAGAAGTCCATCGACTTTTTCATCAGCTACACGGGCAAGGACGTCGCGTGGGCGAAGTGGGCCGTCGAGGTGCTCGAGGCGACCGGCCATTCCACGGTCACCCAGCACTACGACTTTCGGCCGGGCGAGAGCTTCATCCGCAACATGCACCAGGCCCTGCAACAGGCGAGGCGCACGCTCGGGTTGTTTTCGCCCGACTACCTGGCGTCGAAGTACTGCCGGCAAGAGTGGGAAGCCGCCTTCAAAGCCGAGGCGCTGCTCCCCGTCGTGGTGCGGCCGTGTGAGATGGACGGCCTGCTCGGTCCGCTCGCGTACGTGCAGCTGTGTGACCTGGACGCCGAGGGCGCCAAAGCCGCGCTGCTCGAGGCGATTGGCGCCGGCCCGGCCAAGGGAGGTCAACTGTACCCGGGAGTGGGCCTGCGCTTGCCCGGTGTATTACCCCGATTGCACAATCTGAGTCACCTCCGCAATCCGCACTTCAGCGGTCGCGATGCGGTGCTCAGCGCCTTGCACGAGAGCCTGACGAGCCATCAACCCGCGGCAGTCACTCAGGCAGCTGTTCTCACTCGAGCAGCAGTGCTCACTCAGGCAGCAGTCGGCCTCGGTGGCAGCGGCAAGACCCAGCTGGCCCTCGAATACTGCTACCGCTACAGCGCCGACTACGACGCCATCTGGTGGCTGCATGCCGAAGCGCCCGAAACCCTCGCCACCGAATACGCCGCACTCGCTCCCAGCCTGGGCCTGAACAAGGATTTGCCCCAGCCCGAAGCGATCGCCGCCGTGCGCCGCGCCCTCGAACACAAGCCGCGCGTGCTGCTGGTGTTCGACAACGCCACCACCCCCGAGTCGTTGACCCCGTACCTGCCGCGCGGCGCCTCGAGGCGCGTGCTGATCACCTCGCGCCGCCAAGACTGGCCCTATGCCGTGGCGCAAGACGTCGGTCCGATGACACCCGAGCAGGCGCAAGCTTTCTTGCTGCAGCGCACGGGTCAAAGCGACGCTGTTGCGGCGGCCCGCGTGGCCGAGCTGCTCGGCTGTCTGCCTTTGGCTCTCGAACAAGCCGCCGCCTACGTGATCAGCCGTTCTCGCACGCTGGCCAGCTACGCCGACCTGCTCGAAGCACGCGGTCTCGCCGTGCTCGAACGCGGCCGCGCCTTCGACTACGAACGCAGCATCGGCACGACTTGGGACTTGGCCCTGCAAGAGCTGAGCAATGAGTGCCCCGCCGCAGCGGCCTTGCTGAACCTGTGCGCGTTCTTCGCGCCGGACGACATCCGCTTGAGCGACGTGGTAGCCGCCCGTGAGCACCTGCCCGAAGTGCTGAAGGAGGCCGCGGCCGATGAACTGTTGCTCGACGACGCCAAGGCGGCATTGCTGGGGTACTCGTTGATCCACGCGGAGCGGGCGGTAGCTCCCAATGAAAGGGGTGGAGGTGCGTCCGAGCGAGCCGACGCGATCGCGGTGCATCGCTTGGTGCAGCAGGTCAGCCGCGAGCGGCTCGACGCCGATGCGCGACGGCAATGGCTGGGTGCAGCGCTACACGTGGTGAACGTGGCGTTCCCAGACGAGGCGCAGGATGTCCGCTTCTGGGGGGACTGTTCACGGCTGCTGCCCCACGCGTTCGCGCTGACGAGTGACGCCATGGCCGAGCCGGTCGACGCTGCGGCGACGTCGCGGTTGCTGGATAGGACGGCTCAATACCTCCATTTCTCTGGCGCCTATCGCGACGCCGAACCGCTGGTTCGTCGAGCCCTGTCAATTCGCGAGGTGATGCACGGTTTGATGCACCCCTCTGTGGCCTCAAGCCTGAACAATCTGGCGTTGCTGCTGGCAGCGACGAACCGAGCGACGGAAGCGGAGCCGCTGCATCGCCGGGCGCTGTCGATTCGAGAGAGTTCGTACGGTGGGGGGCACCCGTATGTGGCGACGAGCCTGAACAACCTGGCGTCGTTGCTGCGAGCGACGAACCGAGTGCAGGAGGCAGAGCCGCTGTTTCGCCGAGCGCTGTCAATTCGCAAGGCGTCGCACGGTCCGAATCACCGTGATGTCGCTCAGAGCCTGAACAACCTGGCGTTGCTTCTGCGCGCGACGAACCGAGCGAAGGAAGCGGAGCCACTCTTTCGCAAGGCGCTGGAGATCCGGGAGGCGTCGTATGGGATGGATCACCCGTCCGTCGCGACGATTCTGAACAACCTGGCGTCGTTGC
>QJWJ01000297.1 GCA_003235365.1 Deltaproteobacteria bacterium
GCCTCCAACGCAACACAAGCCGTAACCGAGGATCTGACGAGTATCAGCGCGGCGACCGAAGAGATGTCGACCAGTATCGCGTCGATGGCAGAGGCTTCGACCACGGTCAGCTCCTCCGTCAGCACGGTCGCGGCGTCGGTGGAAGAAATGTCGTCCTCGCTGGGGGAGGTCGCAAGGAACTCGACCGAAGCCGCCGTGGTGGCAGGATCGGCGGTAGAGGCAGCCACCCATGCCGCTGCCACGATGGACGAACTGGGCAAGTCGGCCAAAGCCATCGGGCGCGTCGTGGAGATGATCAAAGGCATCGCTTCACAGACCAACTTGTTGGCGCTCAACGCCACCATCGAGGCCGCCTCAGCGGGCGAAGCGGGCAAGGGGTTCGCGGTCGTCGCGGGAGAGGTCAAGTCGTTAGCCAAGGAGACGGCGTCGGCGACCGAGACGATTCGCGATCAAGTCGAAGAGATGCAGGAAAACACGGGTCAGTCCGTGCAAGCGATGCGCGACATCGTCAACCGCATCCAAAAGCTGAATGACATCTCAGCCATGATTGCTGCGGCCGTGGAGGAGCAGACGAGCACCGTGAACGAGATGGCACGACATCTGGCTCGCACGGCGCAAAGCGCGGACGAGGTGTCATCCAACGTGCAAGCAGTAGCCACCGCAGCTCAAGACGCATCGAGCAGGATCCAACAAGCAGCTACGGGAGTGCAGGACATCAACGCAGGTATCTCGATCATGGCGGACAGCGGCATCGAGACTGCACGAGGCGTCGAGAACGCTTCCAAGGGGGTCGCCTCGATGGCCAAGAGCGCCGCGGCGGTGAGTGAGTCCACCGAACAAACGGCTAGCGCAATCAAGGAACTGTTGAACGTTCTGGAGACGATCTCACATCAGCTCAGCAATCTGGCAGAGGGGAAGCTCTGACCCCAGCCACGCGCCCCGAACCACCCAGCGGCCATGCTCCAAACATCAAGGTGCTGGTCGTCGACGACAGTGCCTTCTTCCGAAAGCTACTGCGCGGGTGCGTGGAAGATCTGCCTGGAGTTCAAGTCGTTGGCACGGCCTCCAACGGCAAGCTGGCACTTGCCAAGATCGACTACCTCAAACCCGACTTCGTCGTATTGGACATAGAAATGCCGGAGCTGGGTGGCCTCGAAACCCTGCAACGGATCCATCGACGTTGGCCTCAGATTGGTGTCGTCATCGTCAGCGGCCAAGCCAAGAGCGCAGCGGAGCTCACGGTTCAAGCACTGGCGCGCGGCGCCCTCGAATTCGTGCCCAAGAGCTCCGCCGCTGGAGAACGCCACAACATCAAGGAGCTCACCCGCAGCCTGCGGGCGGCGATCGACGCCTTCCGCCAGTCCCGCGTACGCGCCCACCCGGCGCCGCCCCCACCGGGAGAGTCCGCGTCGCGCTTGCGTGCAGCTTCGTCGGATCGCGAGTCCAACCTCGAGCCGCTGCCCAAAAAGCTGAGCGGCGTTCGCATAGAAGCGATCGGCATCGCCAGCTCGACCGGTGGCCCGCAAGCATTGATGGCGCTGATCCCACGCTTGCCTGCTGAGGTTTCGGTTCCGGTGTTCGTAGTGCAGCACATGCCCCCGATGTTCACGGCAGCGCTGGCGCGCAGTTTGGATCGTCAGTCGGCGTTGACGGTTTGCGAAGCCCAGGAAGGTCAACGCGTCGGACCAGGCATGGTCTACATAGCTCCGGGAGGACTGCACATGGTGCTGCGCGGCCGACCAACAGCGAAGTCCGGCGTCAGCATAGGACTGCTGAACACCAAACCCGAGAACGGCTGCCGCCCGTCGGCAGACGTGCTGTTTCGCTCGATGGCCACCAGTTATGGAGGCGCCGGGCTGGGCGTGGTGCTGACCGGTATGGGGGCAGACGGTACGGCAGGAGTACGCGCCATGAAGCAGCGCGGAGCATCCTGCATCACCCAGCTGCCCGAGTCTTGCGTGATCTCCGGCATGCCACGCGCCGTCGTGGAAGCTGGATTGTCTGACGAAAGCCTCGATCCACAGCGGATTGCCGAACGGATCGGGCTACTGCTGCGGTTCGGGTCTTAGCGACCTCTGTGAAGCGTGCACGCCTCACGGCGTTGGGGTGCAATAGGTCGTGCAACCGTCAGCATCGTTGGAGTTGCCGTCGTCGCACAACTCCTGACCGCTCCAGACGACGCCGTCGCCGCAGTAGTTGCAGGTATAGTCGGTCGAGCAATAGTCCGTCTGGTCCCGATTGCCGTCGTCGCACAATTCTCCCGGATCAGTCCAACCCGTGATGCCTTCGCCAAAGACGCAGTAGCTACAACCCAACGGCTGAGGGTAACCCAAGTCACACTGCTCGTATCCCTGAAGGATCCCATCGCCGCAGAAAGGGAGTCGACAACGATTGCTGCAGTCATCGTTGTCGTCAGCGTTGCCGTCATCACACTCTTCGTCCTCATCGAGCTGGCCATTGCCGCAGTGGTTGACAGTGCAGTCCAGGTGACACGCATCCCAGTTGTCGGAGTTGCCGTCGTCACACTGTTCAACGCCGCCCACGACGCCATCGCCGCATCCCGGCACTTCGCAACGCGTGGTGCAACCGTCTAGGTCATCGGCGTTGCCGTCGTCACATGCTTCGTTCGGGCCGACAATACCATCGCCGCAGTACTCCACAACGCAGTTGGGAGTGCAACCATCCCCGGATGCGATGTTGCCGTCGTCGCACTCCTCGCGCTCGGGCCACAGCTGACCATCGCCGCACAGGGAATTCGAGCTTTGGCCGCAACTGTGCTCGGAATTGGCGTCGCCATCCGAGCATTCACCTTTCCCGGTGCACAACCAGCGCCACTCGTCGCGCTTGCGCTGACATTCGTTGTTGCAGCCGTCAGCGTCGACGAAATTGCCGTCGTCACACTCTTCCCCTTCATCGATCACGCCGTTGCCGCAGGTTCCCCGGCGACAGTCTGCGCTGCAGCCGCTGTCCAAAGGATCACCATCGTCGCATTCTTCCCCGAGCTCCAGGATGCCGTTGCCACAATAGCCCTCGACCCCCTGACAGCCCCGGCAGGCTTCGGTGCTCTGTTCGCCCCAGTCGCACTGCTCAGTGAAGAAGTTGACGAAACCGTCCCCACACGAAGGCCGCGTGCAGTCGTTCAAACACCTGTCACCGTTGCTGGAGTTGGCGTCGTCGCATTCGTCGTCGGCGGCGTGACGGAAACCGTCACCGCACCGAGCCAGGCGGCAACCAGCAACGCAGTCATCCGAGTCGTCTTGGTTGCCGTCGTCACACTGTTCGTACTCGGCCTGCACCACACCATCACCGCAACGGCCGTCGAAGCGACAATTCGGACCACACTCGCCGTAGCCCCCTGCGTTGTCCCCGTCATCGCACTCTTCACCGAAATTCTTGTGTGCGACACCATCCCCACAGAATGCGGCCAAACGACACCCCCAGCCGCACTCACCGTAGCCGCCATCATTGGCCCCGTCATCACACTCTTCGCCGGGGTCCAACACGCCGTCTCCGCAACGGGGCACGCCCGTCGGATCCGTGAGAACCTCCCCGTCGGAACTGGCAGTGGGCGCGCTGGATTCACGGGGCGCGTCAACGCTGGGCCCCGAAGCGTCTCGGATCGACACCGGATCGTCATTCGAAGGTATCCTTTGCGGCAGCGTGGCGTCCGCCACGTCCAGGCCATGGGAGGCAGCGTCGTGCTCACCGGCAATCGCCTCCGCGCCGTGGGAGGCAGCGTCGTGCTCACCGGCAATCGCCGCCGCGCCAGCGTCCAAAGCAGCCTTAGCTGAAGGCTCGTCGTCACCTGCAGTGCCCACCTTCGTCGACTCGCCCCCGCAGGCAGCGCTCACCCCTACCAACAACACCGGGACCCAACGACGCATGTTGCACGCTCTGCACGGTAGCGACCCAGCCCAACCTGCAGCCCTTAGGCGCACGGTATCAACGGCCCCAATTCCCTGTCAATGCCCCGAAGCCCGGCACAGCAACGAGGCGACACACCTCTGCTGCGCAACGCGCTCACTCGGTGGGTGTATCGCCATTTCCACGTCCCGTACGGTGTTGTGCGGGCCCCATCTCGTTCGACCCCATCTCGTTCGACCCCATACCACGAGGCATCGTTACCCTAACTTAGCTACGTCGGCAGACACTTGCCACGCCGGGACCCGCCGCTGATTGAGGGGACATGTAGGACACCCGTCGCTGCTCCGCTCGAGCACACGTTACCCGTGACACTGACAATTCAGCCCACCTCAAAAGTCCCAAAGCGCGCAGCGTTGGAAATCTGAAAGACCTCCCCCGTTGTTTCTCCCGCCCACACACCGTCCGCAACGCCAGGGATTGTGAGGAACGGACAGCAAAATTGTGCAAGCTGCTGCCGGCAACCGACAACGTATCGTAGCGAGTTCATGCCCGACGTCGACTAACTTGCACCGAATCACAGTGCC
>QJWJ01000308.1 GCA_003235365.1 Deltaproteobacteria bacterium
CCCGCCAGTCGCACGAATGAAGGGCGAAGCTGGCGGTGCACGGTCTGGAACGTCACTTGCACAATCATACAACGCGCAGCCGCGCCGGGAATCGTGTCCCGTTCAACTCGTCCGAGGAGTAGACCATGTCCAAACAATCGAATAATCAGAGTCGGCTCACCTTCCACGAGGAGCAATCAGCCAGCGCTTCTCTCGAGTCTGTTGGAGCGGACGCTTGGAGTCGCAGCCGTGTCACGGAACGCTGGGGAAGGGCGTCAGTCGGCCCCTTGCTGGTGGCTGTTCTCGCTGCTGGCGCGATGCTCGCGTGTGGGGCTGAGCCGGGTACCGGGGATGAAGCCGCCCAGCCTGAAACGGAGAGTGCCGCGCTCGGCCTCGCCGGATTGACCGGGCTCCCACCGGGGGATAGCCAACACAGCGTCGTCGTGGACGGCATTACGCACGACTTCTTCGTTCACGTCCCCAGCAGGCGTCGCCTCGGTGGGTACCCGCTCGTCGTCTCTCTGCACGGTGGTGGCGGCAATGCCCAAAGCCACGAAACGACCGTCAACATGACGGCTGCGTCGGAGCAGTACGGCTTCGTGCTGGTTACTCCCGAAGGTTACAAGACAGCGGCCAGGCCCAAACAGACGTGGAACGCCGGTGCCTGTTGCGGTGTGGCGGCGGACCACGATGTCGACCACGTTGCTGCGATCGAGGCCATCGTTTCGGAAGTCGAGCAGCTCGTGCGCATCCGGAGCGGACAAGTCTACGCCATGGGCCACTCCAATGGCGGCATGATGGCGTACCGCTTGGCGTGTGATGCGTCGGAGACCTTCGCTGCGATCGCGCTGAGCTCCGGGTACCTGATGGACGTCGACGTTGACGCTGAACCAGACGAGCAAGTGTTCGTCTGTAACCCTTCCCGACCTGTCGGTATCCTGCACTTTCACGGCAAAGCAGATCTCTGCGCGCCGTTCTACGGTGGTCCGAGCGCTGGGTTCGATCCCTCGGAGCGGCCCCCGGTGTCTGCTTCAATTCAACACTTTCTCGCCGCGAATCAGTGCTCGCCGGGCCCCGACATTCAGGTCCAAGGGCAGGCGCGCTGCATGAACTGGGACCAATGCGCCGGTGGTGTCGAAGTGGAGCTGTGTGCCATCGAAGGTCACGGCCACTCGTGGCCCGGCGCTACGCGTTATCCGTCACTCGTCTGCGGGGGGGAGCTGAACGACGACGTGGGTACCGCGGAGATGTGGGAGTTCTTCGAGCGGCACGCGCGCTGAGTGCCGGAGTCGCCTTCTCGAATCCATTCTCTATTTGCATCGAACGAGCGTTCGCGAATCGCGAACGCTCGTTCGATGCTTCGCCAGCGTGAAACGAGCGATTGTCGAGGCCCCGTTCGGGGGCGCGTCAGTCGGCAGCGAGGCTTCGCTTCTCGAGTGCCTCTCGCTGTTCCTTCGTCAAAGGAGTAATCTGGAGGATCTTCACGTTCTCTCGCTTGTCGGGCGACGAGTGCGCAATGGTCAAAACTCACAATCGGCAAGGGTCGTGTCATCGGTATGCTCGGTAGGAGCGACCCCAGAAAGAAGCACTAGACTCGCCCATTCAGGTAGCGATCGGATTGCGCAGCGACCCCGCGAACGCCAGGCTGCCGGCAGGGTCGCTCAGATCGACCATCTGGCGATTGTCGCGCAGTTGCAGTCGGTTCAAACACGAATGAGGGAACTCGCCCGCGAACATGTCGTATTGAGTGAACTTCGCAGCCAAGTCGGGATTTGCTGTCTGATACTCGCGAATCGCCCGTCCCACGGACTGCCAGAATGCGGTCGTCGGAAAGTCGAGGTGAGTCTCGAGCACCCGGGACAGGTGACGAAAGAAGCCGTCGAACACGTCGGTGAAGACGGAGAGGACTTTCAACGCCTCCGGTACTTCGGCTCGGATTCGAGCAACGGCATCCGGCAAGGTGGCATCTTCGTTCATCAGCACCGTCTCTTCGGCGATGTCCTTGAGGAACACTCGCTTCGGGACGTCATCCTCCAGTACTAGGATGATGTTTTCGCCGTGCGGCATGAACGCCAGATCGTAACGACACAAGCAATGAAGGATCGGTAGAAGGTAGGCGTCCAGGTAGTTGTCGAGCCACCGGTCGACGTTCAGGCCTGACCTGTGGATCAAGTGTCTGATGACGGCGTCGCCGTCGGCGTCTTCGTGCAACAGTGCCGCCATCGTCATCAGGCGTTCTCGGGGAGAAATCGCCGCGGTTGGGCTTTGCCGCCACAGTGCTGCAAGGAGCTTGCGATGAGGCGCTGACCGCGGCAGCCCCTCGTCGAGAATGGGGCTCTCGTAGCCGACGCTTGCGAGCTCCCGCAGGATCGAAAACCGCCGCGATTGGAGGTACGCGTCGTTGCTGATGACGCTGTTTACCCAGTCGTTGATGGCGGGAGTGCAGCGCATGTATTCTGGCGACATTCCACGGACGAAGCCCATGTTCAGCACGGAAAGCGCCATCTTGACGTAGCAGCGCCGGGGTTGGTCCGTGTTGTACAGTGTGCGGATGGACTGCTGCGCCTGATACCTGTCGTCGCCGAAACCCAGGCAAATCAGGTCTCCCCGGGCGATGTCAGCCGCAAAGAACTGAGCGATCCAGTTGAACCATTGCCAGGGGTGGACCGGGAAGAGGACGTAATGCCGTGGGTCGACGTCGCGCTCGCGCAGCTCAGCGTCGAATCGCGACGTGGTCTGTTCCGGCAGTTCGTATCTGATCAGCGAGTCGTAGGTGAGGTCGTCACCGACGGACACCTGAGTGTGTCTGGCATGTGCGGCAAGCCACACGAGTCGGATCGGACGGCGGGCTTCGGGCGCATAGGCGAGATAGTCGTCGAGATTGAACCCGATGCGTCCGCTGTTGGCGACGAACCCCGGATGCCCCTCGGTCATCGATGCTTCGACGCTTTGAAAGTCAGCGCCTGCGAGTTCCGAGGCCGTGTGGGATTCGTGGACGCGTCGGTAGGCGGCCGCCCCCAGGGTTCGAAGTATCTCCTCCAAGTAGATCCCGAGGCGTTCACCGCTCAAGCCGACCGCGTCTGCCAACTCGAGGATGAGCGCGACGGCGTCGACGGGGGTTGGCTGTCCGTTGTCATGCCGCTCGAGAGACGTCGCTTGAATCCGCCAGTCGTCGAGGGGCATGACGCGCGCACGGAAACGATATTCGATCCGGCAGCCCACACGCGTCGTGGTCTGCAGCGACCAAATATCTGGTTGGTTCGGTACCCGCCCAGGCTCGATGAGTCGTTCGTGGGCAAATTCCGCAAGGACTTTCGTTGCGAGCAGGCGATTCTGGAAACGCCACACCTCCGGGCCGATTTGCATTGGAGACCAGCGGACGCCGGCCTCGTTCCGGCTGAACGGTGCGTTGTCGAGTCGTTCCTCGTGGCGCAATTCCTCCGTGCCCCTCTCGTCGTGTTGGGTTGATCCACGGTATTGCTCACGGGTGCAGAACGCGAGGTGCGCCGACTTGTGCGGTAGCTGGACGACCTTGTCGTAGACGAACCCCGCGCGAAGGTTCAGTACGTGGATCCGCTTGTTGCGAACGTCGGGTTCGACGACGACCCGGTTTACGCTGGGGTCGGCGAACAGGAAGTCCATCACGGTGCGAAACACCGCCCAGGTGTAACCAGGAATGCGTTCTGTCACTGGAGGTCCCACGAGCAAGTGCATGCCGCGATCCCTCTGCTTCACGGGGTAGTGATTGGCAATCGGGTCGTTCTTGGGGTCGTAGCACTCGACGAGGAATGCAGGCTGTTGTCCGACGTGGCCGAGATACACGTCTGCGGTCTTTGCGATTTGGATGTAGGCTCTTGCCACTTCTTCCGGCGACTTTCCGACCAAGCCCCAGTACTCGGCGTACTCGCGCCGCACCCAGTCGTGGACGAGGAGCAAGTCGGCGGTCAGCTCTGGAGCACATTCTTTCATCGGGGCTTTCGGCACGTTCAGGCGGCGGATCCGAATTGGCCCCAACGACTCGTCAACGCGTTCGAACACAAACGGTTCTGTTCGAATGGGACTGTGGGTTGAGAGTGAGCCTTGCCGGCGTTGGGACTTCCCTGTCGGCGATGAAGAGTCCGCACTCTGGCTGTGGGCGTCAGTGGGGCTCACCCGGGACAAGTGGGCGATGGGGTTGTGCAGCGTGCCCACGAACTGCAGGCTGTCGGCTGGGTTTGGAGCGTTGAGATCGACCATTTCCCGGTTGTTGCGTAGCTGTAGCCGATTGAGACAGTTGCGCAGGAACGTCGGCGCGAACAGGTCGTAGCGCGCGAACTCGGTCGCTAGCTTCGGGTGGTCGTCTTGGTACTGCTGGATCGTCTCGGCGACACGGGTCCAGAACCGTTCCTGCTCGTACCCCTCGTGTCGGTCCAGGACGTCCGCGACGAAGCGAAACACGCCGTCGAAAACGTCGGT
>QJWJ01000527.1 GCA_003235365.1 Deltaproteobacteria bacterium
CCGAGCGCAGTGTTGGCCGAGCGCAGTGTTGGCCGAGCGCAGTGTTGGCCGAGCGCAGTGTTGGCCGAGCGCAGTGTTGGCCGAGCGCAGTGTTGGCGACCTGAAGTAGCACTCGGGGTGAAATCTGCCCCGACCGAATCGCGGGCGTCCAGACCGGGGAAGGCGTCGTGGCGGTCGGCCTTTTCGCCCCACGGCTTCGGCCATCGGCCCGTGGTTTTCGGCTCTACTCTCTGAAATTCGAGCACTTGGCCCTCGCGCCGAAACGCTGTGAATCGATGGGTCAGTCAGCGTCGGCGTTGCCGCCTCGGCTGGCGCGCCACCGGATGGGTCTGGGACGAGCGGCGACTCGACGCCTCACCAGCCTGCCACCGGGTTCGTTGCGATTGTTTGCCCTACCCGATGCTGGGCGTTGGTCGGCTGCCGCGTCTTTGCTATTCCTCCCCGCGATGGCATCAGCGACCCTTTTCCGACTCCAATTGCGTGGGTTCCCCGCGGTCATCGTGGGTGCTTGTTTGATTGCCTGCGAAGCGAAGCAGCCGAAGCCCACGGAGACGTCCGCCGGCGGTGACGAGACGACGGCCGACAGCGCCGGCGCTCCATCGACACAACCAAACGACCCTGAGCTAGCAGCAGCGGTGCGACAGGCTGCCAAGCAAGCTGCTGCCGGGGCGGCATCAGGTGACGAGAGCCAACCGCCCCCGAATGGCATCCTCGGGAGTGAACGCGCCGACGCTGAGGCAAAGGCCGGCTCGTTGCCAAAGGTAACGGTTGGCTCCACCGGCAGCGAACCGCGAGTCGCTCTCGGCGGCGGGTTACCCGGCAAGGTTCCCGGTTCGTTCGAGGTAGCCATCCGCGCTGGCCGCGGCGCGATGCCTAGCGTCGCCTTCAAGGTGGAAGTTAGCGAGGCGGCGGCCGAGGCCAAAGAGGAGGGTGCAGCGGCGCAGCAGCAGCTGACGTTTGCCGTCAAGGGCGCGGGACTGGCTGCGCGGCAGCCGGGTCAGTTGCCGCCGAGCGCTGGTGACGACATCGCAAAGCTCAAGGGAAGCACCGTCGAGTTTCCCGTGGCGGACGGCTACCTATTCGGAATGCCGACCGTCAAGCGCGCCAAGGGTGCCTTGGAGGATCTCGACATGATGCTGACCGTGTCTGCTGACGCGATGGGCACCATCTACGTTGCCTACCCGAAGGAGCCGGTCGGAAACGGCGCATTTTGGATGGTCACGTCGCGCGAGGTATTCATGGGCAGCGACGTCGTTGCCTATCGCATGTACAAGGTCGCGGCTGCGAGCCCCACCGAGGTTTCACTCGAAGTGAACACGAAGCGCTACCTGGCGGCGCCTCACGTCGGTTTTCCCGGTCTCACTGAACGGGAGGTCGTCCAGTTTCAGGGCCAAGACGAAGGTCAACTGAGGCTGAAGGTAGGGCGCGCGCTGCCCGTCGATGGGCAGCTTTCTCAGCGTATGTTGGCGGTCGTTCGCGTGCCCGACCAGCCCGAGCGTGGCGCCCCGTTCCAGTTCGAGTCGCAGGTGAGCTTCGCGTTCCCCGCTGCGACGACCGTCACCGCCAGCGCGCCAGCGAAGTGACGGCTGGCTCTGTCTTGACGGGGGCGCCGCCGATGGCGTTCAGTCGTGCGCGGCCGTCGGAATGACGGTGGCGGGCACCGTTGGTTTCGCGGCGAACTTGCCGAAAACGCGAACCGCCGCGTACACGTAGTCCGCTCGGGCCTTTGCCATCCCGTCTTCGAGGCACAGCTCTCGCAGAAGGGTGTCGGCATAGGCTCTCCAGCCTTGCCCGATTTTCCGTTCCCTCATCAACTGGTAGAGGGCATCGTGTACGAGGGCGCCGCGCATGAAGTCGGGCGTGTCGATCGTCGGACCGCTTGGCCCGTCCCAGCTGTAGCCGCGCTTGATCGTCAGTTCACCGAACTCGCTGATGTCGATGTACGTCGTGCTGATGTCTGCGTCAGGGAATAGTTTGATCCCCAGACTATAAGGCTGCTCGAGGCGGTACTTGTAGTACTCGTGGTCGATCTCCACGTAGTGAATGCCCGCGACGGTGATGGTGTGCGGGTTGGACCTACGGCGCCGACTGCCCTTGGTGATACGCCCTTGCCTCGGCGTGGTGGTTCTGGGACTGCGCTTTGAGGTTGGACGTTTTCCTACAGCCATGAGGTCTCCTGCGGTGATGTGAACGTGCAATGGTAAGCGCCACTGCGGTGTGATGGTGGCAGCTTGCTTCGCGTGGAGGTCTCGCTCATCTGGGTGACGAGCTCGGATCCCACACCAGCCGTGGTTCATAGTGCCAGCAGGACACGTCGGACAAATTCTCAGCGTCCAGATCCTCACGTAGCCGTGAACGCGGATTGATTCCCGCCGACTCTCAAGGTTCGAGCGTGGGGCGTCTCGATGGCAGCGCGCTCGTGACCTGCTCGATATCTATGACGGCGGGGGCGAGCCGACGCGGCGTGTCGAGGCTGCGACGCTGCCAGTGCTGCCTCGCGTTGGATAGGAGCTTGATTCGATGTGGGCACTGCGATGAGTCCACTTGGTGGATCCAGGAAGCGAACGCCTTCAAGCAGGATGAGTTCATGAAGTAGAGTTCAGAAACATCGACGACGATCTCGGGGTCCCCGCTGCTCGACATTTCTTCGCGGACCTGTTTGAGAAAGACACCGAGTGGTTCGGTTGCCGAGGTTTCGCCGTCTGCCGCGGGATCTGATCACGGGCATGTTGCCCACTTCTTCTAGAGCGGCAATCATGTTGATACGAAAGTGGGCTTCAAGGCAGACGTGAGTTTCGTGGTATTGCGGCGCATCCCCAGTTCTGATCAGCGGTGAGAGGCGCTCGCGAATCATCCCGTGCCGCTGAGGTTCAGCGCTGTCTCGAGCCGTCGAGAATCGCCTTGGCGTCCGCACTGTTGCATGCGTTGGCCCAGCCGAGCGGAGTGCCGTCGTAGATGCCGTCGCGCAACGAGGCGTTCGCGCCGCGATCGAGAAGCCACCGAATGCTGGCCGCGGCGTTCGCGGCCGCCGCCTTGTGCAGGGCGGTCGCGCCGTTGGCATCACGTCCGTCAAGAGCCGCCCCTCTTTCGAGCAGCCATTGCAGCACGCCGAGCTGGTTCAGAGCGGCGGCATTCTGCATTGCGCCGACCACCGGTGCCAAATCCGGATCCAATGGTTTCGGGAGACGGGACCAGTGGTCGTCGAGTGCCTCGAGATCGCCGAGTGCTGCAGCGCTCGCCAAATCGTGGGCCCGGACCCCGGCGACCTTCAGCGCCCGAATCGCGTCGTGGTTGGCGTACTCGATAGCTCCGTCGAGCGCTCCGGTGCCCAGCGGTCCGTCGATTTGTGCTCCGTGGCGTACGAGCACGGCGATGAGCCCCTCGGTCAGCCCCGCTTGCGCTGGAAAGCTGCTCGTGGCGACCATGCCCAGCGTCGTCTGGTCCGGGCCGCCACCGTACATCAGACAGGAAGCGTCGACCTCAGCGCCCCGCTCCAACAGCAGTTCCGCGATGGCGCACAGGTTTTTGGGCACGGCCACCCGCTCGGTGCCGTTGCTCCCGATGTAGTGAAGCAGCGTTGCGCGGTGGTAGCGTGGAGATCGCGTCGTGATTAGTTCGGGTGTCTCGTCGAGGAGCTGGGTCAAGCGCGTCGTGTCGCCGTTCACGATGGCGTCCACCGCGAGTTCGAACCGAGTGGCCAAGTGTTCTGGGGGCACCAACTGATCCGCAGTTGCCCGTTGCGAGCCCGCTGCAATGCTCAACAGGCGCAGAACCTCGTCGTCGTCGCGCTCCGTGGCCAAGTCGATTGGCGTCAGATTGTGGAAGTTGCGTTGCAACGGGGAAGCGCCCCGTTCGAGCAGGAGCTTCACAGCACTCGCGTCGTTGCGTTGGACCGCCAAGTGGAGCGCTGTCTCGCCATTGTCGTCTGTGACGTTGGCGTCGAATCCCGCAGCGAGCAAATGCGCTAGCATCACGACGTTTCCGCGGCAGACCGACCAACAAACCATCTGATGGTCGCAGGTGGTGCAGCGCGAGATCGCTTCCGGGTGAAGGGACGACAGCCGGGCTACTTCGTCGTCGTTGCCGGCAGCAGCAGCGCCGATCAATCGATCCACCGGTTCGATTTCCTCAGCGCGTGCCCCGCGTTCTTGCAGCAATGCCGCTGCGTCGATGGCGTTCACCTGCACGGCGACCCGTAGCGCGGTGCGGCCATCTCGGTCTTTCACGTCGACGGACACTCCCGAGTCGAGAAGTAGCTCGACGAAATCGGTACCCAGACCCAACAGCAGCACAGCGTGCAACGCGCTGCCGCGATGACCGTGCCAACGACCGGCGCCGTTCGGGATGGCGCCGTAGTTCAGCAGCGCTGTGGCCATGGCGAGATCGCCGTCGCGGAGCGCTACCTCGAGGGCTTCTCGCGCTTGCCAGTGTGGCGGGTTACTGGCGATGAGTCGATCGACACAGGTCCGCCGACCGCCGTTGGCAGCGGCGACCAGTGGCGGCGCAGGGGGGCCCGCGGTGGAACCCGGGGGTTCGAGATCGGCTCCCGCAACGATCAGCGCATCGACCAATTCGGCGCTCGTGGTGTGCCACGCTGCGGCGGCGAGGATCGACAGCTGGCCGCCCGGCACGTCGATGGCATCGACACACTCGTTGCTGTCCGCTCCGGCAGCAATCAACCGCTTTGCGATTGCGGCGCGGGCGCGATGCACCTCCGCGTCGTCGCGACCCCAGCGCGCGTGGCAGCAATACGCGAGCGCCGACCAGTTCCGCACGCCGAACTTTGCTTGCACGTCGATCGCGCTTCCGTCGAGCAGGCGTGCGACTCGTTCTTCGAGGCCCAGCACCGCGGCGACGTGGAGGTTCGTGTCCGCCGCCTGGGGAAGCCGCTCGAGCGCGCTTTGCAAGCGCTTGTCGTTTGCACTCAACGCCGCGTCGAGGATTGTCTCCAGTAGCTCGGACTCCGTGCGCATCGCGTCTTCCGCGTGGAGCTTGAGCTGCGTCCAGGTTCGAAAGCCTGCTTCCCGCGCCACGACGAGCTGTGCGTGGGCAAGCTTGTGCGGCGGTTGCTGACCCGGCAAGTGGCGTCGAAGCCGGTCGCGGGCAGCAGGCTCGGCAGCGCCGAGCGCCCGTAACAGCTCTTTGGCTCGCTTCTTTTGCTGCCCGAGGTGGATGGGCTGCCCGAGACCGAGGGAGGGAGAGGGCGAGCGTTGCTGATCGTTGGACATGTGAGATCACCTTCCGTGTCGACCGGTGTCCGCGTGCCGGTGGAAGACGATCTGGGATGAGATCGAGTGCCGAACGATTCGAGATAGGCGCAGCCTTTTCCGCGGACCGGGAGCGCTCTCGAGCGCGACCCGATGATGCCGGAACACACCCGTTCGCGCAAGCCACAGTTCTTCGAGGCGAAGCGTCGGCGCGTAGCCGTCCGGGCTCGATGCTCGTGGCATCATCGCCCGTCGGCGAAGTGGGCACGACAGTTTCGTAGCCGTCCGATGTGGTTGGTTGCCGTGTTGCTGCATTGCGTGTGGCGGAGACTTTCGGGGTTCTTCCCTTTCTGGCGTTTCGAGCGAAGTTCGAACGTTGTGGTCGTGGAAGGTGGACAATGCGGTGTAGTTGTTGATTTTGCACGAGTTGGTCGTGTTGGCGAATGTCGTGTGTGGTGTACATGAGGGAAGCCTGGGTAATTGACCATTGTGCGAGAGCAGTGTCTGGGACATCATGCCTGGGTCGGTGTTGGGGCACTTCTGGCCCATACTGATGAACAACCAAACAAGTCGTTCGATTGGAGGGTGTGACATGCTGAACGTCCAAAATAGCCGGGTCGCCGTTGGCGATCTGGCGCGCTGTCTCGTCATCGCGGTCTCGTGCTTCCTTGCCAGTGGCTGCGTCTACACGCCTGAGGAAGGGGACTGGGTGGACTGGGATGACCTGGACTTTGCAGGCTTTGCGGAGAAGCCCGGCGCAGTCATTCAGATTCAGGCCTACAACAACCGGGACAGCCGTTGGGTAACCGTAGATAGTGTCGTGAGTTCCAGCTCGGGAACTCACTACGGCGATACAACGCTGTATTCTTGGTCGAACTACGGCTTCGACTTCACGACGGTACCGCAGTGGCAGTGTTATTGGAGCACCTTGGCAGGGTGCTCGATCCCGGCGGGTTTTGCGTCTGCACGCTTCCGATTCAAAGAGGTTGGTAGCGCGTTGAGCTACCTGGTCACGTTCGATCCGGGAGGGATCAGCTGTGTGGTTTCGGAAGTCAACGGTGGGAGCACCTGGCTGGCCGCCGGAGCAACTTGTCGCGGCGACAAGAGTCCAGTGCTGACGTTGCGCAGGCTGACCTAAACCGACGTCGCGCGATCGCCAAACCCCGCCCCGCCATGCTCATCGGTGCGTCGTCATCGCGCTGCCTGCATGGCGGGCGCCGTGGGCCTTGGTGAGTGTGACGCTGGCGGAGCAGCTCGTTCAGGCGCCGTACTGCCTACGGTACTCGACCATGCGTGCGTGCGTCTCGTCGTCGAGAACGACCTGTCCGTCGAGTTTCCGGCCGTGCAAGTGGGCCATCACCTCTTCGACCGTGACGATGCTGAACGTCGCCATGGAGAATTCATCACGTAGCTGACCCAGCGCGCTCTGTGTCCCCGTGCCACGTTCCATGCGGTCGACGGAGACGACCAGTCCCACCACGGTCACGGCGGCAGCCGACTTCAACAGCGGTACCGTTTCGCGGATCGACGTTCCTGCCGTAGTCACGTCTTCGATGATGAGGACGCGCTCGCCGTCTCGGGGGATGTGGCCGACGAGCACGCCGCCCTCGCCGTGATCTTTGGCTTCTTTGCGGTTGAAGCAGAACGGTACGTCTCGGCCGCGACTGCTGAGCACCATCGTCGTGGCGACTACCAGCGGAATGCCCTTGTAGGCTGGACCGAACACCACGTCGAACACCACGCCGGACTCTTCGATGGCGTCTGCGTAGAACCCAGCCAGGGTTTGCATCTGAGAGCCGGTACGGTACTTGCCCGCGTTGATGAAGAACGGCGTCTTGCGGCCACTTTTCGTCACGAAGTCGCCGAAAGTGAGCACGCCGGCGCGTACCATGAATTCGATGAACCGCTGCTTGTAGTCTTGCATTCGTCGCTCAAGGGCTGGGCAGGTCGAGGTCGAGATCGGTTACGTTGCTGGTTTCCACTGCTGCCCAGCGGCCCTTGGCGTCGGGTGCGACGCGTGCGGCAGCGGTTTCGTGGTCGTGAGTGAAGAACAACCAGGTGCGAGCAGCAGACAAGCGCGGTAGCAGTGCTGCCTTCTCGTCTATCAAGTGTTCTGGGTAGCGATCGTAGCCCATCGTGATGGGCACGTTTACCCAAGCACGCCCCGGGATGAGATCGGCGCAGAAGAAGACGCTCTGCTGGGCGCCGGTGACCTCGGTGTGGAGCATGCCCGGCGTATGCCCATCGGTCGTGCTGAAGCGAAACCGTGCACCCAGCCAGGGCAGCTCGGAAACCGTCGGATCGACCAGCTCCAGTCGTCCCGATTGCAGAAGCATCTGGGGCAGCTCCGGGATGAACGATGCGCGGTCCCGCAGATGCGGATTCCGGGCGCGTTCGAATGCCGTCTTGCTCACGACCAAGCGTGCGTTGGGAAAGAGCAACCGTGGCGGTGCACCGGGTTCGTGGGCGCTGAGCAGCCCTCCTGTGTGGTCGAAATGCAGATGACTGAGGATGACGACGTCGATGTCTTCGTGACCCAGTCCTCGTTGCTGCAGTGAACGCAACAGCACGTGTTCGTCCTCGACGACGCCGTAGCGCTCCTTGAGCGCCGGCTCGAAGAAGCTACCGATCCCCGTTTCGCAAAGCACCCGACGCTGACCGTCGTCGACGAGCATGCAGCGGCAGCACAGGGGGATACGTCCCAACTCGTCCGGCTCGATCCAGCGTTGCCACATCACGCGCGGGGCGTTGCCGAACATCGCTCCGCCGTCGAGGCGTTGGCTGTTGCCCTGAATCTGTGTGACGAGCAGGGACATCGGATACCTCGTCAAATCTCGAAGGGGCTGGGATCACCCGCGCCGACGCGCACGATATCCGGGTGCTCGCCCGTCAGATCCACGATTGTCGTCGGCGTTTCTCCCCCGGGGCCGCCGTCGATCGCGAGCCCCAAGCCCTTGAAGTCGATGTTGATTTCGCGGGCGTCGATGTAGGGGGGAGCCTCGGGGCGTGCAGCCGTGCTGCTGATGATTGGGCGTCCCAACTCGCGCACGAGCGCCAGAGCGATGGCGTGGCGCGGCACGCGGATGCCCACGTGTTTGCGCGGCGTCTGAACTACCTTTGGGACTTCGCGCGTCGGATTGAGAATGAAACAGTAGGGGCCAGGCAGGTGCTGCTTGAGGATGCGGTACTCGTAGTCGTTGAGTACGGCGTAACGCGCCACATCGCCGAGATCCTTGCAGATGAACGACAGCTGGTGATCGCGGTTCATGCCCTTGATCTGGTACAGCTTGTCGATGGCTTTCTTGTTCTGCAGATCGCAACCGAAACCGTAGCAAGTGTCCGTGGGATACGCGATGACCTCACCGCGCTCCAATGCGTCGACAGCGCGACGGATCTTGCGTGGCTCCGGGGTGTCGGGGTTTATCTCAATCAGCATCGGGGACAGGCAGGGGCTGGGCCGCGTCCGGGTCTTCGTCGCCCGGGGCCGTGGTGGGGTGCAGCTCTAGCACCCTCACGGTCCCTGCGGGAACAGTTAAATCCAGGCGATGTCCCTCCGAGCTGGGCAAATCGCCCACTGATGAATCCACCACGGCGTGATGTGGGCAATCGAGGCTCACCGTAGCGGGTTCGTTGCTCGAATTGGTCAACACAATCACGCGATACTGCGCGCGTTTGGAACAGGGAGCCGAAAGATGATGAAAGCGTACGCCCCGTTGCGGAGCTGGCCGAACGGGCAAGCGTCCGTCCGTGAGCTGTTGTTCCAGCCATCGAGCCACCGAGGCCGCGTCCCGCGCGTGCAACAGCGATGCCGGATCGGGTGACAGCCACGACGGCGGATCGTCCGGCGGGTGTGGCCAAAAGGTGATCGGAGTGCCCGCTTCGACGAGCGGGCGCAGCACTCTTGTCGTGGCGTCGTCGAGTCGTCTCAGATTGGGTACGAAGGTCCACGTGTCGGGGGCAACGGAAACCGGGGCAATGGCATCGTCGAGACCGATGAAACGCCAGGACAAGCCGCGAGCGTTCAACGCCGAACCGAGGCGCTCGATGAGTTCGAGCACGTCAAGCAACTGTTGTTGCGTGGGTTCACCAGAGTCGTCATCCGAGGCGCCGTCGTGACTGCGCCCTGGAGCGTGGTCGACACTCGGTGAGGTGCCGCCGCCTTCGTCGAGCCCGGCTCGTTGCGAGGGGCTCAGCGGATGTAAGCCGACCGGATACAGCACGTTCCACGACCACCAGCCGTGAACGAGCCATCGGGGGAGAGCGATTTGTGCATCGACTCGTCGTTCCAGAGCGCCTCTGGGCAGCGCCGCCAGTCTCTTCAGAACCTCACTCAGCCGTCGAGATATTGGTGTCGGATTACCGCTGGCGTCGAGCAAAGAGCCCACGTGGCCGGCGCGCGGGTGGACCGGACCGACGCTGAATCTCTGGCAGCTCACACCGACGGCGTCGAGCAACGCGGCCCAGGTGACTGCGTCCTCGCTCCCTCGCTGGCTCAGCTCGAACGCGCAACTCAGCTCGGCGATCGTGGGCGAGGCACTCGTGACGTCCGTCAGTTCGCCGGCATGGTCCGATGCCATCGGTGCAACGCCTCGGGATCGCGCTATCGTCGTTCGCTCGAGCCCCGCGACGCGCAGCGAGCGTTGCCAGTGCGCTACCTGCATCCGGGTTTGCGCGTCGGCGAAGTCGAACCAGTCCGACCAGGCCCGGGTGCAGCCACCGTCAGCGCGCGACCGTGCCGGTGGTTCTACGCGCTCGAAGTTCAGCTGTGCATCACCGTACGCTGCGGCCAGGGCGTGGTCCTCGCCGTAGCGGGCGCGAAGGAACTGTCGAAACGCGCTGAGCGCGCCGTCTCGACAATCGGGCCGCATTCGCAGTGTTTCCAACGTCCCCCGCGAATCGAGGACGACCATTGCCAAAGGGCCACTCGGTGCTTCGAAATCTGCCAGCTGCTGCGCCACCGCGGTTAACCAGGCCTCGCATTGATCGGCATAGGCATCGCTGAATAGACTCGGCTCGGGGAAAGAACCCGCCCAGCGAGGTTGCACGATGGGGTTGCCGCGCCGGCTGAGTGCTTGGCATTCGCGCGTCCAAACGATGCGCTGGGGCAGCCCGTCACAGGGTAGGTCCACCGAGCGCTCTTGGCGCGGCCCAATTCGCGCGCAAATACCCAGCCCCAGTTCCCCCGCGATCTCGAAATAGCGCCTGAAGTCGAGTTGGGCTTGCTGTTGACCGAAGTCGTACTTGTCAGTCTGCTGTTCGTGCAGCCCCCAAGGAATGCGTACGTCGACGTGAGTGAAGCCGAGCCGGGCCAGGCTCTCGAGGTGCGCGAGCCAGCTTTCCGGCGCCACTTCGAAGTAGTCGGCGCGTGCCGCCCACCAGCGGCTCCCCTGCGTCTCGGCCTTGCCTACCATCGCTCAGCTCGCCGGCAACGTGTGGCGTTCGCCCTCGGCACGCAGCCACTGGACGACTTGGGGCTCGAGACCCGGCGGCGCGTCCTGCCCCAGCCGAAAGTCTGATGAGAACCCGATGTGCCCTCCGTGAGGGCTCTCGATCACGGTCACGTTCGCGGGCAAGCTGCGCGTCCACGGGCGTATCGTATCGATCGGGACCATCGGGTCCGACACGGTGTGTAGCAGCAGGCACGGCGCAGCGATGGCCTCGATGCTGCGCGCGGCACTTTGGCTCTCGTAGTAGTGCTGAGCGCTCGCGAACCCGTAGCGGGGCGCGACGATGCGCTCGTCCCACTGGCGGATCTCGCGGATCTTTTGCGCTTCTTCGGGCGACGCGGGTGCGTGCTGCGGGTGGCGGTCGCAGTACGGGTAGTACATCGCCTTGAGACTCGACAACACGTGCCAGCGATAGACGCTGAACCTCGCGCGATCGAACGCCCGCGCTGTCGTCGATAGGTCCAACGGCGAGCAAATCGTCGCAACCGCTGCGACCTTCGGATGCATCGGGCCGGCCGCGTATCGAAGGCAAATGTGTCCGCCCAGGGAATAGCCCAGCAGGTACGCGTGACGTATCTGTCGAAAGTGCGGGCTGTCGAGTACCGCGTCCAGATCGCTCGCCAGGCCCGCGTGGTAGAAATCATCACCGCGCAGGTCAGCTCCCCGCAGGTCCAGTCGCAGGCAGTTGATACCGAGTGCGCTGGCGGTGCTGGCGGCTCCGAGCGTGTACGGGCTGCGACTCGAGCCACCCAACCCATGCACGACCACGAGCAATTCGTCGCTGCCGGGTTGCGGATTGAAACGTCCTGCGAGGCGCACTCGACCGACCTTCGGGTCGCTCACGTCGCAGAACCACGCCCGCGCAGGTCCGACGGGCGCTGGTTGAAGCGAGCGCGTGAGCCGATTGCGCAGGGTCCAGTAGTGTCCGTGCAGCATGGGGCGGTGAGCATACCGCGACTTGGGCGAGCCGCGATGGGCCTCATCGGGGCGCGGGCCCACGCGTCCGACTTGCCGGTCTTGACCCGCGCCTGGGGCTCTGAAAAAGTCAGGGTCGCGTGTTCGCCGTCTGTGATGCTCAGGGTTCTGAGCCAGTTTCGAAACCTGCCAGCAGCCGGGCGGCGATGTCCAACGAGATGGGTCGCGTACCTGGCTCGATTCGCGTGGCCCGGCGGGTCAGTGGCTGGTTGGCGTGGGCGGCCTGGTCTTTCAACGTCGCTGTTCTTCCGGGTTGTGTTGGCAATCCTCCGCCTGCCGCGTGCAATTGTCCAGTCTGCCCCGCGTGCGCCTGTCCAGGCTGCGGCTCGTCGGAGTCGTCGCCGGGTCCGTGCGACGCTCCGCCCGAGTCGGTCCGCAATGCACCTGTCGCCTCCCCCGGCGGTTCCGCGCCAGTGAACGGTTCCGATGAATCGCAGCTACTGGCGCGCTACGAGGGGGCAGCGGCAAAGCGGGTTTTGAAGGGCAAAGCGACCTACTACGGCGACTCGCTGGCTGGTAACCACACGGCCAACGGAGACATTTACGATCCGCAGAAGTTCACCGCCGCCCACCGGACGCTCCCCTTCGGCACCGTCGTTCGCGTGGTGCGCCTGGACACCAATCGCTACGTGTACGTGCGCATCAACGATCGCGGTCCGTTCAGTAGAAAGAACCGCATCATCGACCTTTCGCGCATCGCCGCGGAGCGTCTGGGTATGATTCGGGCCGGTGTCGTCGATGTTCGAGTAGAGGTGCTGGATTGACACGCGTTCGATTTTTCTCTCCCGACGACGAGGTCGAAACCGGCCGCTACATGGAACGCATCAAGAGCATCGATGTGTTCTGGAGGGAGTTCGGCGCTGGGCTCGGGGCGCGTGCGGTTCAGGGTCGGGGGCTCGATCCCGCGTGGATCGTGCACCTGCGTGGTTGGCTGGGGCGCGTGGAGCCCGGGTTGGGGCTCGAGATGGAGACCCACGGTGACGGCAGCTTCACGCTCGACGTACTGGCCGTCGAAGACGTTCGCCTCAAGCCGCTGGCGGACCTGATGGTCGAGCGGGCTCCGCCGCGACTGCCTTGGAGTTTCTCCGCCCAGAGAAGTCCAGCCAGTACTGACGCGGCGCTTGCGGCCGTGCGGCAGGACTTCGGGCTCGACCTGAGCAAAGCACGCGCCCGCGTGGGGGTGGGCCGCGGGCATGCCCTGGAGATCGTGGTTTCGAGTGAGCACTTCAACAGCGGTGACGACGAGCAAGCCCTCGACGTTGCCAATGCGCTGCTCGGACGTTTGCTCGGGGACGCCGTTTTCGATTCCTGGGTTCAAACCGTCTCGGTGCTGCCCGGTCGACGCTCCAGCGTGCTGCGTGTCGTAGGTGATCAGTCTCCCGATTTGCCGCTGTCGTTGCAAGAGGTGAAGCCGGCCGTGCAAGCGGCGATCACCGGGATCGACGCCGGGCTCCCGGAACAGCCGAGCCACCGCATTTGCGAGCGTGCCGACTGGGTGATGTTCGAGCTCGATCCCGCGGAAGGCATTGACGGGGCCCCGCTCGCCAACGGCTCGGACGACCTGCTGATGGCCACGACGATGTGTCCGGAGATGCTGCGTTGTTTCCTTTCCGGCGAACTGTTCGCCTCACAGCGCTTCAGCCGATTCGGTGAGATCTTCTGCTACGTCAAGCTGGAGCTCTCGGGGGACGACGAGCAACGCGTCGGGGCGCGTTGCGACCTCGAAGAAGCGCTCGATCGGGCGCTCGTGCCGGGACAGTTGGGCTGTGTGGTCGGCGCGGGGCTCGGCGCTCGCTATTGCTACATCGTGCTGGCGTTGACACGGCTCGAGCCGGCGTTGCAGCTCGTGCGAAAGAAGCTTCGCGACCACGAGGTTCCAAAGAACGCTTGGGTGCTGTTTTGCGACAGCCATTGGGCGGACGAGTGGGTGGGGATTTGGGACGACACGGCTCCGCCTGCTTCCCAGCCGCCGATCCAGTGATTCGGCACCGAACCACTCGGTCGTGCGCCGCACGTTCACCCCGGTAGGCTAGCCCAGCAATTCGTCGAGCAACGACTCCAGCTCGCGCACCGCGGGCACGTCCTGCAAACGCCCCATGGCATTGCGCACCTTCTCCAGGCTGGGTTCGATGAAGCGCAGGTAGCTGTCGTCGCCCTTTTTGTGTTGGATGAACACGAAGCGCCCGGCGTCCTTGAGCTTCCGTTGCACGGTGATCAGATCGAATTCGCGCTGCACTTGGGGCAGTTCACTGGGCGACAATCCGCGCTGGTGAACGTATTCGGCCAATCGCTGCTCGATGAACGCGTCGTCGAAAGTCTGGTAGCTGTCGCTGAGTAGCGCGACCAAATCGTAGGCGCGAGGGCCGAGTAGCGCGTCCTGGAAGTCCACCCAGGCCAGGCGTTCGCCGTTGGGGCTCGGCACGACCATCAGGTTGCGACTCTGGTAGTCGCGGTGCACGAATCCGTAGGGCAGATTCGCAATGGCTTGGGCCACCTCCACTGCCGCCCCGTCGAAGCGGCGCTGCTGCGTGTCGCTCAGGGTGATGCCCCGCGCCTGCAACCCGTATTGCCGAAAATGGTCGATCTCCCAGTGCAACAGTTCGACGTCGAAGCGGCGCTGGCTGACGATGCTCGTCGGGGGCAGCTCGCTGAGTGATCGCTGCGCACGGGCGAGATCGGCGACGGCGCGCTGGTACAGTTCCGTCTTGCGCTCCGCAGCGCTGACGAGACACTCGGCCAAGGTCAGATCGCCGAGATCTTCCACGAGCAACCAGCCCGCCTCGGCGTCTTGGCCGAGCAGGGCGGGAACGTCGACGTTTCGGGATTGGAGCAAGCGCTGCACTTCGACGAAGGGCCATTCGCTGGGTGTTTCCGTCTGGTTGGTGACTTCTTCAGCACCGGTTGCGTCCGGAAAGAACATCCCGACGGCGCTGTGTCCGTCCGAAAAACGCACGCGGAAGAAACGTCGCAGGGACGCGCCGCCCGGCATGGGTTCGAGCTCGACGTCGAGGCCGGGTCGGTGACGGCGTGCGAGGTCTACGAGCGGTAGCTCCGAAAAAGCGAGTTGAGGCACCGGCTCAGTTTAGACAAAGTGCGGGGGCTGCAAAGCTGAAGCACGATGACACTGACGATCCCCGACAAGGGCTGGGTGCCCCGCATTCGACGCTGTTTGCGCGGCGTCTGGGACAACTTGCCGCAGTCCTGTGCGCGTTCGGATCTATTCGAGACACTGGGCGAACCCGCGCTCGACCCGTTGTCGAAGTACCTCGACCTCGTCGTGCAGTGGAACCAGCGACACGACCTGACGGCCGCGCGCAACAGCGACGAACTCGTGGATCTCTTCGTCGCCGATGCCGCGCTGCTGGCCGCCACCACGACCCAGCTCGAAGATTGGGTTGATGTTGGAACCGGCGCCGGGGCGCCGGGTCTTCCTCTGCGGCTGCTACTGCCTCGCTTGACTGTGAGCCTGGTCGAGCCCCGCACCAAGCGCGTCGCGTTTCTGAGAAGTGTTACCGGTGCGTTGGGGGCGACGGACGTCACCGTCATCCGTGATCGATCGCATGTGATCACGGCTGGTGCCCACGAGGTGGCGGTGGCGCGGGCGACGCTGCCGCCACAGCAGTGGTTGGAGGAGGGGACGAGGATCGCGACGGGCGCGGTGTGGGTGCTGCTGGCCCAGGCGGATGCACCCACGCTGCCCGGCTGGCAGGTGGATCTCGATGTCGAGTACGTGTGGCCGCTGACCGCCGTCGCGCGACGTGCGCTGCGCTTCGTCCCGCAGCGTTGAGCCCGCTCAGGTCCGCGCCTCTGACAGAAAAGTCCGGCAGAAGAGCACGCGGCCGCCGAGGTGAGTTCGGGGCCACACCCCGAAGGATTTGCCGACTCTGCGTGGGTGGGGAACCACGATCGAAAAAAGCCGCCAACAGCGGTATCCCAGCCGTCCCACCTTCGGGAAAACGCGTTTGGTCGCGCTGGTCTCGAAGATCGTCGTAAGGCCCGTCCGGTCATCGAAGACGCTGTGCGCAAAGCTGTTTGACGATACGCCTTAGCTGAGGGAAAACCGGCGCCTATGAATAGCGCTGTGGTCTTGGGCCGCCGAAAGCGTCCGAGCTGGAGGATGCCGCTCGCCAGCGGTTGCAGGATGATGGTTTCCTGGTTGCAGTTCGTCGTTCCGCTGTTGGTGGTGATGGTCTGGACCAGTGACGCCAGCGCTTACGCGTGGATGATGAAGCACGGGTATGCCAAGTGCAGCACGTGCCATGCCGACCCGAGCGGCGGTGAGCTGCTCAATCACATGGGTCGTGTCGAGAGTGAGCAGTTGCTGTCGATGGACTGGGACACACCCACCCCGACCAGCACTTCCAAACTGCTGTATGCCCTGGATGAACCCGACTCGTTGCTGCTCGGCGGCAGCGCTCGCTACATGGGGATCTACGATCTCGATGACAGCGAGCTGACTCACTTCCCGATGCAGATTGACGCCTACGGGATGTTCGAGGCCAGCAGTTTCAAGGCAGGGGGCAGCATCGGTTACGCGAGCGTCAAGCCCAATGCGGCCCATTCGCGCGGCGCGCAGATTTTCAAAACCGAAGAGGGTGGCACCCTGATCTCTCGCTCTCATTGGCTGGGCGTCGACATCGGTGACAACTGGCTGATGCGCCTGGGACGCCTGAACCTGCCGTTCGGCATTCGCACGTCCGAACACGTGCTGGCCGTGCGCGACGCGACCAAGACTGACCGAGAGTCGGACCAGCAACACGGTCTGGCCTTCGCCTATTCTGGCGGGCAATGGCGCGGCGAGGGCATGTTCGTGGCCGGCAACTTCCAGATGCGTCCCGACGATTTTCGCGAGCGTGGTTTCGTCGGGTTCCTCGAACGCCAGCTCAGCCGCGACTTAGCAGTGGGCCTCAACGCGCTAGCTCTCACCAGCAGCAAGAGTCAGTTGGCCGCTCGTGACAGCCGCACGATCCGTCACGCGTACGGCGCGACGCTGCGCTATGTCGCCATGTCCGAGTTGATGCTGATGGGCGAATTCGACGTGTTGAAGATGACCGGGTCGGGGATGGGCTACACCGGTATGCTCAACGCGGACTACGAACTGATGCGCGGCTTGCACTTGAGCGTGACGGGCGAGGTGCTCGACAAGGGCAAGCCCGATGCGTCGGAGGACGGCTTCCAGGGCGCCGGCGAAATGTCGTGGACGGCATGGGGGAGTGTCCAGTGGTTCTTCGCCACGCACTGGGACCTGCGCACCGACGTGACGAAGACCAAGGGCGCTGGCGCCAAGATTCAGAGCCAGATCCACTTCTACTTCTGAGCGCAGTCCCTCAGTTGGGCGGACCGTTTCGCGGAGTCCCGTGGCGCGACCTCACGCGTCGTCGATGATTCCGGCCAGATACATCGCGGTCACGTCAGGCTCCCCCAGAGCTTCGGCACCCTGCCCAGAGCTTCGCCACTCGTCCGGATGCCCTCGGCAGCCGCCGGGAAGCTTCGCCAGCCAAAAAAACGCCTTGTCCCGCCAACCTCTTTCCGAGTTCTTCCTCAGAATTCCGCTGGCCATCCAAATGCTCAATCAGTTCCATGGGTGCCGAAGCTTCCGGCCCGCTGCCGAAGCTCCGCCGCCCGTTGGCGAAGCTTCTGGGCCGCTGCCGAAGCTTCTGGCTCGCTGCCGAAGCTTCGCCGGACGCTGCCGAAGCTCCGCCGTCCGTTGGCGAAGCTTCGGGGGCGCTGCCGAAGCTTTGAGCCCGCCGGGGGTGGCAGTGCCTCGCCTTGCTGAGGCCTTCCCTGCGCTCATTTCGCTGAGCGAATCAGCCCCCGTCGGTGCTGGCGTCGGCTGTGGACGCATCCGACGATGGCGCTGCTGGCCCAGCTTCGGGGCTGGCCGACGCCGCGGGACCGGCGTCGGTCGGCGAAGTTGGACCGGAATCCGTCATCGAGCCGCCCTCGGGGCTGGTCGGTTTCATGCCACCGTCTGAGGGCGCGGCGTCGCCCATGGGGCCGCCGTCTGATGGGCCGCCGTCTGTCGGGTTCGATGGGGAGTCGTCGGTCTGAGCCGGATCGTCGGTATCTGTCGGCGCGTCGTCGGTCGACCCGCCGCTGTCGACGGTGCCGGAGGGCCCCGGATCCTCGGTCGCGCCGATCTTCGTTCGGTCGATGTCGGCGATCAGGGTGCAACCACTCGACAAACCCAGGATCAACAAACCACAAGACAGAAGACGCATCATCAACCTCGGTATAGGCGCTCGACCATTGGGTGCGCCAGCAGACCCACCCAAAAAGCCCCGGCATAATCCCAGAGGCCCCCACCCCAGGCAAGTCGCGTTCGGGTATCGTCGGCTGCGCACCGCTGGTCCGGCCAATCGGTGGCGCCCCGAATTTGCGCGGCTCAGCCGGCGTGATGGCGCACCATCCCGGACCCATGGCTTCCCCCGAACGCCCCGCTGCCGGCGCGGTGCAGGTTCACCTGCTCGACGGCACTTTCGAACTGTACCGCGCGCATTTCGGCGCCCCGCGCGTTCAAGCTCCCGATGGCCGTGAAGTTGGCGCAACGCGCGGCCTGCTGCGGAGCTTCTGGAGTCTGCTGCGCCGACCGGGGGTCACTCACGTCGCCTGCGCTTTCGATCACGTCATCGAGTCGTTTCGAAACGAGCTGTTCGACGGCTACAAGACGGGCGACGGCATCGAGCCCGACCTGTGGCAGCAGTTCGAGCTCGCCGAACGGGCGTGTCGCGCACTCGGTATCGTGACGTGGCCGATGGTCGAGTTCGAGGCAGACGATGCGCTGGCCACTGCCTGCGCTCGCTTTCGCGTGCTGCCCGAGGTGCAACGGGTGGTGATCTGCTCCCCCGACAAAGACCTGGCTCAGTGTGTCGCGGATGAGAAGGTCGTCCTGTGGGATCGCATTCGCGACAAGGAGACGGATCGCGACGGGGTGCTGGCAAAGTTCGGCGTCCTACCCGAATCGATCCCCGACTATCTCGCGTTGGTCGGAGACACCGCGGACGGCATTCCGGGAATACCGCGCTGGGGGGCCAAGAGCGCTGCGGCGGTGCTCGCCCACTATGGCCACGTCGAAGACATTCCAGACGACTCGGCACGCTGGGAGGTCGCGGTGCGTGGGGCCAAGGCGCTCGCGGAGAATCTTCGGGAGCGTCGCGACGCGGCGCGCTTGTACCGAACTTTGGCGACGTTGCGCACGGACGTCCCGTTGCCGGAGGACCTCGAAGCGTTGCGCCACACCGGGGTGGACCGAGCCCAGCTCGAGGCGCTCTGCGCGGAGCTGGGTGACGACGGATTCGTGGCGCGCACCGCCGCGCAAGCGACGTAGCTGCCGTTCCCGCGTGCCAGGAATTGTCCCCGCCGCCGCCGGGGTTGGTACATAGTGCCAAGCGCGGCCCGCGGCGCTCGCCCGGACCCGGTGGAGCAACAGGACATGAATCAGTTCACGCAAGCATGCGTATCGCCGGTGGCGACGGACCGTGGGCGCCCGACGACCGTGCAGCAATCGCGCCCGCGCAGGCGCTACATGAACCGTCTCTTCAGGATGGCCGTCGCGACCCTCGGGGGCGTCACGTTTGCCGGCGCTGCGCTCGCGGATGACGGCGTGTTCGCGCAGCCCGAGTCGTTTGGCGCGCAACTGCTCCCGCCTCCACCTCCTCCGGCACAGGATCCCGCGCAGGCCGCGACGGTGCAGCGGCTCGACCAAGCCGAGCGCGAGGATTCCGGGCGCGGCTTGCAGTTCGTGTGGCTGACCCCTGAGGTCGGATTTCAGTGGGCGTCGTTTGGCCTGCTGAGCAACTCGGATCTGCTCGATGGCGACGTCGTCCCGGACAGTGCGTTGGGCCTCGTGCTTGGCGGCGGTGTCGGAGCGCGTTTGCTGTATTTCACTGCCGGTGCGCGGTTTCGCTACGGGCTGCTCGACGACCTTCACCTGTGGACCCTCGATCTCGAGGTAGCGTTGCGCGTCCCGAAGGGTCGGCTCGAGCCGTATGCATTCGTAGCGGCGGGCTACGCGCGCGGTGCGAACTTCAAGGCGCAGGATGCCGTCGAGGCGCTGGGTGATTCGACGGGCGATCTGACACTTGGCGGGATCGATGCGCGCTTGGGCGGGGGCGTGGACTACTTCGTCACTCCGGTCTTCTCCGTCGGAGGGCGCCTCGAAGCAGATCTGTTGTTCCTCAGTCGCGATGCGGTGTTGGAATCGGAAACTGGCCAGGACAGCGTCTACGCCAAGGACGGGTCGGGGATTGGGCTGAGCGCCGCGGGATTCGTAGACCTCGGGCTCCACTTCTGAGGGGTCGTGAGTCAGGTCGTCGCAAACTTGCTCGCGCTGCTGTTGGCGGCGGCGCTTTTCGTCGCGGCGTACCGCCTGCTGCGCCACCGCTGTAGCCTGTCGAAGCGGAATCTGGCTGTCCTGGTCCTATCGGGGGGAGCGTTCGCTGCTGGTTGCTGGTTCATCGAAGGGTGGTTCTGGGAGCTTTCCGGGTTGAGCCTCATTGCTCGCCCCGAGACGACCCTCGCTGCCATCCTCGCCATGTTGCTGTTTGCCGCTCCGCTCGAGGAGGGTGTCAAGCTGCTCGTCGTTTGGGCCGTTCACCAGCTGGGCCGTTTGCGAAAACCGGCGGACGGTCTCGTCGCGGCGGTTTCGGTCGCAGCTGGGTTTGCCGTGTCCGAGTCGTACTTCTACTTGCGCACGGACCAGCAGCAGCCCCTGCTCGAGGCGAGGATCGCCATGGGCGTGTTTGCTCACGTGTTCTTTGCTGGTGCCTGGGGCACGGTTCTCGGCACGCGATCGAGGGTGCACCTGCTGAGCTTCACGTGGTTTGCGGCCATGACCGTTCACGGGCTGTTCGATCACATCGTTTTTGGTCGTGGTGAAGGGACATTGGTCATCGCGTTGCCGATGCTGGCGATGATGGCGGGGTTGTCGTGGTTGGCGATCAAGGACGTGCGTCGCGGCGAAGTGTTTACGGTGCACGAACAGGGGGGACTCGTGCCGCCCTCGTTGCGCGACATTCGTCGCGCCATGCGGCGGCGCGAGCGGCCGCTCATGTTTCGCTGGATCGTCTTGGGCGCTTTCGTGACGACCGGAGTCGTGCTGGCGTTTCTCGCTGGCGCCGTCGCGCTCGGGCATCAGATCGGTGTGGACTTCTCGGTCGCCGACGAGGCGGACGTGCGTTCGAATGGACCGCTGGTTCTGTTGGGAGCCGCGGTGCTTGCAGCGTTTCCCGTGGCCGGCTTTCTGGTGGCGCGGGCGAGCATGAGTCAGAGCGTCTTGGAGCCGGCAATGGGCGCGGCTTTGGCGATCACGGCGGTGGTGGCGCTGCTATCGCTTGCCGCCCCGGTGGCAGTCGTGTTTGCGCTTGCCGTCGCACCAGTGGCGTTTGCCGTGGCGTGCGTTGGCGCCTGGTTTGGCATTTCTCGTTGACTTTCTCGCTGACTAGGCGACGGGGAGCGTGCCGGTCTACCGCTCATCCTCGGCGCGCTCGTACTCGTCCATCGTGCTGTTGTCGAGCGCCGTGCTGTTGTCGAGCGCCGTGCTGTTGTCGAGCGCCGTGCTGTAGTCGAACGCTTGCCACGGCAGCGGGGTTTGTCCCGCCGAAGTAACCAGAACCGATTGCAGCTGGAGGCGACGCTGTGCGGAAAGTGAACTTCCATCAGCTTCGGCAACCTCGACTCGCTGCAGGGCGCGCCGGGCTCGCATGTGTGTTTCTCTAGCTACGATCATCATTCCCAATTCACCAAGTGTTCGAGGCAACGTGTAACTGAGCGGATGATCCAACGCCGTCTCGATTTCGAGAACCACGAGCCTACCTTCGCCTTCGATGAAACGAACCTTCGAGCGCATTCCGACGTACCCCCTTCACAGACGCTGACGCGACGAACCTTGTCTCACTTTTTGGAGGTACCCGCAACCCGACAATGTTCGGCCGTTGCACGAGTGTTACGTGTGCCTCTCTCCCACAAGGGCACGCACGTGGAATGAACGGCTCGTGCGTCGTCCTCCGCGGTGTGGCGTCTTCGTGGCGATTCAGAGACGATCACTCGGAGCGCGCCCCTCGGCAAATCGAAGCACACTGACGTTGCCTTGCGGACTGGTCATTCGTCACAGGGCCGCACACGCGACGCGACAGCGCTTGCGTGATCACGTGTTGCGACACCGCCGTTGCAGGGGCTGCGCGTTTGCCAAAGAAGGCGGGAGACCGTCTGTGAAATCTCTGCTGGGACGCGCCGCATCACACTGAATCTCGCCTCTTTCACAGCGAATGCGCGACGCTCGGACCGCCACCCGCGGTGTTGCCCAGGTCGAGCGGTCTGGGTAGGGCGGGGTCGCAGGTGGAGGGGTGGCTCGTAGGTGTCCTGCGCACCTGTGGGGCGGCACTTCCGACGCGAGCGGGCCGCGGTGGGTCGTGAAACGGGCCAATGGGTGGTGAATTCGTCTAGGTGACCGAGCACCGTTTCCGTGTCGGTCTTGCCCCGCCCGGCGGGCGAGCGTCGTGACGCGGCCTTCCGATGTCATGCGTTTCGGTCGGCATTCTCGGTCTTTCTCGGCTGCTTGCCCGCCGTCGTCCGCGCGAACCGAGGCCTCCTTCAACTCGAAGAGCGCCTGACTTTCGTGCCCGCTCGTTGATGCATCGCCCACCCAGGTCGCCGGTAGCGTTTCTCTGCGGGCGCTCGCGGAGCGCTCGGTGTATGCCAGGTGCGAGTGGTTCAAGACTTTTCACTCTTCCCCCAGCGACCGGGGTCCAAGCGTAGCAGCCTCATCGGCAGGCTCGGTGGCGCGACGGTTGGGTACTGGAGGTTCTACAGCCGCTTGTTCATCACGCTGGGCCGTGCGCTCGCCTCGGCTTTCGAGCCGGGTGCCGCGGCAGCTGCCGTGAGTCGTCGTGTCATGGTGCGACAGGTGTTCTTCACTGGCTTCGAAGCGTTGCCCTTGGTGAGTGTGATGGCGCTGCTCGTTGGGGCCACCATCATCATTCAGGCGCAGCTGGTTTCACCACTCCCCGGCGAAGTGCTGGGCAAGGTGTTGGTTGCCGTCGTGCTACGCGAGGTGGCCCCGTTGACCACCGCGCTGGTCGTCGCCGGCCGTTCAGGAACGGCGATGGCCACCGAACTCGGAAACATGAAGGTCAACGACGAGGTGCTCGGATTGGTGTCGCTCGGCATCAACCCCTATCGGTTCATCGTGTTTCCGCGCCTGGTTGGCACGGTGATAAGCGTGCTCGTATTGACGGTGTATTTCGGAACCCTGGCGATCATCGGGGGGTACGCAGTCACTGCCGTCATCGGACGAACGTCGTTCGCAGCGATGCAGTCCGGTTTCACCGACGCGTTGGTCCCGTTGGATTTGCCGTTGTTCGTGATCAAAGGGAGTGGTCTCGGCGTCATCGTCGGTTGGCTTTGTTGCCATTTCGGTCTCGAGGTGGGCGCTTCTCCTACCGAGGTGCCTCAGCGCGCCAGTCAGGCGGTCGTATTTGGGATGCTGGCGTGCGTCGTGCTCAACACGTTGCTCACCGTGGGCTTCTACTGGATCGCGGGACCACCCCTGCGTTGAGCGACGATCGACGAAATGAGCGTCGCTGCGTCGTCGCGTTCGCTCTTCTGGGCGTGCCCCCGTGGGGGGCGGGCTCGCGTGGGTCTTGTCACAGGGGGCGGCTGTGCCAGACTCGTGCCCGGTGTCCGGGATTCATCTCGACAACGCGTGGTTCAGCTACGGCGAGCACGTCGTCCTCGGCGGTGCGACGCTGCGATTGGAGCGCGGCGAAAGCGCCGTGGTCACGGGTGCCAATGCCTCTGGCAAGTCGACGTTGCTCTACGTGTGTGCCGGATTGATGCCCATGGCTAGAGGGACGTTGCGCCTGGGAGATCTCAAAGTCGATGGGTTGCATTCCGCCGAGCTGTTTCGTCGGGGGATCCGCTGTGGCGTCGTGTTTCAAGAAGGCGGGCTCGTGTCCAACATGAACGCGCTTGCGAACGTGGCACTGCCGCTCCGCTATCACGCCGACGTCTTGGGGCTCGATGGTGCCGAGATCGAACGTCGCGCCAAGCGCGCACTGGACCGCGTCCGCATCGCTGAGTCCCAATACTACACGCTGCCAGCTCACCTCTCTTTCGGCGTTCGCAAGCGCCTGGCGTTGGCTCGCGCCATTGCCGTCGAGCCGAGCTTTTTCTTCTTCGACGATCCAGACGTAGGTCTCGATCCGCGCACCGCGGCTCTCGTTCACGAAATCTTGTGCCAGTTTCGAGACGATCCGTCGGTGACGATGTTGGTAGCAACGAATCGCGACCTGCTCATCGATCGGCTACAGGTGCGCGGTCTGGTGTTGCGTCGTGGCGTGCTCACCGATCAGAACGACGGACCCCACTCGATGTGGGAAACGGTTGCGCCCACGGCCGCCCGGTGAGGGACGAACACACCTGATGAATCCCACCGACAAGCGTGCGTTGCGTTCCCGTCTCAAGGCCGCGCGGCTCCGCCTGTTGCCCGCTGAACGCAGCGAAGCCAGCGCGCGACTGTGCGCCGGCCTACTGCGCAGTCGAGTCGTTCTCGGTGCTGAAGCTGTGGCGCTGTTTTGGCCGATGATCGAGTTGGGCGAGTTGGATCTGGAGCAAGTCGACGTGCACCTGCGGCAGGCAGGGGTTCGAGTCTACTATCCGTTCATGCACGGTGGTGCCCACGGGTTTGCCTTGACGACGAGCGTTGGCGACCTAGAGGTGGGCGCGCGAGGCTTCAGGCAACCTTCGCCGCGTTGTCCCGTCGCTCAGCGGGGTGATATCGACGTGATCGTCGCGCCGGCGCTAGCCCTCACGGCCGAGGGCGTTCGTTTGGGATATGGCGCAGGTTTCTACGACAGGGTCGTGCCACTGTTACGGCCCTCGGCGAAGGTAATCGGGACTTGCTATCGTCATGAGCTCCTGCGGGAGCTTCCGAGCGATGCCCATGACCAGCGCGTCGACGTCGTCGCGACCGATTCAGGTGTGACCGCCGTTGGCATCGCAGTGGGCTGAACTGTCGAGTAGCGCTTTGGGGTGGGGTGACGGCGCGAGCGTCCGCTAGCTTCGCGCTCGCGGCCCCACGGCTACCACGAAAGCGATTGTCGTGGAAACGTTTCCATCCGATCGGCCGAACCTCGTGTCTTCGTTGCCCCGGATGTCCCGGTGGGTTTTGGCATGCTCGATTCGAAGTCTCGGGCGGTCGTCACGGGTGCGGCGTAAGTGTCAGTAAGTTTGGTTGTTTCGGCTGTACGCCGACTCCGTCGGTCGGGTTGGGAGTCGACGGTGCGGGACCCAAAGGACGCGCTTTCGACTCGCCCCAACGCCGCTTGACGTCGATGGATGGGCGCGCGACGCTCGCTTCGGGTCACATGTTGGTAGAACGCATCTGGACAGGCAATTCGTTCCGCAACTTCAACTATCTGATCGCTTGCGAACAATCGGGTGAGGCGTTGGCGATCGATCCGCTGGACCATCAGAAGTGTTTGGCACGAGCCAAGGACCGCGGATGGGAGATCACCACCGTGCTCAACACCCACGAACATGGCGATCACACCGGCGGCAACGCTGCCGTCATCGGTGCGACTGGCGCGCGCTTGTTGGCTCATCATGCCGCCAGTATTCCCGGGGTCGATCAAGGGCTCGAGGCGGGCGACGTGATCAAGGTCGGGCAGAGCGTCGAACTCGAGGTCCTCGACACACCGGGTCATACGATGAGTCACGTGTGTTTGCTATCTCATACGAATACGCCGGCATTGTTCTGTGGCGATACGCTGTTCAACGCGGGCGCGGGCAACTGTCACAATGGCGGACACCCCAAAGAGCTCTATGGCACCTTCGCCCAGCAGCTGTTCAAGTTGAGCGACGCGACTCTCGTTTACCCGGGACACGACTACTTCGCCAACAACCTGAAGTACACCCTCGACCGTGAACCCGACAATGCCAGGGCTGGGGAAGTCCTGCGGCAAGTGGAGGTTCAGGACCCTGAGAGCTCGATCGTCTCGACGCTCGGTCTCGAGAAGGAGGTCAACACGTTTTTTCGATTGCAGAGTCCGAGTGTGATTCGCAGGCTGCGCGAGCGCTTCCCGGAGATTGGTGAAGCGCCCAGCCCAGAAACGGTATTCCTCAAGCTCCGCGAGTTGCGGAACAGCTGGTAGAGTCCTCTCGCAACGGGCGCGCTGGCGGTGGTCGTCTTTCTCGATCGTTCGGTGACTGCTCCGAAGCTTGTCGGGGATTGATTCGCTTCGGCGGCCCACGCACGCCAGGCAGCGAAAGCATGTGCAGATCGCTTACTGGATGACTTCGGCCACGAGCACGAAGGGTGAAACCACGACGCTCTGAAACGGCTTTTCGTCTTGCGCGTGCCATGCGTTGAGCTGGCTCGCTGCCGGTCGCAGGAGTTGACCCAGTGCGATCCAACGCTCCACGGAGGTCACGTCGTCTTCAGCGATCGCAATGGCGGCGTCCATCAGTGCCAGCGGTGGCTTCACGAGGAAGATCGCCTCGCGTTCGTGTTGTGCCCGCAGCTCTCCCCAGGACAGCGGCTGACACTGTCGCTCCAAGCGCCGACGCAGCGATCCCGGGCCGTCGTGTGATTGCACTCATCATGAGTAGCAGGCAATCCCGCAGGATGCCACGGCGCGCTTGGACGCTGAAACCGTCGCCCGTCCAGGTTCACGACCACGACGAGTCTTCGGGAGCTGCCAGCCGGCATTCGACGACTCCCATTGCGGCAATTTGCCGGCATACTCGGACGATGGACCGTGAGCACGCATACCCGCCGGACTTGGCGCGATACGTCTGGAGTCATTGGCCTAAGGAACACGCGCTCTGGGCAACCGAGGCGGTGTTGAGCGAGGTTCTTTCGGTGGCGTTTCAGGCCTCGCTCACGACCGAGGAGGCGCGACCGCTTCACTTTCGCTTGCTGCTGACGCCGACGGCGGCATTGCCCGAGGAGGGAGTCCCAAATGAAGGGGTATTGCGTTTGTGCTTCCTACCTTCGCGCCCATTCGCCGTCGAAGAGCTGCGTCGCTTGAGCCCGTCGACCCCGTTCGAGACTGCGCTGATTGGCGTTCACCAAGAGGCGGGACGCTTGCGTATTTGGGGCATCGCTCACTCCGGCCCCGCGTGGCTCGCGCCGACGTGGGGTGGGCGCAACGTCGTTCCCAACTGGACGTACGATCCCATCGTCCACGTGACGGCGCCGGGACAGCTCGCGGTGCGGTGCGCCGGAAGGTTGATCGGCGCGCTGGAGCGTGGGCAGATCATCACTGCGCTCACCGACGTCTTCGAATCCGAATGGCTGCGGAGCCTCTTCTTCCAGGAGCGAGAGGACGTGCGTACGGAGCACGCGGCGCTTCAGGAGGGCGAGGCGATACCGACGCTCGCCGAACATTCCCTGATTGGGCGCGTGGCTCAGCAGATGTTGCGACGGACCATCCAACTGATCCGCGGCGCTCGCCACGGCGGGCTCGTCTTGGTCGTCGATCGCGATCAGGGTTCGGTCGCGTCCCAACCGGACGCCGCGGTGGAGCTGCCAGGCTTGCGGATGAAGTATCGCTTCAAGCAGGACGAGCCATCGCGGCGCTATCGGAGTCTGCTCCTGAGCATTCTGCGCGATCTTGCCGCGCGCAGTCACAAGAGCTCCGTGGATTGGTCGGACTTCACTCGCGATTCGAGCCCGGGTCTGGAACGACTGGAACAGGCGGTTTTCGAGCTGAGCCGCTTGATGGCCAACCTCAGCGCGATCGATGGCGCGTTGGTGCTCGACAAGCGCTTTGGGCTGTTGGGCTATGGGGCTGAGGTTTCTGCCGAACTCCCCGCGCCGACCGAGGTGTGGCGCGCACTCGACACTGAAGCAGCAGATCTCGAGCGTCGAGATGTCGAAAACGTCGGTACACGGCATCGCGCGGCGTATCGTTTCGTTCATGGCCACCCTGAGCGTGTCGCAGTCGTCATCTCTCACGATGGCGGTGTTTCATTCGTTGCGAGTCGCGACGGACGGGTCGTGTTTTGGGAACAGTCCGTCGGCCCTTGAGACGACGCTGGCACACGGCTTCTTCCGTGCCGGACGCGCGCTGCCGATGGACGCACGCCTGTGAGTGGGCGACCCTGCGTCCGGTGCGGAGATCCTCTCAGTAGGGTTCGTCGACGGCAGGTGAGCGAACGTGGGTGAACGGCCTTGGAAGGCAGCCGAACACGAGGTGCGCCGTCAGCCATTGGGAGACAGCTGTGGGCACGTTCGAATGGCTTGCCACTGGCTCGCCACATTGGCGTCGAGGCTTTCGATCCGCCAAACTGGTCAACCATGAACAACTCGTGGTTCGCCCCCGGTCGAGGTGCTCGATTCGCCCCGGTGCAACAAACTGTCGCGTTCGTCCCGCGGGGTCGTGTTCAATTCGAACGCTTGCTGAACGCAACGCGTGTGGCTCCTCGACTTCGCCGCGCAGTGATGCTGGTCGCTGCCCTGTGCGCCTGGGTATTGGCGTCTGAGGCGAGCGCTGCGCCATGGATAATCGGTAACCCAGGGCAGCACCCCGACTACTTTTTCGAGGCGGAGCCGCACTTGATGATTGTTCCGTTCGACGTCGAACCGGGAGCGGGCTTCCGCGGCTCTTTCGAGATCGTCGACAATGGCTTCATTCCGTCGCTCAACAATACCGTGGCAATTGGCTTTGGCATTGACGTGACGGGCAAGCACCTTCGTGTTCCGGCCGCCCTACAATGGAACTTTTGGCTCACGAAGCGCTGGTCGGTCTTCGTCGAGCCTGGCGCGGTGTTGCCAGAAGCCAAGAAGAAGTTCAAACCCAAGCCGTCAGTGGCCGTGGGCGGCCGCTTTCATTTCTCTGACACGTTTGCGCTCACGCTACGGGCGGGTCACCAAGACTCGTCCGTCGGCTTGTCATTCCTGCTGTGACGTTCATCGCGGAGCCTCGATGCCTCGGCCACCGACCGACACTGTGGATGGGATCGCGTAACGGGGGCAGGCGGCCGTCGTCACCCGCCGCGGCGGCGTTTTAGCCGCGACCGCCGGCTGTGTCTCTGGCTTTCGAACACTCGGGGTTGTCACACAGCCCGTATAGTTCGTGCTTGTGATCGAGGATCGTAAACCCGTACCGCTGCGCGATGCGCTCCTGCAGCTCTTCGATCAGGGGTTCCTCGAATTCCTGGATGCGCCCGCAGTTCATGCAGATGAGATGGTCATGGTGTGCGTCCTCATCGGCCAGCTCGTAACGGGTCATACCGTCACCGAACTTGTGCTCGTGAGCGATGCCACCTGCTGCAAGCATCTTCATCGTGCGGTAGACCGTCGCGTAACCAATGCCGGGGTCTTGTTGGCGGACCCGCTCCAGCAATTCGTCGATGGTCGCGTGCCCCGTCGACGCGAAGAAGTTCTCGATGATGGCGCGGCGTTGACCCGTTGAACGCAGCCCCTGCTCGGCCATGTAGCTGTCCAGCTGGTCGCGAAGGCGTACGACGTTTGGGTTGCGAGCTGGCTTTCCAGCTTGCGCCCTTCTGGACTCACCACTCGTCATGGTCTTGTCGGTATGGGCGCATTCCCAAACTGGGTCAAGTCCAATCCGTGTGTTCGGCGTGCGCCACGCAAGATGTCGTAATTCTTGGTCACCGTTAGGTTGCTGCGCTTCGCTGGGAAAGGATCAGCGCGTTGCTCCATTGCTGCGTGACGAGCGCCATGGCGCAGTGATCGCCGCGACGACGAAGCCGAAACAAACGAGCGGAATGAGTGCGGCCGGTGCGGAAACCGCGAGCACGCCGAGCGTGGCAGCCACGCAGCCTCCAAAGCTCACCGCCAGACCAGACGTGGCATCGTTGCGCAGCTCACGAGCGAGCCGCAGCGCCAGTGCCGCCTTCTGCACTTCGTTGGTTGCCAGCTCCACGTCATAGTCCATGTTCGGCGTACCAACGCTCGGCAACGCGATGGACACGCTGGCCGCTGCGAGAGCCACTTCGTCGGCTGGACTGCGGCCAATCACGGCAACCTGAGCGCCGCCACTGCGCAACCGCTCGACTTCGCGTCCGCGCTCTGACGGGAGCACCTCGGGGCGGACGTGTTCGATGTCGATGGTGCGGCCCAATGCCTCGCACGATTTGCGAGCATCACCCGATAGCAGCGCCGGTTCGATACCTGCATCGAGCAGGTGCTGGACGGCAGCGCGCGCTCCGCCGCGCAGACCATCTTGGAGCGCCAGAATCCCCACGAGGTGTCCACCCACGGCAACCAGAACGATGCTGCGTCCCATCGCTTCGAGCTCCGTGATTCGAGCTTCTGCGCGGGCCACGCTGACACGCTCTCTGAGCAACAGTGCGCGGGACCCGACCACCAGTGGACTGCCATTCGAGGCGACGGCACTGACGCCCATGCCTGCCTCGACACGCGGACTACGAACGGCGTCGGGAGTCACGCCGCGTGCCCGCGCCGCGCGCAGCAGTGCCACGGCAGTACTGTGCTGACGGATTTGCTGCGCTCCAGCCGCCAGTGCCAGCACTTGATCGGAACCGAGATCACGCACCGTTTCGATGTTGGACAGCTCGGGTTCTCCGAGCAACAGGGTGCCGCGCGCACAGAACACGGCCGTTGATACCCGCCCCGCCGCATCCAAAGCCGACGCATTGCGAAAAATGATGCCGTGGCCCAGCGCAGTCAACAGTGCCCGAGTCGCTAGCAACGCAGGGAGCTGGCGCAATGCGGCGGCGAGCAACGCACTCGTTCCGGCGAGTGCCGCAACTGCCCATTCGAGGATCGAGTCACTGGCCGAGAAGCTGACGCCGGCGGCGAGCACGGCGAGCGCTGGTGCGCCGCGTAGTGCCATCTTTCGTGCGAGGAGAACGAGGGGGGAGCGGAGATCGACGCGTCGTGCGGGATCGTTGGTGAGCCGCTCCCAGTGTCGATCCATGCCGGTCCATCGCACCGTCGCGCGCAATTGACCACTGGCCAGTCTGGCGCCGGCATAGACGAAGTCTTCGGGACCGACACTGTGGATTGTGGTGGCGCCAAACCAGGGATACACTTCAGCGCGACCAGCAACGATGGTCACGTCCGCGGTTACGGTTTCCCCTGCGTGGACGATGATTTCCTCGCCAGGTCGCAGTTCGCGGGTGGCGACTTGTTCGACGCGTTCTCCCGTAACCCGGGACGCACTCTGACCAAGCCCCCGCGCCAGGGCCACACGTTGATCGTCCAGTGGTCGGAAGAGTCGTCGCAAGACCAGCGTACTCGCCGCAGACACTGAGAGCAGAGTCGCCGCGAAGTCGCATGCAGGCCTCCAATCCCAATCACCGACCAGCCCCAGCGCGATCAGCGATAGAGCGGTCCAGTTGAGCAGCACTGCGTCAGCGCTGAAGCGTCGATCCGTCCGCGCTTCGAGCAAGAACGCGTATAGAGAGAAGGCAACGTTTCCCAGCCCGACGGCTCCCACCCTCAACGCAGTCGTGACGTTCGAGCCTTCCGCCAACAGTAGGCCCAGCGCGAACAGGCCGAGGCCGATCGCGCTACCGAGTAACCGAACGGCCCGAACGTCCTCGGTAGGGTGCCTGGAGTGAGCGAGGTCGACGACGCCTGGGTTGTTGCGACGCGTCGGGTTTGGGCCCGGCGGCGCTGGTTCTGCCTTGGGTGGTGACGGGGAGCGCGGTCTGGTTGAACCCGCCGCTGGCGGCTGCGCCTGGGGGCTCACGTCGTCGACGCTCGTCGTCAGCGCGTCGGACGAGGCCTCGGGGCTCGCGCGGTGGCGCTTGCGGCCTTCACGATCTTGACGCACGTGCACGGGAGGCGAGCTCGGCGGAACGCTCCCGAGTCTGGCGTGGGCGCTGGGGGAATCCGAGTCGTTGGCGACCTCGGCCCAGTTGGTTGGCGTGGACGGCGCGGCGCGCTCGTCGTCCGGGGCCTGCGCTGCGCTGGACGTCGGGGTCCGCCGCACGACCGACGAGTCCGGATCCGATTCCCGCGGTGGCTCCGATTGGCGGCGGGATGGCTCGAGCTCGTCGCCCGGCGGCGAATACACTTCTGCGCAGTCCGACGAGCAGAAGTGAAAGAACCTCGCGCCAAAGATGCGCACACGTGGCGCCCGCAACGGGTCGACGGTCGTTCCGCAGTTGGCGCAAGGACTCAGGTCACTGGCCTTGCCTAGGTCATCGTAGCTCGGCATCGAGCGCCCAACACAAAGCCGCTTTGGAAGTGTGTAGACGTGCCTCGGCCTGGTCCCAGACGCGGCTCTTGGGACCGTCGATGACGTCGGCGCTGATTTCCTCGCCGCGGTGAGCGGGCAAACAGTGCAGTGCGATGGCGTTCGGCGCCGCCTGGCCCATGAGCGCGGGGGTCAGGCAATAGCCCTCAAAAGCTGCAAGGCGCCGTTCTGTTTCTTCTTCTTGTCCCATGCTGGTGAACACGTCCGTGCTGACGACGTGCGCACCCCGGCAGGCAGCGACCGGGTCGCGTTCGACGCGAACTCTGGCACCTCGAGCATTGGCTGCATCCACGTGGGCGCGGACCGGCTCGAAGCCCTCGGGGCACGCCAAGGCGAGCTCCAGCCCCAGCAGCCCGGCCGCTTCAATCCATGATTCAGCCATGTTGTTGCCGTCGCCGAGCCACGCGTAGCGCAGCCCTTCGAGCTTCCCGAATTCAGCCCGAACGGTTTGCAGATCCGCAAGGAGCTGCATCGGGTGCCCCGAGTCGGTGAGTGCGTTGAGAACGGGAACGCTGCTGCTGTCGGCAAGTGCGCGAAGTTGTGCGTCGGAGAAAGTGCGAAAAGTGATCGCGTGGACCATCCTGGACAACACTCGTGCTGTGTCTTCGATGGGCTCTCCACGGCCCATCTGCGATCCTTGCTTGCTCAGGACCAAGGGGGTCCCACCCAACTCGGACACCGCGACTTCGAGCGAGATGCGCGTGCGGGTCGATGCTTTCTCGAACACCAGCGCCACACTCTTCCCCGCCAACAGCGTTCGGTGCTCCGCCGCGCCTCGGTTGTTCTTGAATTCATCCGCGGCATCTAGCGCGCGGAGCAAGCCGTCTCGGCCCATGTCACTCAGGCTCAGAAAATGCCTCACGAGACACCTCCCAATACGGCATCGAGGATGCTGCAGGCCTCGTCGATTTCGCTTTCGTGGATTACCAGCGCAGGGGAGAAACGCAACGCGGTGCCTCCCGCCGCCGTGAGCAGCAAACCAGCGTCGCGTAGCGCACCGATCACCTCTCGGATCTCGACTTTTGCGTTCAGTTCCAGAGCTTGAAGAAGCCCCAGACCCCGACATTGATTCACCGTCGAGGGGTGTTTCTTCTTCAACTCGTCGAGCTTCCCGCCCAGGTACTCGCCGCGTTGGCGGACCGCTTCGAGCAGGCGGAGGGCTTCGATCTGTTCGAGCACGCACAGGGCGGTGGCGCTCGCCAACGGGTTACCGCCGAAGGTGGTGCCGTGACTGCCCGCGGGCAGGGCGTTTTCGAGGCTGGCTTTGCAGACCATCGCGCCGATTGGAAAGCCACCACCCAGTCCTTTGGCAAGGGCGACGACGTCGGCTTGGACGCCGAAGTGCTCGAATGCGAGCATCTTCCCGGTTCGACCGATACCCGTTTGGATTTCGTCCGCGATGAGCAGCGCACCATGGTTGTCGGCGATCTCTCGCAGTGCTTTGACGAAGCCTGCCGGTGCGGGGATGACGCCCCCTTCGCCTTGAACGGGCTCGACCAGAATTGCCGCGACGTCGGGCCCCATCGCGGCGGCCACGGCGGTACTGTCTCCATAGTCGACGTGGGTTACCGGCCCGAGCGGTCCGAACCCGTCTCGGTAGCCCGCCTGCCCGGTGGCAGCCAGCGAGCCCATCGTGCGGCCGTGGAAAGACCGATTGAAGGCGATGATGCGGTGTCGGTCGGGTTGACCCAATGAGAAGAAGTGGCGCCGCGCCAGCTTGAGCGATGCCTCGATTGCCTCCGTTCCCGAGTTACAGAAAAAGGCCCGGTCCATGTGGGTGACCTGGCAAAGCTTCTCGGCGAGCAAGATGTTCGGCTCGGTGTAGAAGTAGTTCGAAACGTGGCTGAGCAGCCCGACCTGTCGCGTGATTGCGTCGACGACGGCGGGGTGGGCGTGACCCAGGGCATTGACGGCGATACCCGCGGTCAGGTCCAAATAGCGTTTGCCGCCCTCGTCCCAAATCTCGCACCCTTTTCCGCGAGACATGACCAGCGGCGGCTGACGGTAGTTCGGGTAGAGGTAGCGCTGGGCCAACTCGACCAGTTCTTGTTGTGTATGACCTCGGGTGCTCATTTTCGGAAACGGTTACCTTAGTTCGACCGTGGCGGGCCTGGCCAGGGAGTTGCACTTTCGAGGATATCATCGGCGCTCTCGGCCAGCGAGTCGGACTCTGGCGCTGCCTGCGGCGACGGGCAGCGACGGGCAGCGACGGGCGGCGCTGGCAACGGCAGCGTGTGCGCGCACCGGTTGGGTACTCGAAATGCTCCGCCCCCGTACTACGATACGCGCGTGTTTGCTGTTCTGATGGTTCTCCAGGCGACCGCCGCGGGGCTGGCGCAACCTGCGGAGTCCGGCGCGTCAGTGACTGAGGATTGCCCCCCGGGCTACTACTGCGAGCCCCCCGATTCCGATGTCGCCGAGACGCCGGAGGGGCCCGTAGCACCGCGAAGCAGCGAGCAGAAGTTCTCGAACGCCGACGATGACGCGCTCGGCTCGGAAGTTCCGCCGGGTGAGCAGTCGCCGGTGGGAGTGCCAGTCGAGGGCCCCGCCGTTCAACCTCCCCACGACCCTGGTCTAGCGCCGCCGTTGCCACCCCCGCCGGTGCCCAAAGCCTACGCACGCTGGGAGTTGGCAGCGAGGGCAGGGCTGCCCGTGTTCGACGCCGGAGCGCAGCGCGATGCATTCATGATCACAGGCGGATTGGCGCTGCGCCGCCGACTCGCGCGGTACGCGGCGGTGGAAGTCGCTCTGGACGCGGCCGGGGGCAAGGACTACGTCGGCGCGTCTCGGTGGGAGGGGTGGTTCGCTCCAGCTTTTCGGCTCAATGCGAGTCCGTCTGGCGTCGCTCCGTTCGTCGCGATTGGGCCGGCGCTGAGTTTCGCGCGTGTCGACGACGACGGCACTCGACGACAGTTCTCGTACTTCGGTGGTGCCGTGAGCTTCGGTCTCACCATCCCCATCTCGCAGTCCAGCGGATTCGAGGTCCTGTGGTCGTCGTTCTTGCGGACGCGCGTACCCTCCACCGGAAGTCCGGAGTACGTCGACCCGGGGACAGGCAGGACCACGAACACATCCGGGGGCGCGCTGATCCGCGCCGGATTGAGCCTCGCTCTCTAAATGGTCGAGCACGGTTGTCGGCCAGCTTCTCCGACCCCCGTTTGGGGAGAGCGCGAAAAGCCGCCCGTTGCAGTCGCTTTTCTCGACTCCAATCCCCGATGCATCGAATGGGCGTTCGCGAATCGCGAGCGCTCATTTGGCGCGCGGCGCTCCCTTCCGACGCGGGGCCCCCTTACCCGCAGTCCGACTGTGACGACTTGCAAGAAAACTCGACAGTTGGACCAACGCTGGCCGCCCACGGGTTCGGCGGGGTCGGTCGACCCCGCCCCGGGGCGGCGGAAGGTGTGCGGTCGAGTTGGTCCGCTCCGCCACGCCGTGTGTCGGCCGCGGGTTACCGCAGCTTCACTGAACTTGGTCTTTGAGTGCCTTGAGCACACTCGCGCGCACGGTCTTGCTCGCTGCTTTCGCAGGAATGACCATGGGTTGACGCGTGTGCGGGTTGATGCCTTGTCGCTCCTCGGTTGCCTTTTTCTCGACAATTCGAAGCTTCACCAAGCCCGGCACGACGAATTCTCCGGCGTCAGCGCTGTTGAGCTGCTTTGCGGCCAGATCGTTCAGGGCGTCCATGACTTTGGTGACTGCCTTCTTGTCCATTTCCGTCACCGTCGAGATTTCGGCCACGACCTGAGCCTTGGTCAAACGCTTGCCAGCCATGAAAATTCCTCCTGCCTTTTTTGCCGCGCGCTCGGGGGTCAGTGTTGGGTCGAGCGAGGCACCGGCCACGAGTATCAGGGCGTTTTGGGCCTTTCAAGGGAATTGGGCGCCGTTCGCCTGGTCGGGTCAATGGCCTAGCGCTCGCCTATTCATGAGCGAAGGTCACGCTTACTGAAGCACGGTTGCCTTCAGCGACGTTTCTTCCGTTTCGGTTTCGCGCGTGACGGCTCGGAACGGCTGGATAGTGCTTCGCGACGCGATGCGTTAACCAGCTTGTCCGCAAGCTGATTCATTTCGGCCTCTTCGGCGTCTGTTTCGTGGTCGTAACCGAGCAGGTGAAGGATGCCGTGGGCGAGCAGGGCCCGGATCTCTTCGAGCAGCGCCGCGCCTCGCGCGTCGGCCTGGAGTAGCGCCCGGTCGAGGGAAATCACCACGTCGCCCAATGGTCCGCCGTCCAAAGTGTTGAGTTGATCGTCGTCGGGATCCATCAGCGGAAACGACAACACGTCCGTCGGGCTGTCTTTGGAGCGGTGTTCCCTATTGAGCGCTTGTATCGTGTCGTCGTCCGTCAGCAGGATGCTCAGCTCGGAGCTCTCGATGTGGAGCGTCTTCAGCATCCGTTCGGCGATTTTTTTGATCAGGCGCGACGAGATCGCGGGAGACGCTGGTGCTTGACGCGTTACGAGGGCGGGCATGTGGGCGCTGTGCTTTAGACTACCCGTCCCTATACACGCCTTCGTCCTACCCATCCAGATGCTGTGAGGAACATCCATCAATGACCCAAGTCGCTCCTGAGGAGGTTGCCGAGAGGCCATCGCGAACGCCGGGCTTCGACATGACCTACCGGCCCGAGGAGTGCGTTTTTGGTCCCCCGTGGACCGCGCGGATTCCGTCGTTGGTCTACCTCGCATGTGGCGTTTTGGCGGGAGCCCTGGTGCTGATCGGTGAGAACAGCGGATCCAACAGCTCGCTGTTCGACTACGTCGTCGTGCAGGATCGCGGGCGTATCATGAGCATGCGCACCTTTGCGTTCGTATTGCTCGTCGGTGGGATCGCGTCGGTGGCGCGGACGAGCATGCGCGGGGTTCGAGTTTACGCCGATGGCGTCGAAGCGCGCGACATCAAGAATTTCATCATCCCAAGCGTGCGCCGTTACCAATGGCCGCAGATGGAGCGCATCGTGCTCGACATGAAGACCAGCGTCGCGCTCGACTTGTGGGATGGGCGCCGTCTCTTCTTGCCTGCGGTGAGTAACCGTCGAAAGCTCGAGTCGACGTTGGAACGAGTCGCTGCGGCTCGTGCCATCCCCGTCAGAGGCGGGGTTGGATTGGACGAGATCGTCGAGCCCGACGAGCATACCAGCGCACCCCCTGAGGACTAGTTACGCTGAGTGAACGGATCCCGTGCTTGGCGCCGGCTGGATCGGTCGGTTTCAGACCGTTGCGCACTCCACTTGCATCACTTGCCCCGAAACGCGGGCTTGCGCTTTTCGGCGAACGCGGACAGCGCTTCTTTGCGGTCCTCGCTGGTGAGGCAAGCTTCGTAGTGCTGCAGCTCGGCGTCGAGTCCATCACAGAGGGAGCTGGTCGCGGCCGCGTTGATCGACAGCAATGCGGCACGCTGGGCAATCGGCGCACCGTTCGCGATCGGCTCGAGCCACTTCAGACAGTCGTCGAGCAGACTTTGCGATTCGAACACCGCGTTGACCAAGCCCCATTGGAGCGCGGTTGGGGCGTCGACGCGTCGCCCGAGCAGGATCATCTCCTTGGCTCGTGCTGCTCCCACCAAACGCGGCAGGCGCTGCGTGCCACCGGCACCAGGGATGATTCCAAGGCTAGTTTCGGGCAAACCCATCACCGCGTGTTTCGCTGCGACGCGCAGATCGCACATCAGAGCCAGTTCTAGACCTCCACCCAGAGCGATGCCGTTGATGCAAGCGACCGACGCGATGGGGTCACTGTCGAGCCAGCCGAGTTCGTCGCGGTAGGCCCGCAGCTGTTCTCGGACCTGGTCATCGCTCATGGTCTTGCGTTCTTTCAGATCGGCGCCAGCGCAGAACGCCTTGTCGCCTTGACCGGTGACGACCAACGCTCGGATGTTCGCGTTGCCGCGTATGACCGACCTCAGCTCGGCGAATGCCCGTACTGTATCGCGGGATAGCGAGTTGCTGCGATGAGCGCGTGCGATGGTCGCGACGGCGACAGCTCCGTGCAGCTGCAGTTCCAAGGCGCTCGTGTCGGTGCTCACTTGGAGCCCTTGCGCTTGTGGCGCGCCGCGCTGGCCTCCAACGTGGTGACGCGGGCCAGCGCCTCGCCGAGCTGGCGCTCCAGTTGCTGTACGCGGTCTTTGAGTTCGCGAGTGTTGTCGGCTTGAGACAGTCTGTTCGAAACTTCGCGCAGGCGTCGCGAGACGCGCCCGTCGCGCTCGCGTGCCAGGCGCAGTTCGATGGCTCCCCGGGCCGCCTTGTCTCCGAGGGCTCCCAGCGCGTGGGCCACGTCGGCTCGCATGTGAGGTTGCGGGTCGTCCAACAAGTCGATGAGGTGTCGCCGGACCTGACGTCCCTCGCCGCAGCGCGCGAGCGCTAGAGCCGCGGTGCGCCTCACCCGTGTTGGTTCGCCGTACCGCGTCTTCGTCTTGAGCACCTCGACGTTGTTCTCGGTGTCGAGCGTGGCGAGTGCGTCCGCTGCCGCGGAGCCCACCACGCTTGCCCAAGATGCCTCGTCGAGCATCGTCTGGACGGTCTTGGCGTGTGCGGCTTGCCGCGTGCGCCCCAGGGCACGCACGATGGCTGCGCGGACCAAATAGCTCTTTTCCTTTTTCAGGGCGCCGGCGAGTGTTTTCGCGGCTGATGCGGTTCGGTATTGCCCGAGCGCTTCGCAGACTGCTTGACGCACCTTGGGATCGGCCGTCCCCACGTGTGCCGCCAACGCGTCGCGCGCCTGGTCGTTGCGCAAGCTACCCAGGCTCCGCGCGCACGCCGCGCGTACGGCCCAATGCTCTTTGCGGTGGGCGAGCTGCTTCTGCAGCGCGCCGACCAAATGGAAGTCCAACTTGCCCTTGAGCAGCGATGCCGCCTGACAGCGGGCTCGGACCGTCTCGCCGTGGGTGAGTTGGTGTTTGAGCATGTCCGTCGGCATTTCGATGCTCAACTGCCCGGTAAGACGCAATTCGGGGTCGATGATCACGTACTTGGGTCGATGTTTGGTCTCGAGCACCAGGGTCGTGTGCTTCTGATCGCTCGACGTTTTCAGGCGATGGACTTTGTTCCCGTTGTCACGGACTACGACTTCGAAGTCGAGCTCGTAGTGGTGGGTGCTGGTTTGTTCGAACACGACCGTCAGGCGTTCCGCGGCGTAGGTGACCTTCACCTTGATGCTCGGATGTCCGGCGCGGTGCACGAACTCGTCGAAATAACGTTCGAGCGATAGTCCACTGCTCTGCTCCAGCGCCTTGCGGAGATCCGCGGTGACCGTCGAGCCCTGGGCGTTGGCGTCGAGGTAGCTCTGAATGCCCTTCCAGAAGGCTTCATCGCCGAGTTTGGTGCGCAGGCCGTGGAGGACGAGGCCGCCCTTCTCGTACAGGTGGCGATCGAACAGGTCGATCGGCTCGTTGTAGTCTCGGCATACGATGGGTCGCTGGTAGCGGCCCGAGGCTTCGGAGAGGTAGGTCTCGACGTCGCGCTCGACGCCGAGCAGGTACTCGGCTCGTCCCTCCCGATGTTCGCGCTCGATGTGTTCGAAGTAGGTGGCAAAACCTTCGTTGAGCCATGCGTGCGACCAGTCTTTGCAGGTAACCCAATCGCCGAACCATTGGTGGGCCAGTTCGTGGGCAACCAAGTCGTAGCTTTCGATGTCGATGGCGGCCCGTTCGTCGAGCAGGACGTGCTCGTACATCGTCGTGGCCGAAGTGTTTTCCATTCCGCCGAAGATGAAGTCGCTCACCACGACTTGCGTGTAGCGCTCGTAGGGGTACTCGACGCCGGTGACCTTCGAGAACAGCTCGATCATCTCGGGGGTCCGAGCGAAGCCGCGCTTGCCATCTTCGATCGCACCGTTGGGGACCCAGTATTCGACAGCCACCTCGCGGCCCGAAGCCAGCCGCGCGCTCCGGTCTTCAATCACCTCGAACTGGCCGGCCACCAACGTGAACAGGTAGCTCGGCATGCGCTGCGGCATCGCATAACGGTACGTCTTGGTTCGCGATCGCTTGCTCGCGGAAACCTTGCCCGGCGTTCCGTTGCAAAGCACCGAAACGTCGTCCGAGACGGTGACTTCGAAGGCGGCCGTGACTTTGACGTGGGGTTTGTCGTGACACGGAAACCAGTGGCGCGCGTCCTCGTCTTGGCACTGGCTCCAGACCTGTTGGGGGCGGTTGGGGTAGTGCTCGTCAGGAGCGAGGAAGTACAAGCCTCGGCTGGGAGCGGCCGAGTATTCGATGCGCAATTGCCCGCGGGTCACCTTCTTGGGGATCTCGACACGCAACTGCTCGGAGTCGTAGCTGAAGCCGACGTCTTTCCAGGCGAGTTTGCCCGAGGCATTGGAGCCGGGCGAGAGCTGTACACGGCCGATGTCGAAGGCGACCGCATCCAGGGTCAGCTCAGTGGCGTCTCTCGAGCGTCGTTCGAAGTGCCAGACCGCGACACCTTGGACGCGTTTTCGGTCCAGATCCAAGCGCAGCGACAAGTCGACGTGGTCGAACGTGAACGGTAGTGAGCGTTCGTACTGTCGCCGTGTGCCCGCCAGCGCGAAGGCGCCGCGTGCGCTTCCCGCGCAGCACTCGTGGTACCGATGGATCATGCCTCGTTTCTAGTTCACGCTGCGGCGTTCGGCCACGCTCCTGCCCCGACAAATCGAACGACGCGGCTACCGAAACGGGAAGGCCAGCCAACGGGCTGTTCGGGGGCTCAGGGGATGGCGAATGGGCTCGAGTCCCCGTGTTGCCGCGTTCGTGATGCTCGACAAACCCGAGGGCTTCTCTACAGTGGCGGCGTGGGTGAGAGCCTGAACGGAGAAGTCCTACGCGTCACCTTCGAGAGCGACGAAACCAACTTCCGAGTGCTTCGCGTCGAAGTCGCGGGACGAGGGACCGTCACCGCGGTCGGCAATTTCCAGTTCGTCGCGCCGGGCACCAACGTTCGGATGACTGGTGAGACGGTTCGCGACCCACGACACGGCGATCAGTTCCGGGTGCACACCCTGGTCACCGTCGAGCCGAGCACCCTGGAAGGCATCGAGCGCTACTTGGGATCTGGGCTCATCCCCGGCATTGGGCCGGGCTATGCCCGCAGGATCGTGGAAGCTTTTGGCTTGCACACGCTCGAGGTGTTGGACACCTCACCGGAGCGTTTGGCGGAGGTTTCCGGGTTGGGCAAGCGGCGCATCACCGAGATCCAAGGCTATTGGAAGGAGCAGCGTGGGCTCGGTCAGTTGATGCTACTGCTGCAGACTCACGGCGTCCCCGGTCATCTAGCCCGGCGACTCATCGACCGATATGGGGATTCGGCAGCGGAGGTCCTGCAATCCAACCCGTACCGGCTGGCGATGGAAGTCAGCGGGATCGGTTTCAAGACCGCCGACCGGATTGCTGCGAGCCTGGGGATCAACAAGGACCATCCGGAGCGTGCTCAGGCGGGGGTCCACCATCAGCTTCACGTGCTGCGCCAACAAGGCCACGTCTACGCTCCGCGCGGCGAGTTGGAGTCCGCCGTTGCGGGCTTGCTCGACATCGACGCGACCTTCGTGGAGGTGGCCATCGATGCGCTGTGGGCGTCGGGTCGCGTCGTCGTCGACGAAGAGCGCGTCTATCTGGCGGTGTTGCATAGCGCTGAAGTCAGTCTTGCTGGTGAGGTTCAGCGCATCAGCGAGTTTGGAGCACCGGGGCTCGATGGGGCTGCGGAAGCCTTGGTGACGTTCGAGCGTTCGCAGGGCATCTCGCTCGCGCCTGCCCAACGTGCGGCCATCGAAGCCGTCGCGCAGCACAAGGTCGTCGTGATCACCGGCGGTCCGGGTGTCGGTAAGACGACCATCGTTCGTGCCGTGCTGCAGGTGTTTCGGGGCGCTCGCTTGACGACGCAACTCGCGGCGCCGACGGGACGAGCGGCCAAACGTTTGACCGAGGCAACGGGTGCATCGGCGGTGACCCTGCACCGGCTGCTCGAGTTCGATCCGAAGTTGCGCCGCTTTCAACGCGGTAGGGAGAAGCCCATCGATGCGCAGGCCATCATCATCGACGAGGCATCGATGGTCGACTTGCCCTTGGCCGACTCGTTGTTCCAGGCCGTTCCTGATCCCGCGCGTGTCGTCATCGTGGGTGATGTCGACCAGCTGCCATCCGTGGGGCCAGGCGCGGTTTTGCGTGACTTGATCGACAGTGGTGTCGTGCAAGTCGTTCGCCTCGAGCACGTATTTCGCCAAGGTGACGGTAGTTTGATCATTCGCAACGCACACGCGATCTTGGCCGGTGAAGCCCCGATCGCCCCTGCTGCGGACGTGACAGACGCCGACTTCTTCGTGATCGCGCGTAACGACGCGGAGCAGGCGGCGAAGACCGTCGAGCATCTGGTCATCGACCGGATCCCCAAGCGGTTCGGTCTCAAGCCGGGGCAGGACATCCAAGTGCTGTGTCCGATGCACAAGGGGGCCAGCGGCACCCAGAGCCTCAACGAGCGCTTGCAGCAACGGCTCAATCCAATTGGAGCCGCGCTGCAGCGCTCGGGCCAGGCATTTCGCGCGGGCGATCGGGTGATGCAACTGCGCAACGATTACGACAAGGAAGTGTTCAACGGCGACTTGGGCTTCATTGCCTCAGTCGATACCGAGGAGCGCCAGTTGCTCGTCGACTACGACGGGCGAGAGGTGTCGTACCGAGACGCTGAACTCGATGATTTGACGTTGGCCTACGCCACGACGATTCACAAGAGCCAGGGCAGCGAATACTCAGCGATCGTGGTGCCTTTTCTGACAGCGCATTTCCCCATGCTGTCCCGCAATCTGCTCTACACCGCAGTGACCCGAGGCCGGAAGCTCTGCGTGCTCGTCGCTGATCCCCGGGCAATCGCGCTGGCGTTGAGCGAAGTACGCAAAGAGCAACGCTTCACGCGGCTGGCCGAACGCCTCGCCGCGACCTGCGCTGCTGGGCACACTTGAACGGCCCGTGGCGGTCGTCCCGTAGATTCACCTATGCCAAGTACCTGCTGCACACCCCGGCGGGGGCGTGCGGCATCGTTCGGGGAGAGGGCTTCAGCAATCGCAGGCTCGGGCGCGCTGCTGCCTCGGTACTTCTCGTTTCTCTTGCGGTCGCTTTGCGCCTTGCCCGAGCAAGAAGGGGAGCCCCCGTTGCGGTCGTCTTCTCGACTCCATTCTCCGTTACATCGAATGAGAGTTCGCGAATCGCGAGCTCTCATCCAGAAGTCGGCGCGTCGACTACTTGATGCTGAAGCTCTTGGCGACGGTCGTCGACGAGCCGCTGAATGCCGGGACCCGAGCAGAACGGAATGCGCGCGCCACACAACCGCCGACCGAGGTGCCACCGAACGGGCCGCTCACGACGTTGGCGCTCGTGACACGTCCGCTCGGTGCGAACGTAACTTGAACCTTGCCGGATCCGGTGGGGCCGTCCGGCTTCTTGCACAGTTTGGCTTTGCCCGCCGCCGCTGAGAGTGCGGACTTGGCTGCACCCACGTTGAAGGGCCCAGGCGCGCTGGAACCGCCGCTGCTCGAGCCGCTCTTGCTGCCGGAGCTCTCGCTACCGGAGCTACCGCTGCCGGAGCTGCCGCTACCACTGCCGGAGCTGCCACTGCTGGTACCACTGCCGGAGTGCCCGCTGCCCGAGCCGGCCTGGGCCTTCTTGGCCTCTTCTTCGGCTTTCTTCTTGGCTTCTTCCTCTTCGGCCTTCTTCTTGGCTTCTTCCTCTTCGGCCTTCTTCTTGGCTTCTTCCTCTTCGGCCTTCTTCTTGGCCTCTTCCTCTTCGGCTGCGGCCGCTGCCGGGTCGGCGGTGCTCTCGGTGGTCGTCGCAGTGCGGACCTCTGGTGTCGGCTCTGGCGCCATCATCATCCGCCCGCCAAAGAAACCGGCCAGCAAGATTGCCGCGGCGCCTGCGCCCCACACCCAGACAGGAGTTTTCTTCTCCGGGGCCTGAGGGGCAGTCTGGGTAACCGGTGCGGCGACCTGTGCGGCAGGGGCCATCACGGCGGGTGCTGTCGGGATCACCTCGATGAGTGGGGCGCTCAGTGGGCTCCCCAGCGTATCGAGACCGCCCATCGTCAGGATGTCCTCACTCACCCGCGATTCTGGAGGGCGGGACGATGACTGTTGCCCGGCTGCCGCCTTGAGCGCGTCGAGCGAGAACAACACGGAGTTCTCGTTGGAAGCTCCCACGGGAGGATGTTTCGGTTCTTGTGCAGCGTGGGGCGTCGAGTCTCTTTGCAGACTGCGAGGTGGACCAAACAGGTCAAAGGTTGCGGGGCGCGCCTGGCGCGTCGCGGCGGGGTTCGACGGTTCCTTCTTGCTCAGCGTCGCGAACGGGGGATTGGGGGTTGCTGCCTTCGGCGCTGAGCCGAGCGCTGGCGTGGGCGCCGCAATCGGGGCCGGCGCAGCCTTGGCCTCTTGGGCCTTGATCCGGTCTGCGATTCGCGGGACTTCGAGGACACCGAGCCAGTCGCTCATGCCGTCTTGCCACAGGAAAGCGTCCTGTGGAACGTCACCCGACAGCCACCCTTTGACGATTTCGTCCGTGGTCAATTGTCGTTGGTCATCGTCGGACAAATTTACCGTCCACGAGTCGGGATCGACTTCTCCACCGGCGTCGCCGGCTCCCGCGTCACTCAGCGCCGACAGCGGTGATTGCATGACCTGAGTGGCTTCGTCGTCGTCTTCGAAGCCGTGATCGTCACCGCCAGCGTCGTCTTCTGATGCCGCAACGGTGCCGTCAACGACGATGCTCGCCGAGCACTTCTTGCAGCGTACCTTGGCGCGCCGGCCACGAACCTTTTCGTCCGGAAGGTTGTACTGGGCACCACACGATTCACACGTAACTCTCATGAAGGACTGTCCTTGCTCGGCACTTCGATACCCACGCCGAGCCCGCTGCGAGCGTAGACTCTCCTTATAGCGCTACCTCACCGAAGGACCAAGGGAGGGTCGCAGAGATCTTCGGTCGCGTCTTCGTCGGTACTAGTTTGCTTGTACGAGGAAGCTGCCGTCTTTTCCGCAGAACCCGGCCTCGGTACCATACATCGAACCACAGGTGGGGCAAATCTTGCGCTCCAAACGCTGAGTGGCCGCGTCGTGACCTGCTGTCTTTTGCTGATCCTCGCCGGGGGCGTTGTCGCGGCTTGGATGGCCGTGACGGACTTGTCGCATGACCACCGCACCCACCATGGCGAGGGTGCTCGCCGTGAGTGCGAGCAGGGCGGCGAACCAATACTTGCGGCGGGTGGCTCGATCCTCGGCGACGGCAACCCCGCTTTCGACTGTCGATGACGCAAGGTCTCCGGCAATGCCGTCGGTGGTGCTCATTACCCCGTTGCGTTCACCGTCGAGCAACTGCTCGTAGCGTTCTTTCGATACCACCTGAACACGGAGCCGTTCGAGGGCTGTTCCCGAGCTCGCAACGACTTCGAGGTCTCCTTCAGGAGCGTCAGCGGACAGCACCAATAGGCCGTCATCAGCTCCGATCTCGATTCCTGGTACGGTCTTCCCGAGTGCCCACTTGATCGCGCCTTGGGTTTTGCAGCCCCCGCTGTCCTGCCCTCGTGCTTCGAGCTGCAATCGCTGTCCAGCTTTGGCCAGTGCCACGTTGGACGTGATGGTCAGCGCCGTCGCGGCGCCCGGTGTCTTGCATCGAGAAGGTCCGGGTCCGGGGTCCAGTGCCATGGCGACTTGGGTCTCGCCGACGGGATCCCGTTGGACCAGACGATACGTGCGTGTTCGTCGCGAGCTCGCCGTACACGCTTGGTCCTTCGCGTTGAAGATGAACTTCCCGGTCTCGTCGAAGCGGATCGTATCGTCGCTGGCGGTCAGCGTCGTCTGGACGGTGGCCTTGCGTCCGTTCGTTTCGGACTTGCAGAGGCTACTCCAGTTTCGGGTGCCCGCTGCGTGACTCACCCGCTGCAACCCTGGGTGCGGATCCCAGCACGAGCCACTCGAGTACTGCTTTCCTGGACCGGAAAACGACAGCTCATTTCGATTTTGCGTGATGTGGATGGGACCACCAGGCTGACTGCCGTTCGCGGGCCGGGGGCCGCACGCGGGGCCCCAGCTGCCGACTGCCCACTGAATGGTCATCGGCGAAGCTTGCCAGTGGCCCGATAGGGGCAGCGGCGTCTCGGCGTAGGCGAGTGCTGGCAGCGCTAGAATGGCAATTGTGACGCAGGCGTGTCTCACCTCGGCGGGCCTCCGGCGGGTAGAGCCTAGCAGGCATCTCGGGGTCTTGGGGAGCCACCACCGAGGGACCGGGGGGCGGTTTGCTCCGGGCACTGCGTCTCATCGCGTTCCTACCTCAATTGACGCCCGATTTCTGCAATGTTAGCGTCCGCTCACCTCGTGGCTGCGGAGAACTCTATGTTGCAAAGTCGGTGCTGGGTCGTCGGTTTCACCTTTCTGATTTGCCTGTTCGCCACGCTGCCGGCACAGGCTCAGGAGGAGACTCGGGTGGGGCCGCAAGAAGGTGGGATGGATACCCACCTGTTTCGCCCGGCGCACGACTCCAAGGGCTTGGTCACCACTGACGGCACGGACATCCTCGGTCACGGCAGTATCAGTTTTGGCATGGTGCTCGATTACGGGCGGCACCTGCTGCGCACGACGAACGACGACGAAGCGATCGGCAATGACGACGTTCCTTGCGAAAAAGGGCTTTGCGAAGCGACCGACGGAGCGTTCCCGATGGGCGGCGCGATTGGGGTGCCCGCACTCGTCGAGAACTCGATGCAGGGAACGTTCTCGTTCAACTACGGCATACTCAACAAGCTGGTGCTGGGTATCGAAGTCCCCGTGATCCTGATGACGGGCGATCCCGCGTACACCGTTCAGCCAATTCAGGGCATGAACTACAACACGATCGCTCTCGACCAGCAATCGATCAGCTCCCTTGCGTTGCACGCCAAGTGGCGACTGACTCGCGTCGACAAGACCATCGGCGTCGCCCTGATTGGACAGGTCGGTCTGCCCATTGGCGATGCATCCAAGAATCTCGGTGGCGACCCCGGGGTTTGGTTCTGGCCGAAGCTGGCGCTCGAGCACCGATTTGGCGAGTCCGGGTTGCGGGCCGCGTTGAACGTCGGCTACCGAGGCCACACCGGCGACAATGCCGGGTTTGGGGCTAACACCTTGGCAGAGGGTGCGGTGCGTCACGGCAATCTCGGAACGTTCAACTTCGGGTTGGGGTGGCGTGCCGGCGACGCGTTCGAGCTCGTTGGGGAGACTTATGGAACATACCTCCTCGACGACCAATCGGCGGACGAGCAGAAGCTGTCGGAAGAAGTCGTCGGGGGCGTGAAGCTGTTCATCGAGAAGAACAGTTACCTCGCGCTCGGCGCCGGGCGGCGCACTTACTCCAAGGGCTACCAGGCGGCGGATCTGCGCCTGTTCATGGGCTTCATCTTCGAGCCGTCGATTGGCGACCGCGACGGCGATGGCTATCTCGACGACGAGGACCAGTGTCCGGACGAGCCCGAGGATTTCGACGACTTCGAAGATGAGGACGGGTGTCCCGATCCCGACAACGACAAGGACGGCATTCTCGATGTCGACGACCGTTGCCCGAACATCCCTGAAGACATCGACGGCGATGAGGACGAGGACGGCTGCCCCGAGGGCGGCGATGGCGATCGCGACGGGGACGGCATTCTCGACTCGGTCGACAAGTGCCCCGATCAGCCCGAGGACATCGACGGATTCGAGGATGAAGACGGGTGTCCCGATCCCGACAACGACAAGGATGGTATCCTCGACGTCGACGATCAGTGTCCCAACGATCCCGAGGACAAGGACGGCTTCGAGGACGAAGATGGCTGTCCGGACATCGATAACGATCGCGACCAGATCCTCGATGTCGATGACAAGTGCCCGAACGATCCGGAAACCTACAACGGGCACGAGGACGAAGATGGCTGCCCAGACAAGGGGCGCATTCTCCTCGAAGGCAACGACCTGGTGATCCTAGACAAGATCTTGTTCGCGACGAACAGTTCCGAGATCCTGCCCGAGTCGTTCCCGATCATCAAAGCGGTGGTTGCGACTTTGCACCATCACCCTGAGTTCAAGGTGGTCGAAGTCGCGGGTCATGCGGATGAACGCGCGACCGATGAGCACAACCTGCGGCTGACCCAGGCGCGTGCCGAGTCCGTCGTCAAGGCGCTCATCCAGCGTGGCATCGACGCCAAGCGACTGATCCACCAGGGCTATGGCGAGTTCTGCCCTGTCGATGACGCCAGCAATCCCCAGGCCTGGGAAAAGAATCGTCGCGTGGAGTTCAAGATCGTCAAGACGGATACGGGCGTCACTGGTGTCAGCCGTGGTTGTGACCGTGCGCGCTCCAAGGGAATCTTCCCGGCGCAGGCTCCCTCGGGCGATTGAAGCTGTAGCAAGACATCGTGAGTGCCGCCGGCCTGTTGGCGGCGGTGCTCACGTCGAGTGATCAGTGGAGCCGGAGTTCGGCGCTGGGACCGAACCAGGAGCGCCAACGACGAGCAGCGAGAGCGAACAGGTCGGCGGCTCCGTCGCCAAAGGTCGTGATGGGCGGACGACGCAGGGCAACTGCGCGAAACTACGCCGTCAGGGGCTGACCGCGTTCCTCGAGCCAGCGTTCCAGGTTCGCTGCTGAGAGGGGTCTCGTGAAGTAGAAGCCTTGAACCAGCGTGCAACCGAGATCCCTGACCAGTGTCAGCTCCTCTTCGGTCTCCACGCCCTCGGCGACGGTGCGCAGACCGAGCTTCTGAGCCAAGGCGACACTGCTCTCTAGGATGGCTCGGGTCTTCTGATCGTAGGTTGCGCCGGAAACGAAGCCGCGGTCGATCTTCAGTTCCTGAACAGGCAGCTGTTTCAGCTGCTGCATTGAAGAATACCCGGTTCCGAAGTCGTCTATGGCCAGACAGACACGCTTGATCCGTAGTCGCGCCAGGACTTCCAACGACCGCGCCAAGTCGCGCGTCAGTTGGCTCTCGGTCACCTCCAACGTGAGGTGCTCCAAATTGATCGACTCATCCTTTGCGGCCTTGGCGAGGGAATCGACAAAGGGCAAGTGCTCGAAGCATTGCATCGGGACGTTGACAGCCATCTGGAGGTGTAAGCCTCGAGCGCGCCAGGCCGACAACTGGCGGAAGGCCTGTAGCAGGACTTGGTCGGTGAGCTCTTCTATCTGGCCGGTTTGTTCGGCGAGCGGAATGAACTTCCAAGGGGCGAGCAGGCCGTGTACCGGATGCTCCCAGCGAGCCAGGGCCTCGACCGCGTAAACGGCACCGGTGTGAACATCGAGCTGAGGCTGGTAGTGCAGCAAGATCTCGCCGCGCCCCAGAGCCTCTCCAAGTTCTTCAGCGGTGACTTGCGGGCCCGATGAATCTGATCGGCGGGGAGTGGAGGGCCGGTACTTGAGGATCGCCGAGCGCAGAGGCTGGACGATGTCCGGCTTCTGCAAGGTCCCGAGCACGTTCAAACGGTGCGCCTCCGCGATTTGGCGTGCGGCGCGAAGCAGCCCATCTTCTTCGCCGCTCAGGAAGATGATGCCACCGCGAAAGCCGCTTTCCGCCATGTGGCGAGTCAACTCGACACCATCCATTTCCGGCATGTTCAGGTCGCAAAGCACGATGTCCGTGTCTTCGGGATTCCGGCGCAGCAACTCCAATGCAGCTGCGCCGTCCGGCGCCGACTCGATGGTCGTTGCTCCCATGTCCTCCAAGACTCGGCGTGACAGGTTGACCATGAGCGGCTCGTCGTCGACGACGAGGAATCGCAGCGTGGGGGTGAGGTCTTCAGACATGAAAGCGAGTGTCGAACACCGATCGAAAATGTGGGCGTGAAGAGTGGACCGCGGAAATGCGCCCGCGATCAGTCAACCCACACAAAGTAACCCCGACGCCAGCGCGATGCCAACCTTTCGGGGCGGTCCAACCATATCGTTGATGTGCCTGTCGCGAAGTGTGTGCTTCTGCAAGTCCCGCGGCGCTGGCCCAGTCCGGCCTGACCAGCCTCGGTTGCGATTTCACGCCACGTCGCGTCGAACGAACGAACGAAGGGCCCGACGCGCATTGTTTTGCGTCGGGCCCTCCGAAGGTCGCATCAGGTTTTCCATGCGGCCGCGCGCCGCCGAGCTCGAGCCGCGTGAAGGCCGAGGACGGCTCAGGCGAGCCTATTGGCAGGTGGTTGCGGCGAAACCTTCGGCCAGGCTGGCCGGCTCCATGTCGGATTCCGGCGCTTCCGCCAGGCACATCCCCGCCTCGACGGTCACGTTCGTTGCCGGCTCACTTGCGCTGTCCAGGTGCAGGGTGCCGGACACGACTTCGAGCTGCTCCTCTCCAACCTCGATGGTTGGGTTGTTGCCCTCGAACCAAAGGCGAATCGTATCGGAGAGCATGAAACCAGGAATGTCGTCCACTTGGTCTTGCAGGTTCGCGAAGTTCATCGCCAGGCTGACGTCCAGAGTGGGCGAGAATGCCAGAGTACCAGAAGAGTCGCCGGTGGACTCGACTGTTACGTCGAAACGTCGGTCGTCGTCGGGATTCACATCGAGTGCGAGGATCTCGTCGCCGTCGTGCATCACGGTGCTGGTCACGTCGCCCAGGCCGACGTTTTCAATCGTGATTGCGTCAGTGTTGCCATCAAAAGTGAGGCTGGCGTTCAGTCCGCCCAGCACGGCGTCTATCATGCCGGTGTACTGTTTTGGCGGCAGCAGGTTGCCTTGGTCGTCGTAGGCCTCGTCGTCTCCCATGAACATCGAGAGCGGAGCGATGACGTTGAGGGCGCCGTAGTTGACAGCACCCGATACGGTCTTGTCGTTGCCGTTGAACTCGAGCTCCAGGGTTGGACTCGATGCGGCAAGGAGCACTTCGATTTCTTCGCCGGGGTCCCCTCCGACGACGTGAACGTCTTGCAGGACGTTCGCGCGTAGTGCGTAGTCGAGCGAGCCGAGCCTCACGAGCTCCACGCCGAGTTTGCCCTCGAACGTCTCGACACCGTCGAGTTCCTGACCGGCGCTTTCCAGCGTCTTCTTGAACTCCCCGAGGTCCCAGGTCGCGCCGACTCGGTCGTGGTATAGCTGTAAACTGATCGGGTTGCTCTTGTCCTCAGTGAGCAGGACGTCGACGTCGATGTCGCCATCGCCCGGTGAGCTCAGTCGCAGGCGCGGCTGAAGCGTGGCGTAGTCGACCGCGCAGTCGTCATCGACGCTGATCTCGTCGTCGGCGAGTTCATCCGCGATGGGCAGTTCGGCGTCGGGCAACGGCTCGGCGCCAGAGGTATCTGCCGTCGAGCTGTCGCCTTCGCCACGGTCACAGAATAGCGATTCGGGCAACAGGTATACGGAGTAGGTGCCGTCGTCCGATTCCAGGTTGTCGTCGATGAAGATCTCGTCGCGCAGAAAGCTGACCAATTCGTCGAGGGCTTCGTGGAGTTCTTGGCGGGTCTCCTCCAGATCGTCCACGGAGAGCGAGTCGCCTTCGCACTCCGTTTCTACCGGTGGATCACAGGGCTCGTTGACGGCGCAGGCGGTTATCGTCGCGCAGTCTCCGCCGCCCCCAAACGCGGAATCGAGGCCTTCGGCGAGTGTTGCCGAGTCGGCAAGGAACCCACCCGCGTCGAGCACCCCGCGCAAGGCCTGTTCGGTATTCTCCTGTGCTGTCAACGCGGCTTGTTGGCTCGACACGGCCACTCGCGGTGGGTTCTCGCGACCCTCTCCCGAATCCGTGCTCCCACAACCGACCATCGCCAACGTCAACGCGCACGTTGCAACGCGCGGATACTTCCTTTGCTTCACTGCTTCTGCTCCCCGTACCGGTTTCAAGTCAAGAGTTGAGTATTCGCTGATACTGCTGAACCGAAGCACGCCTTCCCACGGTGCGCCACAGGCGACCGTGTTCGCTACAGCCCAATCGGATCGGGGAGGCTTCAGTTTGCAGGTATCACGTCCAAAGCTAGCCCCTCTCCGCGCCGCTGTCGACTTGCGTGACGATGACGCTGGACAGGCGCCAACGCTGCAACCCGCAGTCAGCCCACCGGAGATGGCGTGGGCCCTTGGTTTACACGAGTGCGGCTTCCCTCCAGTGTGCAACACCGTTGCGTACATTGGCGCCCTGGACGACTGAAGTGCCTACCAGCGAATGTCGGAGCGATCTGCGTAACCACGATTCGGCCGCTCGCCTGTCCGAGAGGGCTGGTGAAACATCAACGGGCTGCCGCCTCCCACTGCACGGGGCCGAGAGCAAGTCGCCGGTCTGTCCCTGGACGGCGTGGTATCAACCCGCGTCCGTCGCTGGACACGGCGAGCGGGGTCTGGCTGAACCGACCCAGCCAGCGCCGGTGCTCGATGTCGAACAACTCCTCCCCCAGCGCTATCAGCGGCAACGCGATCAGCAACGGCTCCAGCGGTTTCCGAGTGCGATTCGTCGCCGTCCAATGGAGCTTTGGTTTGGTGTCCGCTCCGTCCAGGTGAGCAAACAGTAACTTGCCGCCATCGTCTACGAGCGCGTTCGTGGTGAACGTCGCCAACGTACGGCTACCCTCTGGAAGTTTGTACAGTTCGCCGTCTTCGAGGTTGAGCAGCGTGCTGTCGTTGTGTGGGTACAGTGCCAACCAGTCGGGGTAGCCATCGAATCGTGTGTCTTGTTCGAAGGCGGCAATGTCGACGTTCAAGTGTTTCCTGGCGGTCGGAGTACGAAGGAAGATGTCACGCCGCGCCCCATAAGCCCCCGCGCAGCCGAAGACGACCGTCTCACGTTTGGCGTCGGCGTGAAGTACGCGTGCATTGCACGTGTCGGAGCTGATCTTTCTCCGTTCACCAGATGGGGTTAGCAGGCGCAGCTCAGCCGTGTCGTTGCGCACGACGATGTTTTCGCCGACGGTCATCACGAAACCCGGCGCGTCGATCAGCTCACCCGTTGAAAGCCGTAGCAGACGTGGTTTCGACTCATCCCCGGGGAACTGCCAGACGTTGTAGCGGGGGATTGGCCCTGCACAAGGTCCGCTCTTGTCCTTCGCCGGTGGAAAGGGCCATTGCACTCGACCGTTGCCGTTGGAGTCGGCCAGGACCACATCCAGGCGAATGAAATCGCCGTCCGGTTCGAAACTCAACCTGCCAACGAGACCACTACCCACCGGATGTTCACGTTGCTCGCCGCTGACCAAGTCGCGGACGACCACGGTCGTTTCTCCGGAAACCGTACGCAGGTACGCAACGCTTCGCCCGCGTGGGCCGAAGCTCAGTGCGCGATGGGTCGTGAAAGACTGTCCGTCATCCGTCGTTTCAGCCCCGTTGGCAGCCAAATCGATCTGGTTGTTGGTCACGGTGTCCAGTAACCACAGCTCGTTTTCGGTGCGATAGGCGACATAGCGCCCGGAAGGATCGTTGCCCAGGAACTGCCGAATCCGAGTCTCCCTGCTGTCTGCCGCGACGAAGTACGTCTGGAGGGCGTCGCCCTCGAGTTCACCTGTAGGACCAACAGACACGGACACCCGTCCGTTGCCGTCGGTGTCTTGTCGGGCTTGGCACAACACCATCCAGTTGCGCGCAGGCGAGGCCGTCACGACAATGAGCGGGTTCTCGGTTCCGAACCCTTGGGTCGTCATCGCCCCAGGCTCGAGTCTGATCACGCTTTGCGCGGGGGTCGGGCGCTGCGCTTCGGGGACCGAACTCGTCGAGGCGTTCTCGGCCCGTTTCGTTCTCGAGGTGTCTTGCCCCGCCTGGTCAGGTGTTCGTGTCGAGGGCGAGGGGGAACTCGAACATGCGCTCAGCAGTAAGGCGAGGGCCCATCGCGTGAGTGGTCTGTGGCGGGGGGCGATGGTGCGGCAGTTTGGGCTTCGGAACAACACAGGAGTCTATCGAGCAGTGCACGACGGCAAGATGTCGGTCGTCGCGCATGAAGTTGTTGCGAGGACCAGGCCGATCGAGAGGCGTGCGATGCAACCAGTCACCCTAGTCCTCGGGCGCGACGGTGTCGACCTGCTTCGTCTCTGATCCATGGGAATGGTCGCCAGTCGCTCCACTGCAATGTCGGGCCCCGTGTCGGTCGTCGAGGGCCTTGCGGACTGCGACTTGGCGCGCCGATGCGCGCATCGATCCGAGTACGCGCAGAGTAGGTCCCTGTGCACCCCAGACTCAGAACGACAGCAATGGGGTGCTGCGCGGATTCCCGTCCACGTCCTGCACAAACGCGATGGCCGCAGGCGTGGACGACAGGCGTGGTAGCCGAATCGTTCGGAGTGATTTAGGCTGAAAAGAGCCCTGGGCGACTGAGGGCAAACGCCGAAGGCAGTCCAGGAACAGCAGGTGATCGATGAATGACGAAACGCGCACGAAAGTCGGCTCGGACGACTTCACCGCCGGCGGTGAGACGCCTGCGGATCTCGAGCAATTGCGCGAGGCCGTAGGAAAGTGGCGTGCCGCGGAACTGGCGCGCGCCAACACCCGTTTGACGCCCCGTGCCTCGCAATTCACCACCTGGAGTGGGGTTGAAGTGCCCGATCTCGCGACGCCGTTGGACAGCCGTGGCGACTATTCAATCGAGTTGGGTCTCCCTGGGCAGTACCCGTTTACACGTGGCGTGCAACCGAACATGTACCGTGGGCGGTTGTGGACGATGCGTATGTTCGCCGGATTTGGCACACCAGAGCAAACGAATCAGCGCTTTCGATTTCTGGTCGATCAGGGGCAGACTGGGTTGTCGACCGCTTTCGATTTCCCCACTTTGATGGGGTACGACTCGGATTCCCCGCGGTCGCTCGGCGAGGTCGGTCGATGTGGTGTCGCTGTGGACACTTTGCGGGACATGGATGTGCTGTTCGATTCCATTCCCCTCGACCGCATCACGACGTCTATGACGATCAACGGTCCAGCCATCGTGCTGTTGGCGTTCTACGTCGCGCTTGCCGACAGCCGTGGCGTCGCTCGCGAGCAGATTGGCGGGACGATTCAGAACGACTGCCTCAAAGAGTTCATCGCGCAGCATGCTTGGTTGGTGCCGCCCAAGCCGGCGATGCGTCTCGTCGCGGACACCATTGAATTCTGCACCAAAGAGCTGCCTCGCTTCAACTCGGTGTCGATCAGTGGCTACCACATTCGCGAGGCCGGAGCTACGGCGGTGCAAGAGCTCGCGTTCACTCTTGCCGATGGGTTGGCATACGTTCGGGCGGGGGTAGAACGTGGCATGGCGGTTGATGAGTTCGCTTCTCGGCTCAGCTTCTTCTTCGACGTGCACAACGACTTCTTCGAGGAGATCGCCAAGTTTCGTGCGGCGCGGCGCATGTGGGCTCGTTTCATGAAGGAACGGTTCGGTGCCAAGAAGGAAGCAAGCCTCAAGCTGCGTACGCACGCCCAGACCGCCGGCGTGTCGTTGACGGCACAGCAACCCCACAACAACGTGGCTCGTGTGGCGATTCAGGCGTTGGCAGCGGTGCTCGGTGGGACTCAGTCGTTGCACACCAATTCTCTCGACGAGACCTACGCGCTGCCGACCGAGGAAGCAGTGACGATAGCGCTCCGCACTCAGCAGATCATCGCTCACGAAACTGGCGTGGCCAATGTCGTCGATCCGTTGGGCGGAAGCTACTACGTCGAATGGCTGACAGACGAACTCGAACGTCGGGCGCTCGCCTACATCGACGAGATCGATCGCATGGGTGGCATGTTGGCGGCGGTCGAGCAGGGGTACCCCCAGCGTGAGATTGCGCGCAGCGCCTACGAATTCGAGCGCCAGCTACAGAGAGGCGAACGAGTCGTAGTTGGGCTCAACCGCTACGCGAGCGGGGAAGGGGACAAGATACCTACGCTCGAGATCGATCCCACGGTGGAGCAGGATCAACGCACGGCGTTGGCACAGGTCAAAGCCCAGCGGAGTGAGGCGGACGTTGCGGTCGCGCTTGCGTCGGTGCGCGCGGCTGCCGTCTCGGATCTCAACCTCGTTCCCCCGATCATTGCCGCTGCGCGGGTGTACGCAACCCAGCAAGAGATTTGCGACGTGCTGCGCGAGGTGTTTGGCTCTCATGTCGACACACCCGCGTTTTGAGTGGTCGACGTTTGGGGGGCCGAGGAACATCGTTCCTCGACGGTCATGCGAATTCGAGCGCGCTGAGGATGTCGCCAATCACGTCATCCGCATCCTCGATGCCGACGCTCAGGCGGATCAGCGCCGGATCGATGCCGACCTCTGCCAGTTGAGCATCGTCCAATTCGAAGAAGCTCATGTAGCGCGGCTGTTCGATGAGCGTCTCGACTCCACCCAGCGACGCCGCGATTTTGGCGATCTTGCATCCATCGACCACGCGTGAGGCGGCGTCCACCCCGCCTTTGACGATGAAGCTCACTACCCCCCCACCGCCCCGCATTTGCGAGCGGCAGACCTCGTGGGATGGATGGCTTTCGAGCTGAGGGTAGAACACCCTTTCCACCTTCGGGTGATTCTCGAGGTAGGTGGCCAAACGTTGCGCCGTGTCGTTTTGCTGGCGGACGCGCAGATTGAGCGTCTTGAGGCCGCGACCTATCAAGAAAGCCGCATGCGGATCCAGAACCGCGCCGAGTACGCCGCGCGTTTCGTGAAGCAGTGACGTGAGATGGCTCGGTCCTGCGATCAGCCCTCCGAGCACGTCGTTGTGACCACCCAGATACTTGGTCGCCGAGTGAACGACCAAGTCGACGCCAAAACGCAACGGGTTGTAGTTCACTGGAGTCGCGAAGGTGGAATCGATCATCACCTTGACCCGGCGATGTGCCTTCGTGACGGCGACGACGCGCTCGAGATCAACGCAGAACAAGTAGGGGTTCGTGGGCGATTCCGTGATGACCAGCCGCGTTTCCGGACGAATCGCTGCTGCCAGTGCGTCGATGTCACCGGCCGGCACGGTGGTGTGCGTCACGCCGAAGTCGCTCAGTGTCTTGCGAACGAATTGACGCGTACGGCGGTAGCAGTCGTTGAAGAGCACGACGTGTTCGCCGGCCTTGAGCAATGCGAAAGCCGCCGTCGTGATGGCAGCCATGCCGCTGGAGAATGCGACGGCGTCGTCCGCATGCTCCAACGCAGCCAGGCGCTTTTCGAGTTCGCGTACGGTTGGGTTGCTGTAGCGACCGTACTCTTCGCGTTCCGGATCCGAATCCTCGCCACGCATGTACTGAACCAAGTCCGCGGTGTTTTCGAAAGTGAACGTCGCGGTTTGAGCAATCGACGGAGCCAGCGTGTTGTGCGCACGCCGTGACTCGGTGCCCGCGTGAACGGCGTCCGTCGAGTTTGCGTTTTTCTTGGTAGGGGTCACGGAGAGACTTCCTTGCTAGGATCCGATCCGCTGCGGTCCCGGTCAATGCGCCTTTGCCGCACTTGACGTCGTGCTTTCGGGGTCGCGTGTGTTGGTCGGCGTTGGGGAGGAGCGTCGTCGAGTATTGAGCTGGGAGAATTGGGTGTGCCTTCCGTCACTCGGAGGGCGTCGGCGCGACGTCAATTGGTCCCAAGATCCGTCCAGTCTTGTCGACCGCAATCACCAGTTCGCCTTCCGGGGTGCGCAAGTGTACCCGAAACTGAATGTCCATCGACTCGGGCAGGTTGCGAATCATGACCAATTTGTCGACGGGATGTTTGTGCTGGGCCCGGACTTTGTCCAGCGCCTCCTCGGCGACGCGGGGATCCGCTGCTCTGAGACGAAACAGGTTGTCTTTGAGATTCCCCTTGCCGAGGAGCTTGACCTTCTGCGGTCCAGAAACGGAACCCTGCCGATATGTGTACTGGTGTACTTCTGTTGGTACCGCTGCGTTTTGGACCTGAAGCACCATCTGCGTGGGAAGTACGGTGATGGTGAGGATCCGAACCGGTTTGGGTAACGGTGCTAGCAGCCGGTCGAGCGCTTTGGTGATTTCACCTGGTTGGAAGAGGTTCTGCTCGGGGACTGCGGGAGGAGCGCTCGCCGAGGCTGTCGCGCTCGGTACTGGCGGGACGGTTGGCGTTGAGCGTGATTCGCACGCAATGACGGGCAGCAGGCACGCCAGCCCGACGCGAACGGCCGTTGTTGACCAGGCCCGGCGATTAGACCGATACGTTGAAGTCTCGCAGCGCCTCATTCAGGCTCGTCTTCTTGTCCGTGCTGGCTTTGCGTTGGCCGATGATCAACGCGCAGGGCACCATGAATTCTCCCGCGGGGAATCGTTTGGGACGCATGCCGGGAATGACCACGCTGCGTGCTGGGACCCGCCCCCGTAACTCCACCGGTTCGCTCCCCGTCACGTCGACGATCGGCGTCGATGCGGTCAGGGTAACGCCAGCGCCGATGACCGCTTCACTTTCGACCATCACGCCTTCGACCACGATCGCACGAGAACCGATGAACGCGCCGTCTTCGATGATCACCGGTTGCGCACCAGGGGGCTCGAGCACGCCGCCGAGGCCGACACCGCCCGAGAGGTGAACGTTCTTGCCCACCTGGGCACAGGAACCGACGGTTGCCCAGGTGTCGACCATCGTGCCTGTGGCCACGTACGCACCGATGTTCACGTAGCCGGGCATCACGATGCAGCCCGACTCGACGTGAGCGCCGTAGCGAACCGTGCCGGGGGGGACCACGCGTACCCCTGCCTTGTCGAGGCCTCGCTTGAGCGGGATCTTGTCGTAGAACTCGAAGGGTGGGCAGTCCCAACGCTCCATCGAGGTGACGCCAAAGTACAACAATACCGCCTGCTTGACCCACGCGTTGGTGGTCCACTCACCGGGACCCTGTTGGGTGGCGACACGGAGCTCGCCAGCGTCCAACTTGGCGATCGTGTCGAGGACGGCCTGTCGCGTCGCACTTTGGGAAAGCAATTCGCGATTTTCGAAAGCGGCCTCGATCAAAGAGCGGTCGGTTTCTGACGACATGACTGGGCCGGTGTACTGGGCGCGCCTGCAGGTGGCAAGAGGAACACGGCTGCCGGGCCTGCGTCCGAGGCCGAGTGTCGCGCCAAACCCGGGCTCAGCTGTTCGGCGTGTTGCCCGGCCACCCTCCCTGCGGGGGAATGGGCCAATTGAGTACGATTTTTCCGTCGTGGCGCTCCAGAGCGAGCTGGGACCACCGCGCGATGGTCTCTAGACATCCGCCGCTGGGCGCGACGACTTTGGGCAACAGGAGCGTCACGCTTTCGCCTGCAGCTTCGCTTCGATCGATACACAGGCTTGCCAGGTCGCCAGCGCGTGAGAAGCGCAGCGTCAGGGGATAACCTCGCTCGTGCACCAGTGCTGCAGCGAGGCGGACGATGTTCAATGCGACCCGGGGCGACAATCGCGTCGGGAGCGTTTGCGAATCGCTGACCAGCGTTGCCTCGACCGTCGATGCCCCCGGAGCGTTGCTCTGGTCACCACTGCGGCTGAGTGCCAATGCCTCGACCCAATCGACGTCACCCGGCGCGCTGGCGTCGGTGAGCAACTCGATCAGTGGCAGGGCCCCACCCAAGTCTCTCAGTACGGTTGCCACGACTGCTTCCAGCTCCAGCCGTGTCCCTGCCCCCAATGGTCGACGGGGTGAGTGCTGCAGGGCCGCAGACAGCTCGCCGATGCGAGTTGCCAGCAGGTGTTGGAGTCCGTCGGCGCAGCTCGACCTCTCTCGGAGCCGCGTGAAGAACGGCTCGAGTCGTGCCAGGAGCGGTTCGCATTCCGCGAGCATGTCAGGCAGTACGGACGCGATGGACTTGGGGCCAACGTTACGCGCGCGCAGCAACTGCGCGAGGTTTGTCAGCGAGCTCAGGGCCTCGCGAAGAGCCCCTTCCGCGTCTACTACGACGTCAACGGCTACCACCGACGCCGAGTCTAGCACGGAACCCAGCCCACTTGCAGCGCTTGGATGGACACGGCGGCTTGGATGACGTCGACAGCGTCGTGCACCCGCGGCAAGACGACACTTTCGCGTCGATTGGGTGACCACTGGCGGGCACTGGCATCCACATGCGGCACCCCGTACGCTCCCCATCAGGACGAGTTCAGTCTCGACGTAAGGGATCGTGCCGCGCCACGCGTCCCGGTCGCGCGGGGAGCAGGTCTACTCCGCTCCTGGTGTGGAGCCCCCGTTCTGCCTCCAGGGTCGAGCGTGCGGCGCGAGAACACTGGCTCCCGCGCCGCCCCTTCAGTCACTCTCAGCTCGATAGTTCGGACGCGAAGAAGTACTGGGTTTCAATCTTCCCGTTCTCCTCCGAATCCGAGCCGTGCACGGCATTGTTGCCGATGTCTGTGCCATACTTCTTGCGGACCGTGCCCTCAGCGGCCTTTGCCGGGTCAGTTGCGCCGATCAGCTCGCGATAGCGAGGGACCGCGTCGTCGGCTTCGAGCGCCGCCAACACCACGGGGCCGCTGATCATGAACTCGACGAGCTCACCGAAGAATGGCCGTTCTTTGTGAACCGCGTAGAAGCCTTCGGCCTTTTCACGACTCAGCTGTTCTTGGCGCATTGCCAGCACGTTGAAGCCAGCGTCGAGGATCTGCTGCAGAATGGCGCCCTGATTGCGTGCGCGCACAGCGTCGGGTTTGATGATGCACAAGGTGCGTTGGATGGCCACGTCGTTGTTCCTCTGTTGAATGTGCTTCGTGTGACGCCTTACAAGAGGCTCTTGAGGGTCGCGCCCATTTCAGCGGGTGACGGCGCCACTTTGACACCTGCCGCCTCCAATGCCGCGATCTTGTCGGCGGCGGTGCCCTTGCCGCCGCTGATGATGGCGCCGGCGTGGCCCATGCGCTTGCCGGGCGGTGCAGTGGTGCCCGCGATGAAGGCAGCCACGGGCTTCTTCATCTCGGCCTTGATGAATTCTGCGGCCGTTTCTTCGGCGGTGCCGCCAATCTCGCCCATCATCATCACGGCGTCGGTATCCGGATCGTCGTTGAACAGCCGCAGGGCGTCGACGAAGTCGAGGCCGCCGACCGGATCCCCGCCGATGCCGATGCACGTCGACTGACCGAGGCCCAATGACGTCAGCTGTCCAACGGCCTCGTACGTCAAGGTGCCCGAGCGAGAGACCACACCGATACGACCGGGCTTGTGGATGTGCCCGGGCATGATGCCGATCTTGCACTCGCCCGGCGTGATGATGCCCGGGCAGTTAGGGCCAATCAGCCGAGCGCTGCCACCTTCGAGCTTGCGACGCACGGTGATCATGTCCATCACAGGAATGCCCTCCGTGATGCAGATGACGAGCTTGCAGCCCGCATCCAGCGCTTCCAGGATCGCGTCCGCCGCTCCGAGCGCCGGCACGAAGATGCACGACGTATCCGCGCCAGTCTTTGCGACCGCTTCGGAGACGGTGTCGAACACTGGTACGACGACGTCTTTGTCGGCTGCATCTTTGGCCTCGAACTTCTGTCCGCCGCGTCCGGGAGTACAGCCGGCGACGACTTGCGTGCCATAGGCCAAGCATTGCGTGGCGTGAAACGAGCCGGCGCCGCCGGTGATGCCCTGAACGACGACCTTGGTGTCCTTGTTGACTAGTACGCTCATCTTCTCCGTCCTTCAGCCAGCTACCGCTGCCACGATCTTCTGGGCGCCATCTGCCATGCTGTCGGCAGCATCGATGGCGAGACCACTGTCCTTGAGGATCTTCTTGCCCTGGGCCACGTTCGTGCCCTCGAGGCGAACGACGAGTGGAACGCTGAGACCCATCTCCTTCGTCGCCGCTACGATGCCTTCGGCGATCAGGTCGCACTTGGCGATGCCACCGAAGATGTTCACGAAGATCCCCTTCACTTTGGCGCTGCTGAGGATCATGCTGAACGCTTTCTTGACCTGATCCTTGGTGGCGCTTCCGCCGACGTCCAAGAAGTTGGCGGGAAACCCTCCATGGTGCTTGATGATGTCCATCGTTGCCATCGCCAAGCCTGCGCCGTTGACGAGACACCCGATGTTGCCGTCCAACGACACGTAGCTCAGTCCCGCTTCGTGCGCCTCGAGCTCGACGGGGTCTTCTTCGCTCTTATCGAGCAACTCCGCCCACTCGGGGTGGCGGCCCTGTGCGTTGTCGTCGAAGTTCAACTTCGCGTCGAGCGCCACGACGTCACCCGACTTGGTGATGACGAGCGGATTGATCTCGCAAAGGCTGCAGTCTTCCTTTTGGAAGAGATTCGCGAGCTTCATCAGAATGCTCGTGAATTGCTTCATCGTCTTCTTGGCGTCGGGGCTACCGTCGCCAGCGCCGAGGGCGTATGCGATCTTGCGAGCCTGGAACGCTCCGAGACCCAGCAGTGGATCGACGTGTTCGGTGATGATCTTCTCAGGGGTCTTGGCTGCGACTTCTTCGATCTCCACGCCGCCTTCAGTGGAAGCCATGACGGCGATGCGTCGCGCGGCACGGTCGACTACGAGGCCGAGGTACAGCTCCCGCGCGATGTCCAGACCCTGTTCGATGTACAGACGACGCACTTTCTGACCCTCGGGACCCGTCTGATGGGTGACCAACGTTTTGCCGAAGATCTCGTCAGCCGTCGTTGCCGCAGCGTCCGGACCGTCCTTGACGACCTTGACGCCGCCTGCCTTGCCCCGTCCACCCGCGTGGATCTGCGCCTTGACCACGACGACGGGGATTCCCGTCTCGGAGATCAGCTTCTGGGCTGCGTCTTTGGCGTCTTTGGGATCGAAGACGGCAATGCCCTGCGGCACGGCAATGCCGTACTTCTTGAAGATGGCCTTGCCTTGATATTCGTGAATGTTCATCAGCCCTCCGTCTTCTTGACGACGTCTACGATGGTCTGAACGCTGCCTGCGCTCTTGGCCAACATGGCCTTCTCTTCGGCGTCGAGTTCGAGCTCGATGACCTTCTCGATTCCGCCTGCACCGATCACCACCGGCACGCCCATGTACAGGTCGTTGTAGCCGTACTCACCTTCGAGGTAGGCGGCACAAGCCAAGAGGCGCTTCTGGTTCAGCAAGAACGACTCGGCCATTGCGATTGCTCCGGCAGCGGGAGCGAAGTACGCACTGGTTCCCATCAGACCGACGATTTCGCCGCCGCCCTTGCGCGTGCGCGCGACCAGCTCGTCGAGCTTGGCCTTGGCGATGAGCTGTCCGACGGGCATGCCGTTGATCGTCGTGTAGCGCAGCAGAGGAACCATGTCGTCGCCGTGCCCGCCGAGCACGGGTGCGCGCACGTCCTTGACGCTCACGCCGGCTTCACGCGCCAGGAATAGCTGGAAACGGGCGCTGTCGAGGGCGCCAGCCATGCCGACGACCTTGGACTTGTCCCAGCCGGTGCGTCGCTTGAACTCGTAGACCATCGCGTCGAGTGGGTTGCTGATCACGATGACGAAGGCGTCGGGGCAGTACTTTTTTGCGTTGTCCGCAACGTTGCGGATGATCGGCAGATTGGTTGCCACCAAGTCGTCGCGCGATTGGCCGGGCTTGCGCGGAATACCTGCAGTGATGATGAGCACGCTCGCTCCTGCACAGTCTTCCCAATTGGAGCTTCCGATGACCTTTGCGTCACTGCCGCTCAGTGCAGAAGCTTGCTCCAGGTCGAGGGCCTTGCCTTTCGCAAAACTCTCCTTCGGGGGAATGTCGAACAGCACGACGTCGCCGAGCTGCTTTGCGACGCACAAGTTTGCGAGTTCACCACCGATGTTTCCCGCACCAATCAACGCGATCTTGTTTCTAGACATAATTGTTAACTCCAGACCTCTGCAACGCTCCGGTTGGCGTTGGGACCAAGTCGAAAAAGGGGCGCCGACCCCGTGTCGCCGAAATCGGCCCCGCGCGCCCATGTCGGTTTCGCCAAGCCGCCGTGAGCACGACCAGCTCGCGTCCTCGTTGCGAGGTCGCTGTACGATCCGGAAGCGCCCGGTGCACTTGCTGATTCGGGGGTCATCACGCGGCTACCCTCGAAGGCTGGTTCGAGGGCGAACGCGAAGTAACCCAGTGGAGCTTCGAGGGCAACTAGACAAGTGCGAAGTTTCCCGAGGGTTTCTGTGTTTGCGGAGTGTTGCTCGAACGCGTTTTGGGCGTGCGCGATGCGCGTCCTCCGCAGCGCTGATACCGCCGCCGCGTCACTAGGTTCCGGCGGCCACTATTTCGGGGCGGCTCGTGCGCCGGGACAAAAAGACCTGAACGAGTGAGCGGCTTCCGGCTTTGTGACCCGCCGTGCTTGACTTGCGTCGAACCATCCGCCATAAGCCACGCCCCCTGGGCGGTTTGCGGACACGCGGCCGAGTGCCCGGCAGGAGTTGAGTACCATGCCGAAGATGAAGACCAATCGCGCCGCAGCTAAGCGGTTCAAGAAGACCGGCAGCGGCAAGATTCGTCGCCCGAAGGAAGGTGGCCAACACCTCCTCATGGGCAAGTCGCGCAAGCGCCGTCGCCGATCACGCGACAACGACATCGTGCATCCCGCGATGGAGAATCGCGTGAAGCTGATGCTGCCGTACCTATGAGGCGTTAGTTCGCTTCGACGGAATCTCCCGGCGGCCGCCGAGGCCATCAGCCCCGCGCCGCTCTTCGTGGTTTTGCTTTTCAGGTCAGATGGGACGCGACGTCCCTAGTACATTCAGGAGTTCAGCATGTCTCGCGTCAAACGCGGCCCCATCCCCCGCCGCCGACACAAGCGGGTTTTCAAGCAGACCGAGGGTTTCTCGGGCGGACGCAAGAATCGTTTTCGCGAAGCGGTCAAGGTTCTGCGCAAGGCGTGGCAGTATGCGTACGTCGGTCGCAAGCTTCGCAAGCGCGACTTCCGCCGCCTGTGGGTCCAGCGCATCAACGCTGCGTGCCGTGTCAACGGCACGAGCTACTCCCGATTCATGCACGCGCTGAAGGTCAACTCGGTCGAGCTCGATCGCAAGGTGTTGGCGGACATGGCCGTCAACGATCCCGGTGCGTTCAAGAAGCTGACCGAGCTGGTCGCGAACTGAGGATTGGAGCAGTGTCGGACCCCGGCGCTCAAATCGTCGCCGGTCTGGCCTCCCTCGGGCAGCGGCACCGTGAGGAGTTCAAGCAGGCCAGTACCGAGCAGGAGTTGCGGGCTGCAAAGGCCCGCCTGCTCGGCAAGAAGGGTGAGCTAACGGGGATGCTCAAGCAGATGGGTGCCCTACCACCCGATCTGCGTCGCGAACTCGGCGAGCGTGCCAATGGGCTCAAGCGGGAAGTCGAAGCCCACTTCGAAGCCCGCCTCGCCGAGCTGGCCTTGGCATTGCGGCAAGCCGATCTCGTCGCCCCGCCGGTGGATCTCACCCTGCCGGGTCGGTTACCGGTCGCGCGTGGACATCGGCACCCGCTCAGTCAAGTCTGCGACGAGATCCTCGAAATTTTCGGGGAGCTGGGTTTCCAGACTGCGTGGGGGCCCGAGGTGGAGTTCGAGTCGAACAACTTCACCAAACTCGCGTTTCCTCCGGATCACCCGGCCACGGACATGCAGGACAGCTTCTGGGTCGACGTCCGCGGTGCGGGTCCGGACCTGCGTGCGCTGCTCAGAACGCACACGAGCAACGTTCAGGCCCGAGAAATGAGTCATCGCCAGCCGCCCATGGCCATCGTCAGTGGCGGGCGCGTGTACCGTCGCGACGACGATGTCACTCACTCGCCGATGTTCCACCAGGTGGAAGGGTTTCTGGTGGACGAGCGGGTCAGCTTCGCCCAGCTGAAGGGCGTCCTGACTGAGTTCGCGCGCCGATTGTACGGGACGGAAACTCCAGTCCGCTTCCGCCCCAGCTACTTCCCCTTCGTCGAACCCGGCGCCGAGCTCGACGTGGGCTGCGTCTTTTGCCGTCTCGATGACGGTTCACGCGAGAGTTGCCGAGTGTGCAAGGGCACTGGATGGCTGGAAATCCTCGGTTGCGGGATGATCCACCCACGCGTGTTCGATGCCTGCGGAATCGACTCGGAAGCGTTCACCGGGTTTGCCTTCGGGCTCGGTGTCGAGCGAGTCGCCATGCTGCGCTACGGCATCCCCGACATTCGATTGCTGTTCGAGAACGACCCTCGGTTCCTCGGCCAGTTCTAGTTGGCCCGCTGTGCCAAGCGGTGCCTGTCGGACAAATCGATCATACCGTGGCTACCTGGTTGCAAGGCCGGGTGGTGTGCCATCTCGCTTGACGATGGGGAACTTCTCTGACCCGGCTGGGCGGGAGGTTGCGGTTCGAGCACGCGCGCAGCTACTAACACCGACGGCGTGGGGTGCGTTCCGCTGGCTGAGCCCACCCGGGCTGGCTCGTTTTGCGGGCGCCGGGAGTAGGCGTTCGGAGTTCACCCCTTGACGTGGAGTGATGCGCTACCCATAGCTTAATGACGTCTTCGAGCCTACTCCGTCACCGCGGGTGGGAGATGCTCGTATGGAATTGCGGTGTCGGTTTGTGCCTTCGCCGCACTGTTTCAGAACGATCCTCGTTAACTGCCCGACCACGAGGGAAAATCGGGCGAGTTTGTGATCGGTAACCCCCCTGCCGGGTACTTATCTCTCAGAGGTCACCGTGCTCTGTGAGGCGCCGCGTGACCTCGTGTGCGGTGCGATTGATGGAACGACGGCGGTTGGCCGCGACGAGCGATCGCGGTTGTTTCCCCGCTTTGGTTGCCCACCCCTGGTTACCCACACCAGCAACGAGTGTCCAAGTATGCGCAATACCTACCGAACACTGACGCAATTGGGCGCGCCGATGAAAACTTTTCTATGTGGGGAGACGTCGAGGTCTTTCGTCACCTGTGAGGAAGCATCGCCCCGAATGTTTGTTGACCACCGCGAAAGATCCCCACTTGGGGGGCAACCTTCAGCGGTTTGCGCCGTACAGAAACCATGTGCCCACGAAATCGCTGGCGACGATGAGAGAACGCCGCGAGACGCTTCAGAAATTGGGCACGAATATTGCTTCAGTCTAGCCTTCGAGTGAAACGCCTGATGAGTTCAATGCCAGCTGGTCGAACCCCCAAAGCATAGCGCGATTCCACAGCCGCGCACGCCACCCACAGCGATCGCCCCCACGGCAACCCACACAGACGTTCCTCCGCCCCGATCGAGTCCCCCCGTATCCCCCTTACGAATCGAGTCCTGTCATGAGCGAGATGCAAAACACTGCCAACGATTACATGTTCGGATCCGACGACCACACGGACGACACCGCCGTGCGCTACTCTCCGGCGTTTGCACGCCCGTCCGCGCCGCCGCCATCGTTCGTCAACGGTCGCCGATTCGACAGTCTTCCTCCTAACTCCGCGCGTGGGGGTAACCGCGAGAGTGAAGTGGAATCGACCAAGAGCCGCGACGATTCTGTCGGTGACTCGATGCTTTCGCGCTACTTCCGCGACATGGCGACGCACCAGGTGATGGGGCCCGATGAGGAGCTGGCTGCGGCACGTGAAGTGGAACTTGCCGAGGTCGAGTTGTGGGTGTCGATGCTGGCGTTCATTCCGGTGGCGGAGCACGTGCTGGCGTCGCTCAAGAAGAACCTGGCAACCCTTCAGACCGAAGAAGAGCGTCCGGACGTGGCGGTGGTCGATGAACTCGAGGCGCTGATGGGGACGTATCGGCAGCAGCGCTCCAAGCTGCACGCCAATCAAACACGGCGTTATCGTGAACTCTGCGAGGGGTTGGGGCGGCAGGTGCGCCTCGCAGATTCCGATCGTCTGTGGATGTCGGAGGCGTTCGAGATCGCGCGAACCATTACGGGTGAAGCGGAAGACGGTGAGGAGTCGGGGCCCACGGTTGCGGCGACGCAGTCGTACCGCCGCTACCTCAGTCGGGTGAAGCTTGCCGACTCGCGGCAGCGGGCCACCAAGAACCGATTCGTCAAGGCGAACCTCCGCCTAGTGGTCAGCATCGCGCGCCGCTACAACCGCGGTCGGTTGCCACTCATTGACTTGATCCAAGAAGGTAACATCGGGTTGATGAAGGCAGTCGAGCGTTTCGATCACAGCCGTGGCTACCGCTTCTCGACCTACGCTTCGTGGTGGATCCGGCATGCGATCAGTCGTGCGCTTGCTGACAAGGGGCGCGCGGTTCGCATTCCCGTTCACATGTTGGACACCTACAATCGTGTCGCTCGGGCGACCCAGGCGCTCATCGCGCGTCTCGGGCGTGAACCGACGCCTGCCGAACTCGAGAAGGAGACCGGCGTGCCGAAGGACAAGCTCGACAAGGTGCGAGAGCTTTACGCCGAAACCCCGTTTTCGTTGGACCGCCCCGTCGGTGACGAAGATGGTCGCAAGTTCATCGACTTCCTGGTCGAGGAGAACGCACTGTCCCCCTACGAGGACCTCGCTGCGTCGCGTTGGACGGACGAAGTACGTCGCCTGCTCAGTACGTTGACCCCCATCGAGTCGCGGATCATCCGCTGGCGCTTCGGTCTGGACAACGAGGATGAGCTGACGCTCAAGGAGATTGGCGACAAGTACAACCTGTCGCGTGAGCGTATCCGTCAGCTTCAAGAGCAGGCGATCGGCAAGATCCGCAAACAGATGCGCGAGTTCTGATTCGGCTGCCCGCCGAAGGAGAAGCGGACCGGGTTGGCAAACGCCAGCCCGGTCTCGTTTTGTGAGGGCGCGGCGGCGAGACCCGCATCCGAGCGCGGTTTCGGTAAGTCCGGGCCAGCCCGCGAACACCCGAGCGAGCCCCGTAGACCGACGGCGCAGCATGGGGATCGACCGAGCAGACCGAAACCCACGCAAGTCGGAGAGCGTTGCTACATATTGTCGCAATCGGCCACTAGACCGCGATGTGGCTGCTCTGCGGCGGTTTCGCCAACCACAAACAACACCGGGATTCCGCGTCGCAAAGTGTCGGCCGTGGGGACAATCTTCACGGCTGATTCCGACGCGTTAGGGGCGGGGCGCGCCCGGACATTTACTTTTCGGGTCGGATTGGGCGATTAGGGGCGCGCCTCGCCGAGAGGCGCTTTCTCCCACCCCTGACTCGCGGGTCCTTGGCCTGGATTCGTGAGGTCGGCGCGGATTGCGACCGTGAATTTCAGCCTCTCCACCCCGACGTTTTGCGACCCTCCAACAGGGCGTTCGCCCGATTGTGGGTGCGACATTTGGCGCAGGGGTCCCGCTGCTTTTCGCGCACTAGGGTGCCTGCCGCTCTCCACGATGATGCGCCCGTTCGCTCCCTGCAAGGCACGGACACCGCAGTCATCGACAACCGCGATGCTCACCTCGGCCAGGCAATCCCGGCCGCTTCTCTCAACCCTTCGAGTCGCCTCTCGAAACGCTTGGTAACAAATGGACCTTTTCGTTTTTCCCCGTTGGGCGAACAAGACCGTGCACTTGGCGGGAGCCGTGCTCGGTGTGGCGCCTTTGTACCTCATCGGCTTCGTCTGGTACGGCGCGAGCCCCAAAACGGTTTCGGTAGGCTATGCGCCTGAGCAACCGGTTCCTTACAGCCACGCGCTGCACGCCGGTGAACTCGGTATCGATTGCCGCTACTGCCACAACACGGTCGAGCAAGCCGGGGTTGCGGCGATCCCCCCGACCGAGACCTGCATGAACTGTCATGCGCGCGTTCGCACGACGAGCCCCAAGCTCGAGCCGGTGCGCAGCAGCTGGCAGACGAACCAGCCCGTCGAGTGGTTGAAGGTTCACGACCTGCCCGACTACGTCTACTTCAACCACTCCGCCCACGTCACCCGAGGCATCGGTTGCGTCTCGTGTCACGGACGGGTCGACCAGATGGACGTCGTCTACCAGCACGAAGAGCTGAGCATGGGCTGGTGTTTGGACTGCCACCGCGCGCCGGAACAGCATCTGCGTCCGCCGGCGGAGGCTACGAACATGGCTTGGGAGCCGCCCGAGGAGCAGGCGAAGTATGGCGCGCAGCTCCGCGAGCAGAATCACATCAACCCTCCAACCGATTGCTCAACATGTCATCGATGAAGAAAAACGGCAGTCCGCGCTTGTGGCGCAGCTTGGCGGAGTACGAGCAGGACCCCGAGTTCGAGAAGTTCGTTCAGAACGAGTTTGGCGTTCCGTTGACGGATGCTCCTCCGAATTCGAAGGAGCGACGTCGCTTCGTGCAGCTCATGGCTGCGTCGTTCTCCCTCGCAGGCGCGGCAGGTTGTCGCTGGGAGGAAGACAAGCTCGTCCCGATGACGCGCCGACCCGAGGGCATGGTACCCGGCGTGCCTCGCAACTACCGCACGACGATGGAGATCGGCGACGTCGGTATGCCGTTGCAGGTCAAGAGCTTCGACGGGCGGCCCATCAAGGTCGACGGCAATCCCGAGCACGACGACAGCCTCGGGACCAGCACGCTCCAGGCCCAAGCGACGATCTTGGGAATGTACGATCCCGACCGCAGTGAGGGTCCGGCGCAGCGCGAGAACGGCAAGCTCGTCGACAAGACGTGGGAAGAGTTCAACACCTTCGCGCTCAAGCACTTCGCGGCCCTTCGTCAACAGGGCGGCCAAGGCCTGTACATACTGGCCGAGTCGACATCCTCGCCGACGGTCCTCGACATGCGTCGCCGCTTCTCGCAGGTTTACCCGCGCGCCAAGTGGATGGAGTACTCCCCGGTCAACCGTGACAACCCGAGGATCGGGTCGCAGTTGGCGTTCGGTACCCAGGTGCGCACCCACTACGACCTCGAGAAAGCCGACGTCGTGCTGACGCTCGACGCGGACCCGCTTGGAAGTGGTCCGGAGTCGCTGCCGCAAGCACGCGGCTTTGCCGCTGCTCGGGCCCCGGAAGCGGGGCGTATGAATCGCTTGTGGTCGGTTGAAAGCAGCTTGTCGCCGACAGGCATTCAGGCCGACCATCGCTTGGCGATCCGTACTGCACAGATTTCGGCCTTCGTGGCCGAGTTGGACATCGCGCTGAGCAAAGCCCTGGGCCAGTCGACGAATCAGACGCCTTCCGGCGCGAAGTTCATGGAGGACCCCAAGGTCGCCAAGTTCTTTGCGGCACTGGTCAAGGATCTGGCTGCCGCGCGCGGCAAGTCGGTGATCGTCGTCGGTGACAACCAGCCACCGCCGGTCCAAGCGATCGTTCATCGGATCAACCGCGTGCTCGACGCGCCGGGCTCGACGCTTCACTACACCGCTGATCGCTCGTTTCCGGGTCAACGCACCGGGCTCGCGCAGCTGGTCAAAGAGGCAGCCAGCATCAAGACGCTGGTCATCCTCGACGGCAACCCAGCCTACACGGCTCCTGCGGATGCGAACATCGCTCCGATCCTCGAGGGGGACGTGACCAGCATTCACCTCAGCCTGTACCGCGACGAGACGTCTCGGGCGTGCACTTGGCACCTGCCTCTTGCCCACTACCTCGAGGCTTGGGGCGACACGACGTCGTTCAGCGGGTCGACCCTGGTTGCCCAGCCCCTGATCGCGCCGTTGTTCGGTGGTGTGAGCATTTCCGAGTTCCTGGCGCAGATCAACCGCGACGAAGTGCGCGACGGGCAGGCTCTGGTCCGCCGCACTCACGCTCAGCGGGTTGCGTCGGACGAGGCGTGGCGTCGCGTCGTTCACGATGGCAGCATTCCCGGCGCTGCAGAAACTGTCAGCGCGACTGCTCGGGACCTCGGGGCGCTGAAGTTCTCGGAAACCGCCCTCGGCGGCATCGCGGCGGAGGACGGCTCGCTCGAAGTGACGTTTGCCCCGGACCCGAAGGTCTACGATGGGCGCTTCGCGAACAATGCCTGGCTGCAAGAGACGCCAGATCCGGCGATGAAGCTGACCTGGGACAATGCGGCCCTGATTCATCCCAAGACGGCGGCCGCTCTGGGCGTCGAGGACTCGACGATGGTGACCATCACCGTCGAGGACCGTTCGGTAACGTTGCCCGCCCTCATCTGCCCGGGTCAGGCACAGGGCTCCGTTCGTCTCAGCCTCGGTTATGGCAGAACCGACGCTGGCGTCGTTGGCGGCGCACGGGATCCGAAGGATGCCGACCCCGTCGATCCCGTGGGTGTGAACGTCTACCCTTTGCGCACGTTGCTGACCTGGGACGGCGCGCAAGGTGCGCAGCTCACTTCGAGCAAGAAGAAGTACAAGCTGGCGACAACTCAGGACAAGCATCCGATGGACGATATCGGGCGCCAAGGAACCCAGGAGCGCCTGCCGCTGATCATTCGCCAGGACACCTTCGCCGGTTTCCAGGAGAAGCCGGATCACATCAAGCACATGGTGCATCATCCCCCGCTTCTGTCGCTGTGGCACGAGCCCACCAGCTACGAGGGCTACAAGTGGGGCATGACCATCGACTTGAACAAGTGCACGGGCTGCAACGCTTGTGTGGTTGCCTGCAACGCGGAAAACAACGTTCCGATCGTTGGCAAGGGGCAAGTCTTGATGGGTCGCGAGATGCACTGGATGCGCATCGACCGCTACTGGCAGGGCGATGATCCAGACGCACCGGACCAGGTTCACAACCAGCCAGTGATTTGTCAGCACTGCGAACACGCCCCGTGCGAGCAGGTCTGCCCGGTCGGCGCGACGATGCACAGCTCCGAGGGGCTGAACGAGATGACGTACAACCGGTGTATCGGCACTCGTTACTGCTCGAACAACTGCCCCTACAAGGTGCGCCGGTTCAACTACTTCAACTACTCGCTGCCCCTCACGGAGGACCGCAACGAAGTTACCCGGATGGCTCAGAACCCCGAAGTAACAGTGCGGTTCCGCGGTGTGATGGAGAAGTGCTCGTTCTGCGTGCAACGCATCCAAAGCGCGAAAATCGTCGCCAAGAACGCACGCCGCAAGATCCAGGACGGCGAAGTCCGAAGCGCTTGCCAGGACGCGTGCCCGACCCAGGCGATCATCTTCGGCGACTTGAACGATTCTGGCAGCAAGGTGGCGCAGTCGGCCAACAGCCCGCGCAGCTACGCGTTGCTGGAAGAACTGAACGTGCGCCCGCGGGTGAGTTACCTCGGCCGCATCACCAATCCCCACCCCGACCTAGTCGCAGCAGCTCCACCAGCCCACGAGGCCGAGGAAGGGAAGAGCGAAACCCATCATGGCTAATACTGCTGATATCAGAGACTGGCAGGCACCTCCCGAGGGTGACAACGCCTACGCGAAGATCACCGACGCGGTAAACCGCGTGGTGGAAACCCCAACCCCACCGCGAGCCTGGTACCTGGCGTTTGTCATCTCCGTGCTTTGGCTGGGGGTTCTCGGTTGTTGCGTCGGGTACCTGTTCTGGGAGGGTGTTGGCATCTGGGGCAACATGAACCCGGTGGCGTGGGGTTGGCCGATCGTCAACTTCGTGTTCTGGGTTGGTATTGGCCACGCCGGTACGCTCATCAGTGCGGTGCTCTACCTGTTCCGCCAGACTTGGCGTACGGCCATCAACCGCGCTGCAGAAGCGATGACGATCTTTGCCGTCATCTGCGCCCTGTTGTTTCCCGGTATCCACATCGGCCGCCCCTGGTTGCCCTACTGGATGCTGCCCATCCCCAACCAGATGGACATGTGGCCGCAGTTTCGCAGTCCGCTCGACTGGGACATCTTCGCGGTGGGCACGTACTTCACCGTCTCACTGATGTTCTGGTACATGGGTCTGATCCCCGATCTTGCGTCGATTCGCGATCGGGCGACGTCGACGACCCGTCGTTTGGCCTACGGCCTGTTCGCGGTGGGTTGGCGGGGATCTTCACGTCAGTGGCACCGCTACGAAAAGGCGTACCAGATCCTCGCCGCGCTCTCGACGCCTCTGGTGCTCTCCGTTCACTCGGTCGTTTCTTTCGACTTCGCGACGGCGCAGTTGCCGGGCTGGCACACGACCATCTTCCCGCCGTACTTCGTCGCTGGCGCGATCTTCAGCGGCTTCGCCATGGTGGTGACGCTGCTGGTCCCGGCACGGCAGTTCTTCGGGCTCAAGACGCTCATCAAGATCGAGCACATCGAGCTGATGAACAAGGTCATCCTCGCGACCGGTACTCTGGTCGGTTACGCGTACGCGATGGAGTTCTTCATCGCGTGGTACAGCGGCGCTCCTTACGAGGGGTTTGCGTTCATCAACCGCGCCATCGGTCCGTACGCCTGGGCTTACTGGACGATGTGGTCTTGCAACGTGATCTTCCCGCAGTTGTTCTGGTTCAAGAAGATCCGCACCAACCTCTGGGCGTCGGTGGCCATTGGGGTGCTTGTCAACGTCGGTATGTGGTTCGAACGCTTCGTGATCACGGTCACGTCACTGAACCGCGACTTCTTGCCTTCGAGCTGGGGTTACTTCGTTCCCACGCTGTTCGACTTTCTGACCTTCATGGGCAGCTTCGGCCTGTTCTTCACGCTGTTCCTGCTGTTCTGCCGCTACTTGCCGCAGGTCGCCGCTTCCGAAGTGAAGGGCGTCCACGCGGCGGAGCATCACGCGCACTGACTTTTCGAGCGAGAGAGTCTTCTCATGAGCGACGCTAAGGAAACCAAAGCCAACGAACCCGTGAGCGGTCTGCCCTACGGCGTTCTGGCGGAGTACCACGATCAGGACGAGTTGATCGCCGCTGCGAAGCAAGTGCGCGACAAGGGCTACGAGCGGTGGGACACGTTCTCACCTTACCCGGTGCACGGCATCGACGGTGCGATGGGCATCAAGCGCACCATCCTGCCGTGGATCACGTTGTGTGCCGGCCTCACCGGCATGACCACGGCGTTGGTCATGCAGTGGTGGACCAACGGCGTCGACTACCCCTGGGTGATCAGCGGCAAGCCGCTTTTCGGCGTGCCGGCGAACATCCCGATCACCTTCGAATTGACGGTTCTTTTCAGCGCCATCACGACCTTCGTCAGCATGTTGGTGCTCAACGGGCTGCCCAAGCCGTCGTCACCGCTGGACAAGGTGCGGCGCTTTGCGCGCGTTACCGATGACCGCTTCTTCCTGGTCGTCGAGGCGACGGACCCGAAGTATGACGACTCCTCGACGCTGAAGTTGCTCGAGGACTCGGGCGCCAAGGCCGTGGAGCTCGTCCCGCAGGACACCTCGAGTGACAAGATTCCGATGGGTATCATCTACGGTATCTTGATCCTCGGAGCCGTCTCGCTGATCCCCTTCGGCTTCTTCTCGACCGCTCGCGAGAGCAAAACGACGAAGGCGCCGTACCACATCGTGCCGAACATGGACTACCAGGCGAAGTACAAGGCCCAGCGGATCAACGGCTTCTTCGCGTCCAGCGACGGGCGCGCGATGCGTCAGCCGGTGGAAGGCACGGTCGCTTTGGGCGATCTGCGAGAAGACTCACACCTCTACCGCGGCCTGCAGAACGACGCCCCCGCGCGTACCTTCCCCGAAGCCTTCGAGATCGACGACGCTGCGATGGCTCGGGGGCAGGAGCGATTCGGAGTTTTCTGCGCGCCCTGTCACGGTGAGACCGGCAACGGTGACGGCATGGTTCACCGGCGGGCGTTTGCACTGGCCGAAGGGACCTGGGTCAAACCGACCAACATCGCCGACCCATCGATCGCCGCCAAACCCGTTGGCGAGTTGTTCAAGACGATCAGCGACGGCATCCGCAACATGCCGGGCTACGCGCGGCAGATCCCCGCTGAGGATCGCTGGGCGATCATTCTCTACGTCCGCGCGCTGCAGCGCAGCCAAGGCGAGTTCGTCGCGAGTGCCGACGCTTCACAGAAGTAGACAAGAGCATAATCATGGCAAGCGAAATCAAAGCGAGCGCAGACGAGAAGCTCGAGATCGACAACGACGCAATCCAGTTTTCCAACATCGCGTTGGGGGTTGGGGTGGTGGCTCTTGGGGCAGGGGTGGCGCTCGGGCTGGACGACAAGGAGGGCCTGTTGCGTTCCTACTTGGCGGCCTTCATGTTCATCTTGGCCATCGGCCTCGGTAGCCTCTGGTTCGTCACCGTCAACCACTTGGTGAACGCCAAGTGGTGGATTGTCGTTCGCAGGGTCGCCGAGATCTTGGCTTCGCAGATGCCGGTGGTAGCGCTGCTCTCGCTGGGCATCGTCCTGCCCATTGCGATGGCCGATACTCACGGTGAGTCGCCCATTCAAGGCCTGTACGCTTGGCTCGACGATGCTCGGGTCCACAGCGACCACCTGCTTCACCACAAGGCTCCCTACTTGAACAAGGGCTTCTTTCTGGTGCGCGTGGTCATCTACTTCGCGTTCTGGGTCGGCCTCTCTTGGCTGTTCTTCAAGAAGTCCCTGGAGCAGGACAAGGCGAACAGCGAGCAAAGCGACGGGATCAAATCGTTCTTGGGCCGGGTGAGCGCTCCGGCGATGATTGGCTTTGCGCTGACGCTCACGTTTTGCGCCTTCGACCTGCTGATGAGCCTCAACGCGGCATGGTTCAGCACGATCTTCGGTGTCTACTACTTCGCGGGCTGCGTGATCTCGGCCTACTCGGTCATGGTGCTCTCGTTGCTCTGGCTGCAAAGCAAGGGGCGTCTGGCGACGTACGTCAACGAGAACCACTACCACGACCTTGGCAAGATGATGTTCGCCTTCACCATCTTCTGGGCGTACATCGGTTTCTCCCAGTTCATGTTGATCTGGTACGGCGACATCCCGGAGGAGACCTTCTGGTACCATTGGCGTTTCCGTGGCGACTGGCGAACGGTGTCCACGATGCTGCTGGTGTGCAACTTCGTCATCCCGTTCTTCGGTCTGCTCTCCCGCCACGTGAAGCGGAACAAGAAGATGCTGGCGCTTTGGGCGATCTACCTGCTCGCGTGTCGCTACGTCGACTTGTACTGGCTGATTTTCCCGAAGGACGACGGTGTCGTTCCGCTGGGCATCGTCGACATCCTGGTTTGGCTCGGCGTGATGGGCATCTTCTTCGGCACGGCGGCGCGTAGGGCCCGCGGCGTGACTCTGGTTCCGATGAAGGATCCTCGGCTCAAGCAGTCACTGGCGTTCGACAACTACTAAGAGGCTTCAGCAATGAGCACAGAATCGGACAAACCCAACACCGGTGTCGTCGCCACCATGTTTGCGATCGGTACCGCGGCGATGATCGGCGGCAGCGCGGCGCTGGTCGGCTTGGCACGCGGCGAAGTCGACGCGCAAAAGGAAGAGATCCAGGGGTTCGCAAACCTGGACGCCATCCGCGAGCTCAAGACCGAGCAGCGAGCCCTGCTGTCGAGCGCGAAGGTCACCATCGCCCAGGCGAAGAAGTCGGTCCTTGCTGAAATTCAGCGAGATCCGAACGCGGCATCGCCCGCACCAGTCGTCACGGCCGAACCCGCGCCCAGCGCGACGGCCGAAGGCGAGGTTCCGGCCGAAGGCGAGGCGGCGACCGAAGGAGCGGTGCCAGCGGCGAGTGGTTCAGCGGCACCAGCCGCGTCCTCCGCTCCTGAACCCACCGCTGCGGCGCCGAGTGTACCCGCAACCAATCCCCCGGCTCCCGTTGCCCCCGCTCCGAGCGCTCCGGCGCCAGCAACCTCCGCGTCGCCTCACTGACCTTCAGATTCTCTCGGTTCGACCGGAAATATCGTCCATGATCCCCAACCGCAAACGTCCCTGGCGAGCTCTGTTCGCCACGCTGTGCTCGACGCTGATCTTCAGCGTCGGCGTGGGCGCGTTTGCGGTACCGCTCGACCCGGATGCGGAACTCGATCGTCTCGAGCCGAAGCCGGAACGACTGGATGCGGTCGTGCTCGATGAGCAGCTCGGTGGAAAGGTTCCAACCGACGGTGCCTACACCGATTCGTCAGGGGCAGCGGTCAAGCTGGGCGATTTCTTCGACGGTGAGCGTCCGGTCGTGCTCACGTTCAACTACTCCAATTGTCCGATGCTGTGCAGCTTGCAGCTGGATCGCTTCGTCAAAGGGTTGAAGCAGCTCGGGCGGAGCGTCGGTGATGGTTTCGAGGTCGTGACCATCAGCATCGACCCCGAAGAGACGTCGGCTCAGGCGGCGGAGAGCAAGAAGCGCTATCTGGCCGAGTACGAACGCGCTGGCGCCGACAAGGGTTGGCACTTTCTCGTCGGTTCGGAGCAGTCGACGCGACCACTAGCGGCAAGCGTAGGGTTCACCTACGACTACAATGAGGCTCGGCAAGAATGGCTACATCCTGCCGCCATCATCGTGCTCACCCCCGACGGGAGAGTGTCGCGCTACCTCTACGGAATCGAGTACCACCCCGACACGTTGAACCTCGCGCTCGTCGAAGCATCGGACGGCAAGATCGGTTCCGTGATGGATCGCTTGGTTCTCTACTGTTTTCACTACGATGAGTCCGAGGGGCGCTACGCGCCCGTGGCGATGAACATCATGCGCGTCGGTGCCGGACTGGCGGCGACTGCGTTGGCGTTCTTTCTTTCGTTCTATTGGTTGGTCGAGAGTCGCCGCAAGCGACGGGCCACCCTTGCATCGAGTACTGCATCATGACGCATTCTCTTTCTCACTCGCTGACCATGTTTCTCGCGCAGGGCGCGGCCGAAGGGGAACCCGAGCGGTTCCTGCCGAAGGTTCCCGAGTCCAGCAACTTCTGGATGCCCAACGCGGGGTCCGACCTGGCGCACAGCATCGACGGCCTGTTCATGTACATCACCTGGGTCTCAGCGGTCAGCGTGATGGGCATCTTCGCCGCGATGTTCATCATCTGCTACAAGTACCGCGCGAAGACTCGCGAAGCCAATCAGCAGGCCCTGTCTCAGGTCGACCACAGCAACACGCTGGAGATCACCTGGTCGGTGATCCCGTTCTTCTTCCTGGTTTCGATCTTCGTATGGGGTTTCAAAGACTTCGTCACGTTGCGGACGCCGCCGAAGGACGCCATCGAGATCTACGCCACGGGTCAAAAGTGGAAGTGGACGTTCAAGTACCCGACGGGTCACGTCGACAGTGAGCTGCACGTGCCGAAGGACACCAACGTGCGCGTGATCATCAAGAGCGTGGACGTGCTTCACAGTCTGTACATCCCCGAGTACCGCGTGAAGATGGACGCCGTCCCTGGCCGTTACACGGATCTTTGGTTCAAGGCGAACTACGCCGGCACGTTCCCGATCTTCTGCACGGAGTACTGCGGCAAGCAGCACTCCGACATGCTCAGCCAAATCACCGTGCACGAAGGCACGGGGTACGACGATTGGCTCAAGAAGGCCGAAGAAGCCATCTACTCTCAGCCACTCGAGAAGATCGGCGAGATCATGTACAAGAAGTTCGGTTGCGGCGCCTGTCACTCTCTCGACGGCACGCCCAACACGGGCCCGACCTTCAAGGGGTTGTTTGGCCGGACCGAGACGTTGGCGACAGGACAGCAGGTCGTCGTCGACGAGAACTACATTCGAAAGTCAATCCTGGAACCGCAGGCTGACATCGTCCAGGGCTTCCCGCCCCAGATGCCGAGCTTCAAGGGCCAGATGAAGGACAAGGCGATCGATGGACTCATCGCCTACCTCAAGACCCTGAAGTGAGCGGGCAGGTTAGAAAGGTTCAGAAATGGCATCTCCTAGCACAACCGTAGACGAGAGTTTTCTCACGCACGAGAAGGGTATCCTCTCGTGGCTGTGTACGCTCGATCACAAGCGCATCGGGGTCATGTACCTCGGTTGCGTCTTGGCCGCCTTTCTCTTGGGCGGTAGCTTTGCCCTTTTGGTCCGCGCCGAGCTGTGGACTCCGGGCCCGACGCTCATCGACCACGACACCTACAACCAGGCGTTCACCGTGCACGGTGCCGTCATGGTCTTTTTGGTGATCATTCCCGGTATCCCCGCGGCGCTCGGGAACATCGTCCTGCCGCTGATGCTCGGCGCGAAGGACGTTGCCTTCCCGAGACTGAATCTCGCCAGCTGGTACCTGTGGGTGATCGGCGCCCTGTGTTTGGTGACCAGTCTGATCACCAACGCAGCCGACACGGGTTGGACGTTCTACACGCCCTACAGCACGACGACGACGACCTCGGTGATCCCGGCGCTCTTCGGTGCGTTCGTGCTGGGGTTCAGTTCGATCTTCACCGGGCTGAACTTCATCACCACGATCCACAAGCTGCGCCCGCCGGGGATGAGCTGGTTCCGGATGCCACTGTTCCTGTGGGCCATCTACGCGACAGGCATCATGCAGGTGCTCGCGACGCCGGTGCTCGGCATCACGCTTCTCATGCTGATTGTCGAGCGCGCGCTGGGCATCGGCATCTTCGACCCGGCTCTGGGTGGTGACCCAGTACTGTTCCAGCACTTCTTCTGGTTCTACTCGCACCCCGCCGTCTACATCATGATCGTCCCGGCGTTCGGCGTGGTCAGCGAGATCTTCCCGGTGTTCAGCCGCAAGCGCATCTTCGGCTACAAGTTCATCGCACTTTCCAGCGTCGCGATCGCGATTCTCGGCTTCTTGGTGTGGGGCCACCACATGTTCACCAGCGGTCAGTCCGTCGTGGCGAGCACGGTATTCAGCGCCATCACGTTCCTCATCGCGATCCCGACGGCCATCAAGGTCTTCAACTGGATCTCGACGATGTACAAGGGCGCGATTCACCTCGACACGCCGATGCTCTACGCGTTGGCGTTCTTGTGGGTGTTCAGCATCGGCGGCGTTACGGGCATGTACCTGTCCGTGATGAGCACCGACATTCATCTGCACGACACCTACTTCGTGGTGGCGCACTTCCACTACGTGATGATGGGCGGCGCCATCACGGCGCTGATGGGTGGCCTGCACTACTGGTGGCCCAAGATGTCCGGGCGCATGTACCAGGAGGGCGCAGGACAGATCGGGGCAATCATCGTTCTGTTCGGGCTCAACCTGACCTTCTTCCCACAGTTCATCATGGGTTCGCGCGGCATGCCGCGGCGTTACTACAACTACCTCGAGGAGTTCCAGGGCATGCACCAGCTGTCGACGCTGGGCGCGTTCACGATGGGTATCGGCTTTCTCTGGACCGCCTACTACCTGTTCGTCAGCTTGCGCAGCGGGCGCAAAGCGCCTGCAAATCCCTGGGGTGGCGGCAGTCTCGAGTGGCAGTGTTCATCGCCGCCTCCCTACTACAACTTCCACCATCCACCCGAGGTGACCACTGGTCCCTACGAGTACGCGGACATGAAGTACGACGCCAAGATCGGCGGTTACGTCAAAGCGTCCGAGGCGTGAGCCAACGCTGGCAGCACGATCCCATTGATTGGATAACACCATGAGCGAAGCAACTGCCGACAACATCCACGCAGGACACGGCGACCACGGCCACGATGATCATGGGCACCATGACAAGCCGTTTCTCGCGCATCACTTCGATACGCCGCAGCACCAGTTCGACTCGGGCAAGATGGGGATCTGGTTGTTCCTCGTTACCGAGATCCTGTTCTTCAGCGGCTTGTTCTGCGCGTACGCAATCTACCGCGGCTTGTACCCGGAAGTGTTCGAGTACGCCCACTACTACCTCGACACGACGTTGGGCGCGGTCAACACCTGCGTGCTCATTACCAGCAGTGTGACGGCCGCGTGGGCAGTGCGTAACGCGCAGCTGCGTCAGACCAAGATGCTGGTCGTCAACATCCTGATCACGATCCTTTGCGGGTTCGGGTTCATGGGTATCAAGTACGTGGAATACTCGCACAAGATCCACGACGGGCTGTTGCCGGGCTCCCACTTCAATCCTGTTCACAAGGTCTGGGAGCTACCGGGCTACAAGGCGAAGTTTGGGGAAACGAGGCCTTTCGAGACGACATCGACGGATGTGAAGGCCGAGCCGATGCCGTCGGCGGGTCCCCACAAGAAGGAGATGGGGCCTCACGAGTTCAACGTCGAGCCGAGGAACGTACACCGCTTCTTCAGCATCTACTTCTGCATGACCGGATTGCACGGGATTCACGTGCTCGTTGGCATCGGTCTGTGGGTTTGGCTCTTGTTGCGAGCTCGCACAGGCGAGTTCGGGCCGGAGTACTTTGGGCCGATCGATTTCGCAGCGCTCTACTGGCACATCGTGGACCTGATTTGGATCTACCTGTTCCCGCTGCTCTATTTGATTCACTGAGGAACCGAGCTCTTCAATCTCGAGATCCCTGAAAGGTTAAGTCATGAGCGATTCAAAGTCAGAAGCCGCCCACGGCCACGAAGAGCACGGCCTTGCGCACGTCATGCCCATCCCAGTTCTCTTGGCAGTTGGCGGTGGGTTGCTGTTCTTGACGGCAGTCACCGTTTGGGTAACAGCCGCGGACCTCGGTCGCACCGGGAACCTAATCGTTGCGATGGTCATCGCCACGATCAAGGCGACCATGGTGTGTGCGTACTTCATGCATCTGAAGTACGACAAGCCGTTCAACAGCCTGGTGTTCGTCAGCTCCATCCTGTTCGTCGGCTTGTTCATCACGATCGCGATGCTCGACAAGTCGGAGTACGAGCACAGCATCAAGCAACTGACGATCGACGAAGGAAACTAGCTTTCTCGTGGTCAGTCAGCGCGACGCCGGCTCTTCGAGGGTCGGCGTCGTTGCTTTGGGGGGAATACGAGCACGCGGGGTGGCAAGGGCTCATTCAATGGCCCTCGACAGCCGCGGGGGATTCATTCCAACAGGTCTTGGACGACCTCGTCGATGCGGTTTCGAATCGCGGCGTGCTGATCTGGGATGCCCGTGACGAGGAAGGAGAAGGCGACCGGTGGCGCCGTGCCGTCTTTCAAGACGTAGCCACTGAGTGAGATCGCATCGCGCAGAGTACCCGTCTTGGCGCGAATGCGGCCGCGCGCTTTCGAGCCGGTGAAGCGAGAACGCAGCGTTCCATCGATGCCGCCGATGGAGAGGTGCGGGACGAACTCGTCGCGGATGCGAGCATCGTTGTAAGCCCAACGCAGCAACTTGGCGAACGTGCGAGCGCTGATCCGGTTGGCATCGAACAGGCCAGAGCCGTTGATGATGCGGGTGCCGGCGGGCAAGCCCGTGCGTTTCTCGAGCCAGTCCGTCACGACTTTGGACGCCAGCACCGTGCTGCGCGGCGAGCTGCTTTCGGTAATTGCGAGCCCCTTGAACAGCATTTCCGCGTAGAAGTTGTCGCTGTGCTTGCCGAGTTCTTTGAGGAGTTCGCTCAGTGGGGCCGACGCGGTGTACGTGATGCGCGGCTCGCTGCCCACGGAGTTCTGGCTGACTGCTCCGACCTCGACACCGAGCTGGCGCAGGTGCGCGCGGAGGTTCTCGCCGGGCAGCAATCGGGGATCATCCACACGTTTGGCAAAACGCTGACGGGGAAGACCCGTTGCGAGAGAACCGGCCACATGCGCGACGAGCGCACCGGCCTTGCCCTCGAGTGTCAGCTGGACGTGCTGACCCTTGCCCTTGCCAGCAGTGCGAACTGAGCCTTCGAGCGTCGCGATACCCTTGGGCTCCAACCACACGCGGGCCTCGGCATCTGGTTCGGTCGGTAAGACGTTGAGCGTTACGGTGTTTCGCTCCAGGGCGATCGCACTGATCGGGGCTCGGAACGTGGCCCATTCATTAGGCTGCTGCTCGAAGGCGGGCGGGACGAACTGATCGTCGAAGTACGTCTGATCGACGACGAGCTCACCCACGTGTTTCACACCTCGGGTTGCCAGAGCGTTTGCGAGTCGCCACAGCTGGGGTTCACTCAGTGACGGGTCACCCGTGCCCTTGAGAACCAGCCGAGGCACTCGATTCCCTTGGATGTCTCCGTACAGACTCGTTTGAAACGTTCGACTCGGGCCGAGCAGATCGAGCGCCGCTGCGGCCGTGATCAGTTTCATGTTCGAGGCGGGGTTGAGTGGCGCGTCGGCAGAGCTGTCGAGGATCTCCCGCCCCGTCTTCAAATCGATTGCGCACGCGCTGAGTTGACCTCCGCGCTTGTCGACCCACTCCTTCAACTCGAGCAGCGACCTGAACTGTGGGGCCCTGGTCGCTGTCTCGGAGGTCGCGGGGAGCTCGCCGTGGCTGCTCGAGACAGCGAAGGCGATGCACAGCGCCATGCCCAAGGCGCGAAGCCTTCGCGGCGTTCTTCCACCAACGGCGCTGGTCTGCCGAAACATGCGTCTTTCTTATCGAGATCCGTCGGTTTTTTGAACCGGTGCGCAATGTCAGGCGCTGCTCGCCCCCATTTCGGCCTCGGTCTGAGGCGCGGAGGGGAATTATCCACGGGGGATGACGCGACAGGGTTGCGTTTCGCGGCGAGTATCGGCAAACCACCGTCGTGACGCGAGCCGTGTTTCTAGGATCGATTGCAGGCGTGCTGACGCTGGCCTCACCGGCGCTTGCGCAAGAGCCCACCGAAGCGCCGACGACGTATAGTCCTGATCGCTACCCAGACGAGTCAGCGCGCAGTTCGGTCCTGTACGCCGGGGCGGCGGTTGCGTTGGGAGGCTATGGGATTGCGTTCGGGACGTCCTACCTCTGGTCGAACGCGCCTACCGCGCAGGACCTGCGCCTCCCGATCGTCGGTCCCTACTACGCGTTGGCGGGGGCCAAGTGCGGACCCGACGAATCCGGCTGTTCGACGCTTCCCGTCGTGATTCGGAGCGTGTTTGCTGCGCTTGGCGGCATTGGGCAGATCGGAGGACTGGCTCTGCTCGTCGAAGGGCTGTTCCTGCCCACGAGTACCTCGGCTGAGTCACACGCCAGCGCGAGAATCTCGGAGTCCACCCTCTACTTCACGCCGACGGCGACCGACGACGGCATGGGATTGCTCGTCGGAGGTACGTTCTGAACACAAACAAATTCAGCGCTTGCGGCGTCGTTCCCGCGTCGGCCCACCGGGCATCCCCTCGATTGTAGGCCGTCGCTTCGTCCAGCGCTGGTGATTTTCGCGCCAGCCTACCTCGCCTTTGTTGGTGATCCCCTTCCGGGGACGTGTTACATAAACCTCCCATCATGCAGTGTGCCGTGTGGTCATCCACGCATCGTGATGGGCGAACGAAAGAGACTTTCGCGTTACCGTCGCCGCCATCGGGCGGTGGTTTCAGGTTGGCGCCTCGCGGTTCTTCATCAAAGAGTGTAGGCGTCACGTACGCGTGTCGACTCGATTCGTTGTTCGTAGCCGGTGAACACTCGTCCGACGGTTGCGCCACTCACCTCAGCAGTGTCCACTCCAAACGCCGTGTCCACTAAAACGCAGCGTCAGGCCAATTCGCAGGGTCGACGCCCATCGCAGGGTCGCCCATTCAGACCGCAGCGTCCACTTCCCTTGAAGCTCCAGGAGAGAATGCCGTGAATCGCCAAACCAAGTTCATTTTCGTTACGGGAGGCGTCGTCTCCTCGATTGGGAAGGGCCTGGCTTCGGCGTCCATCGGAGCGCTGATGGAGGCTCGCGGGTTGCGGGTGACGCACATGAAGCTCGATCCGTACATCAACGTCGACCCAGGGACGATGTCGCCGTATCAGCATGGTGAGGTGTTCGTCACGGACGACGGTGCCGAGACCGATCTCGATCTCGGACACTACGAGCGTTTCACCAGCGCGCGTTTGAAACGTACGGCTAACGTCACGACGGGGCGCATCTACCAGAGCGTCATCGACAAGGAGCGCCGAGGTGAGTACCTCGGCGCAACTGTTCAGGTGATTCCTCACATTACCGACGAGATCAAAGCGCGCATCATCGAAGGTACTCAGGGGGTGGATGTTGCGATCGTCGAGGTGGGTGGCACAGTTGGCGACATCGAATCGCTGCCGTTCCTCGAGGCCTTGCGTCAGCTCAAGGTCGAAGCTGGCCCCGTCAATGCGCTCAGCGTGCACGTCACGCTGGTGCCGCACATCTCCACCGCGGGCGAGCTCAAGACCAAGCCGACCCAGCACTCCGTCAAGGACATGCGCGAGATCGGTATCCAACCCGACATTCTCATCTGCCGCTGTGATCGTCCGATCAACAAGGGGTTGAAGGAGAAGATCTCCCTGTTCTCCAACGTGGCCGTCAACCACGTCATCTCTGCCGTCGACGTCGGCTGTATCTACGAGTTGCCGTTGGTGCTTCACGCCGAGGGCTTGGACGACCAGATCACCGATCGATTGAACATCTGGTCTCGTCAGCCCGACTTGTCAAAGTGGGAGCTCGTCGTCGAGCGTTTCAAGAAGGCAAGCGACTCGGTGCGCATCGGTGTCGTCGGGAAGTACGTTCATCTCAAGGACACCTACAAGTCGCTGCACGAGGCGCTCATTCATGGTGGGCTCGAGAGCGATGTCAACGTCGAGTTCGAGTACATCGACTCCGAGAAGCTCGAGCAGTCGTCCACCGAGCGTTACCTAACGGGCCTCGATGCGATCCTGGTGCCGGGTGGCTTCGGTGATCGTGGCATCGAGGGTAAGATCCGCGCCATTCAATTTGCACGCGAGAGCAAGATACCCTTCTTCGGCATTTGCCTGGGCATGCAGCTGGCCGTCATCGAGTACGCGCGGCACGTGTGCGGTCTCAAGGGCGCGAGTTCGGCCGAGTTCGAGGACGGCTCGGCACACAACGTCATCGACCTGATGCCAGACCAGCGCGGCGTGAAGAACAAGGGCGGCACCATGCGCTTGGGAGAATGGCCGTGCGTGTTGAAAGAGGGCAGCTTTGCCGAGAAGATCTATGGGACCAACCAGATCGGCGAACGTCATCGGCACCGCTTCGAGGTGAACAACGACTACCGTGAACAGCTCGAGAAGGCTGGGTTGGTCGTGAGCGGAACGAGTCCCGATGGGAGCCTGGTCGAGATCGTCGAATTGTCGGACCACCCACACTTCGTCGCTTGCCAGTTTCACCCAGAGTTTCTCAGCCGTCCCACCCAGGCGCACCCGCTGTTCTCCCATTTCGTGGCCGCAGCAAAACGCCGCCGCGACGCCCTGGCGGAATCGGTCAAGAACCAGGACGAGAACCGAGCGAGTACCCCGGTCGTTCACTGATCGGCGCGGAGAGCTCGAAGCGGACAGCGCGGGGGGCCGCCTGTCACCTGGCTCGTCCGGGGCCTGCCGTCGCGCCGCTGGCCCGCTCCATCCTCTGTCGTGAAGCGCAAGGCAACGCGTCGAAGATCCGCCCGCGCGTGAGGGACACGGGTCGCCCGGCGTGCTAATGCCGAGAGGATGAAGTTCGTAGGGAGAGGTTTTCCTGGTCAGTCGAAATGGTGGGTGTGGCTCGCTACGGCGGGCGCCGTCGCTTGTGGGCCATCTGGATTGGCCAAAACCGCCCTCGAGGGTGACCTGGAGAAGCTGAGCTCGGAAATCGCTGCGGCGAGAAAATCGAAGGAACTACCCGAGACCGAGGTGCGCGACCTGGCGCACGCCGTCGCCACCCGAGAGCTTCTGTCGTCCCGCGGGGATGCGGGAGTGGCGCGCGTTCGGGAGTTGCGTCCGTGCATCAATCGGCTCGTGGCCGAGTTCGAGGAACGGTCGGAGGGCAAGGACGCGGGAGCGGCGGCGGCCCAGTTGGCATTGCTCGAGGCTGGTCGCGCCGACGCCGACGATCTGATGGACTCCTACGCTTCGGCGACGGAGCCGGACTGGCGCGCAGTCGCGGCGCGCGCGGCGATTGGTCCGCAACACGGTGACTACCGCCGCAAGGCCTTCCTCGATGGTGACTTGCGTGTGCGCCGCGCCGCACTGCACGCGGCGTTGGCGCAACCGGTCTCTGCGGATCTCGAAGCAGCTTTCGAAGCTGCGCGTCTGGACCCCGACCCGTTGGTGCGGAGTCTCGCCGTTCGCTTGATGGGCGCAATCGGTGGGCGTACCGCGGTAGGGCTGTTGCGCGACGTGTGGGGAAGGGCCGAACCAGAGACCCGCCAGGCGATCGTCGATGCCTGGGCTAACTCCAGCAGTTACGACGTGGGAGGCAGCGAGCAGTTGCTGTGGGCGATGGAGACCCAGAAAGGTCTGCCCGCGATTGTCGCGGCAGCGCGGCTGGCGGCTTCATCGTCACCTCAGCGTTCCGCTGCAGTCAGCGTACTCGTTCGCGCGATGGATCAAGGGCCGGTGGATGAACAGCGCTTGGCAATCTTGCTGGCGCCCACCGCTCCGGAGCTGCTTCCGACGATTCAGAAGCTTTCGCAGAGCGAAGATCTCCAGGCAGCCGTGATGGCGTCGGCGGCGCTCGGGCGTCATGCATCCGAGCGCGAAGTGGCCCGCAAGCGACTTCAAAAACTCGCGCATCAGCGGCAGGTGCGCATCTCTCGGCAAGCGCGGGCTGCACTGGTGACGCTGGGAGATCAGAGCATTGCCGGGGACCTGACCAAAGAGTTGGAGAGCGAAGGTTGGGAACGGCGTCGTCAGGCGGCAGTCGATTTGCTGCGTTTGGGCGAATACCAGAAGATGGTTTCCGTCTTGGCGGACCCCGTTGCGAGTGTCCGGACGCGCGTTGCATGCGAAATCCTGACGCGAAGCTGAGCCTTCCAACCTCGACCGTTTGCAACCGAGCCGTGCCAATCGACCCATCGCGCGCTAGTTGTCCAACATGACCGCGGAACACGAGGTGCGATGGTCGACGCTGCTGGCGTTCGGCGTCGCCTGCGGGTGCGCTGAGCAGGACGCTTCCGACTCGGTCACGACGGCGATGCCGCGTTCTCCCGACGTTTCGGTCGTTGCCGCTTCGTCGACTCCTGACGCTGGCGCTGAGCGGCATGATAGCAGTCGTGGAAGTGGTGCACCGGGCCCTGTCAGCTCCATGACCGTCCCGTCCTTCGTGTCGGACGACGACCGTGAGCCCATCGTGACGATTTCCGACGCCGGCGGCTGTGAACGCCAGGTTGTGTATTCGGATTTGGTGTTGGAGGAGCCACCGCCCTTTGACGTCGTCATCGTTGCGGACAATTCGGGGAGCATCAGTTGGTCTCGCGACGACCTTTCCGCCGGCTTGTCGACCTTGCTGGACGAAGTTCACGGTCGTAACGTCCGTTTCTTCGTCTTGACGCCCACCCAGTACGGTGCCGATAGCGCTCTGCTCGAACGGACGACTGGGCTCGCTCCCGTTCAGCACAGCGATCCTGCGACGGGGCAGCCGTACTCGCCCGCGATGACTACGTACAGTCAGCGGTGTACGGATCTGCTGGGGGTCGACATCGATTGTCCCTCGAGCCCGGACGCACCGCCCGCTCAGTACGTGTTGAACGGAACGTTCGACTTCTTCATGCCCCCGCCAGTGGCCGCGATAACCCAGGACATGACTCATTCGGAGATTGCCGAGCAGCAGCGCCGGATCGCCGATGCGGTGCTGGAACTGGGTGCCACTGGGGCTCCCTACGAACAACCGCTCTGTACGTTGGGTCGTTACGTGAGCCAGCCGGAGGGGCTGCTTCCCGAGCGAGTCGTTTTCGTCGTGATTTCGGACGAAGACGACGTGAGCGACCCGAAGGAGTGTCTGACCGGCTACGAGCTGGAGCGACGTTCGCTCGAGGACGCGCCGCCACCTTCGTGCTCGGACTGCAAGGTGATGCGCTACTACGCCAGTTCTTCCTACGTCCAGCCTCGCACGGAGTACCGCTGCGTGCCGACCGACGACACCGGGCAACCCTTGCCCGAGCTGGCCGTCGAGAGTTTCGTTTCGTACTCGGCGGCAGCCGCGTGCGACCGCGAAGGAAACGAGTGCGACGAGCAGGAACTCGCGACGGTGGCTAGATACTGCGGGGCGGGCGTCGTCATCGAAAAGTGCGAGCACGTGTGTGCTGACGAAGTTGCAGGATGTACGCTGGAGTTGCCCGAAGACGTGACGGATGCTTGCTCACAACCGTTCACCCATCTGGGCGTGCCGTACGACAATCACGTCGAGTATTGCAATCAACGCTACCAATGGGGAGACTTCGGCGATTGTGTCTCGATGCTGAGCGACCCCCTTCCCGCCGACGCGACCAGCCCGACTCTGCACTCATTCCCGCGGCCTCGGACGCTGTTGACGGGTACGAGTAACGTGACACTGCCGACCAGCGCGCTTGCAGATCACTTCGTAGACGGCGCTGAAGCTGCCTTCGGAACCGGCAACTACTTCGTCGAGTCCATCGTCTTCGATGAGCGTTTTGCCTGCGCGCCACGAGCGGGCCAAAGCCCCGCCCCGCTGCTTGCGTCCGTCGCCAGTAGCGAGGACGACGTATTTGCCATCTGCGATGCGTATGCCCCCGCGCTTCAACGCATCAACGCTTTTGCCCAGTCGTCGCTTCGGACGGAGTACCCACTGAAGCTGCGAGTTCGCGAGACCATCGAGGCCGTCGTGATCACCGACGTTGGCGGTGGCACCCGATCCTTGGCCTCGACGGAGTACGAATACGACGACGTTGCATCCGTACTTCGCTTGCAGCGCGACGCAATCACGGGCGCGGATCGCAGCCTGAACGTCGAACTCGCCGTTCACTGCGGCCCGGTGCGTTGAGCGTGCGCCGGCTATCTCGCGGGTCACCATTCATCACGAACCCGTCAGTGCGCCCGGAAAGGCCACGTCAGCGGAGCATCTCGGGGTCGAGTCATGAATACCTGATGTGGTCGAAGGTAGTGAATTTGAAACCGGCTCACATGCGTCAGTCGACACGACGCGCGCGACTGCACAGATGTTGTGGATGTAGCGTTACCTCCGCAGCGGCAGCGCGGCTCACGGGTAGATCGAGCCGCTGCTGGGGACCCGATATTCCGCGACGGTCCCTATTGTGCCGTCACAGCGAAAGGGCCAACGGGTTAGCGTTCCCTTCAGAGTCGCTCGACTCGTGAGCGGATGGCCCGAAGTTGAAGACGTGACAGTAGTTAGGTGCCTGCGCGCAAACGGGCTGGGGACTGGATCTGATATGGGAATGCTACGTCGGGAAAGAGTGATCACCGCCGCGCCGCTGCTTTGTATGGCTGCACTCCTGGCGTCGGCATGCGGGGGAAAGAAGTTTCAGATCGCCGAGTCGTTGCCCATGGACGATGGCGCGGAGCTCACACCTGGCGGTAGCGGTTCGGGGACAGACGAGCAACCGCTGTCAGGCGATCCTTTGCCGTCGAGTGAGGCCGAACCGAGCGACGGCAAGACCTCGACGGCATCGATTTCGTCGACCGGTGTTCCATCGACCAAAGCGGACGACGAGTCCGAGCCTGAGGTCGAACCGGCGCCTGACAGTTCCGAAGACCAACCGGTGGTTGTCCCGACGGAGAAGGGTGACGCGGGGATCACGGACCCCGAGGATGACGAGAACACGAACGACGCCTCCAGTGTCGCTCCTGCTGACGTCGACGCGGGCGGCGACGAACCGGCTGAGCCCGAACCCGAGCCGGAGCCAGAACCAGACCTGGATCCCTTCAGCTTCTTCGTGACCAGTTTTGCCTCGATGCAGGCGCTGTCGGGTAGCGACTTGGGGTTCGGTGGTGACTTGCGGTATGGCGAACAGAGTGGGCTCGCAGGTGCCGACAAGATCTGCAGCGAGATCGCCGAAATCTCCATGCCGGGTTCCAGCGTCAAGCGCTGGCGCGCATTTCTGAGCGCGTCGTCGGGACCTGACGGTTCTCCCGTCAACGCCATCGATCGGATCGGCGACGGGCCTTGGTATGATCGCCTCGGTCGGCTCGTCGCTGAAGACGTCGAAGGTTTGCTCGATGATCGACCCGAAGGCGATTCGGCGATCGCCGAAGACCTACCCAACGAATTCGGCGACTCCAATCACATCGTGGCCGGCGAGGAGATGTCGCACCAGGACGTACTGACCGGTTCGGACCAGAACGGCAAGTTGTCTGGTCGAACGTGTTCCGACTGGACGAGTACGTCCGTTTCCGAACGTCCCATGGGTGGCCACCCGTGGCCAGTTTACAGCGGCGATCATTGGATGGGCGCTCACACCGTCCCGGGGTGCGCGGCGAGCGTCGGCAACGGCGATGGTGGCTATTACGGCCGCGGTGGCGGGTCCGGCGGTGGCTGGAGCTGGATCGGCTCACCCCTTGAACCGGTGAGCGGCGTTGGCGACGGGGGCGGGTATGGTGCCATCTACTGCTTCGCGCTGAGCGAATAGCTCGTGGACACGGCAATGTCCTTTGCCCCAACCCAACCGGGGTCCAAGAACTGACAATCGTGCTTCGCCCTTTCAGAGCGACAGTTGCAGGGATATGTCCGCTGCTGGCGCGGAGTGCGTCAGTGCTCCCACGCTGATGGCGTCGACCCCCGTGGCCGCCAATTCAGCCACCGTCTGCAAGGTGACGCCCCCCGAGACCTCGATCAAGGCGCGTCCGTTAACTCTTTCCACGCCTCTCACCACGTCTGCGAGCTCGAAGTTGTCGAGCATTACGATGTCGGCCCCCGCAGCGAGGGCTTCGTCGAGCATGTGCAGGTCGGCAACCTCGACTTCAATCTTCGTCGTGTGCGGCGCCCGAGCGCGCGCAAGCCTGATGGCCTTTGTGACGCCGCCAGCGGCAACGATGTGGTTGTCTTTGATTAGAACTGCCGCACCCAAATTGTCGCGATGGTTGTACGCGCCCCCGACGCGGACAGCGTAGCGTTCCAACGCTCTCAATCCGGGTGTCGTCTTGCGGGTGTCGGTGATGCGCACGCGGTCGTTGGCAGCTGCCTTCACGAAACGACGTGCCATCGTGGCGATGCCGCTGGCACGCTGAGTCAGGTTCAGCGCTGATCGTTCGGCTTCGAGCAGCGCACGAGCGTTGCCCTCGACCGTCCATACCGGTTGCCCAATCGCCACGTCGGCGCCGTCAGCCACGTGCGCCTCGAACGTCAGGTGCGGATCGAGCAAGGCAAAAACCCGACGAAACAGTGCGCCGCCGCAAGCTACGAGCGGGGACTTTGCGATTGCCACTGCACGCCCTCGAGCGTCCGTCGCGACGGTCGCCTCCGTGGTGAGGTCTCCCGAGCTCAGGTCCTCGCGCAGGGTCATGCGTGCCAATTCGTCGATGTCTAGTGGTGTCACGGGCTGACCCTACACCGCTTCGCGGCTATCGAGCAGCCCTCGGCGCACCAGGTCGGGAGCTCAGCCCGCCAGGCCGTAGCCGTGGGCGAGATAGCTGGAGAAGACGTTGCACGCGGCATGAAACAAGGTCCCCGCGCCAATGCCACCGGTGCGCGCTCGCAACCAGCCGAACAGGAGCGAAGGGAAGAATACGGCGAGACGACTGGGCTGGCCGGTAGTCAGCAGGTGACCGACCGCGAAGATGGCGCTGCTCAGCAGCAGGCCCAGCCCGATCTTCGCACCAAACAACTCGCGCCGTGGGGGATGGTACTGGTCGAGCCGGCTCTGGAGAACCCCTCGGTAGAACATCTCTTCCGGCAGCGCGATGACAATCAAGTGTCCAAGCGCGAGGTCGGCGAAGCCGGAAGGGGGCGCGCCGACGAACGGCGTGCTGACCCCGAACCAGATTCGGTAGCCGAGCCAGAAGGCTGGAAACGTCAACGCACAGGCTACGAGGCACCACCCGAGGGCCCGCGCGCTGGCGTGGCCGATTCGTCTCGCCGATAGTGGTTCGGCGGACAACACACCACCCAGCGCCAGTCCGTGAGCATGGACGGTCGTCGGAGCGTGTCTGAGAACCAGCCAGTAGCTCGCGCCGCCGAAGACCAGCGCGACTAGACTCGCGGCGTGTTCGCCTGGCGAGACGAGCGACACGACGGCGGCGAGTGCCGTAACCAGGCACCCTGCGCCCAGGGTGTGACGCAGCGACGCCGAGGTGGGCTTGTCCGTCGTCGCGCCGCTTGCAGGGGGTTCATCTGCCAATGCGGGAGCACAGTACACTGCGCGTCTTCGCGTCCGCCGTGCATTTGTGAGAAGGGCGACTGCCGCGGCAGGGGAACTCGACACGCCGAGTGTGTATCTCGCCACGAGCCGTACATCGTTCCAGGCGAACATCAGGCGGCCGGCCTGGTGCTCCCGGTTGCGAAATGCGAAACCGGTGGAAGATTGCCGCGCCGACGTGGTCACCGTCTAGCGGCTTCCCTCCGGCATCCCGCATTGGATAAGGTCGCGGCCCGCGGATTGCGAGCTGCCACGCGGCATTCGGAGGAACGATGTACGGAGAAGATGGTGATTTCAAGAAGGGCAAGGTCAAGCCGGTAGTTGCGGTGGTCTTGCTCGTCGTGGCGGCCCTTGGCGCTGTCCTGTTCGTCACGGTCGGCGTCGAAAAAGACGCCGAGGTGCTGTCGCCCGAGAAAGCAGCCCTGGAGAAGAAGCGCATTCTGATGCTCCCCGAGCAGGAGCAAATCGAACAGTTTCGCAAGTATGCAGCTGGTGAATCGAGCGCCTACTTGAAGGAAGAGGCGCTGAAGCGACTGGCCTGGGCGCAAGACCCGACGGGTATCGACCTGGCGATTGCCGCGCTCAAAGATCCGGAGCAGAAGATCCGCTCTCAAGCCGCGTTGGCACTTGCCGAGTACGGTTCGGCTGCGGACAAGGCGAAGCCCGCGCTGCTGGCGGCGCTGAAAGAAGCGGGGCCCGAATCCAAACCGCAAATCGCTTGGGCTCTGGTCGTGTTGCATGAACCGAGCGCGTTCGACGAGATCATGGCGCAATACCGCGCCGGCGCGCTGTCGACCGTACAGAAGCTCGGCGGCGGCAACGCCTTCGATCCGCAGAAGCTGGTGGAGCTGATCAGCACTGATCAATTGGCGGCGATGCACAAAGATGAAAGCCCCGCCGTGCGCCAGTTGGTGGCGACGGTGCTCAGTCGAAGCGCTGACCCCAAGTACACCGACCAACTCATTGCGCTCGTCAAAGACGCCGACAAGACGGTCGCTCATCAAGCAGCGCCAGGTCTCGGCAAGATCGGTGACGATCGTGCACGTCAGCCCTTGGTTGAAGCCCTGACGGGGCTATCCGCCGAGGAGCGCCTGGCGTACCTCGAGGCCCTTCGCGACGGCATCGGCACCAAGGGTCTAGTGCTCGCGTTGGACACGGTTTCCAAGGAGACGAAGACTCGCGAATGGCATCAGACCGAGCAGGTCTTCAAGATGATCGACAAGCTCGCCGATCCCAGCGGTGGTGATGCATTGGTCGCTTATGCCGAGAAGAACGAGCACCCGCACTGGCAATACCGCAGTGGTGTCGCGTTGGCAGAAATCGGTGATCTACGCGCCGTTCCTCTCTTGGCGCGTCGCCTGCGTCAGGACACCCAGAAGATTTATGGCGACGAAACCGACTACGAGCAGTTGCTCAAGCGCAACAACAACGAACGCACCGTGTCGGCGCGCATGCTGTCCGACTTGGCTCAGCTGCACCCGGACAGCCGCGACGACATCAAGGAGAAGTCGGAGAAGGCAGTCTGGCAATGGGTGACGTCGCTACCGTTGCCCCACGCCAACGGCTTGCGCGCTCTGAGCTCCATGGGGTCGAAGATTCACCTCAAGAAGCTGCGTGAGTGGGCGGATCCGCCGGACAAGCTGCCGCTCGAAGGACAGCAGCCGCCCATGCCCGATGCATGGGTCATTGCCCAAAGTGCGCTCCGCTACGTCGGCTGGATGAAGGACGAGCAGTCGTGGGGCATGCTCGAGCGACAGCTCAAGCGACGCGATCCCGATTTGGACGTCACCCAAGAGGCGTTGATGGGTGGTGGCGTGGCCATCCTCGGCATGACGCTCCGCGCCCTGGGCGTCGGCGCTTCCGACGGCTTCAGCGAATGGGGCGACAACCGGGCGTTCAAGCCGCTGATGACGTACATTCTCGATCCGAAAGAGCACGAAGAGGCGCGCGAGCACGCCTGCATGGCACTCGCTTGGGTTGCTACTGACGAAGAGATGGTCAAGGTCGCCGAAACGATCGAAGAGCACAGCGGCGACGACAAGAAAGAGCAGACCATTCGCTGGTGCTTGTTGGAGACGCTCGTCCAGCGTCCGGTACCAGGCACCGCCGCTGCTCTGCTGCCGATGCTGAAGTCGAGTGGTGACTTGCAGTTGCGTCACCAAGTCGCGCGCGCCATCGGCAAGGCGGGGTTGTCCGCGGACGTGGCGGCGCAACTGTTCGAGATGCTCAAGGACGAGTCGCTGATGCTCGATGCGGGCTTGGCTCTCATGTTGGGCGGTACTGACGAGACCGCGGCCCGCGCGCTGGCTGCGTTGGCTGACGTTCCGCCTGAGGCGCTGCTCGAGCTGCAGGAGATGTGGTACCGCTCGTTCGGCTATTGGTCGCAGCTCGACCTGGAAAAGGGGCACATCTTCCGCTTCGTCGACAACGCGGTTGCGATGAGCCGGGTCGAGATCCGCGACGCCGCTCAGGATTGGGCGACCGTGCAGCTGATGCGGCAATTCGACAACCTGATGTACGACAACGGACCGCACTCGTTTACCCGCGTGGTGTTGCGCAAGCGGCTCATCGACATGGCCAAAGGCAGCGATGCTGACAAGCGCGCGGCCTCTCTTCGCACTCTGAAGTTCATGGGCGAACAGGGCGTACTGCTGTCCCTGCGCGACGCCGGAGGCGAGACTGGCAAGTTGGCGTCAGCGGCCTATCACGACCTCATGAACCCGAAGATCACTTTGGGCGTCAAGGAGATCGACGACGAAGACAAGTGAGGCGCGACCGCGAGGACGAGGCAAGGGCCTCGTCTCTCGCTCTCTCGGGGTGGCTGCGCAGGTTGCCCAGGTGTCGGTGTGTGCGTCGCTCCTGGCCTGTTCTCAGTCCGTAACCAAAGCGGGGACGCCCGAGACGTCGAGCCCAGCGATTTCCTCGGGCAGCTGCATCACGGCAGGCCCGGAGATCTGTTACAACGCGCTCGACGACAATTGTAATGGGCCCATCGATGAAGGCTGCGGCATCGATGGCGGTGTCGTCCAGTTCACCATCGCTTGGAACGAGTCGCGTGCAGACGTGGATCTCGAAGTGACTGATCCCAGCGGCGAGGTGGTCGACATCGGGCAGGTCTCTCAGAGCGGCCTTTCCAAGGACCGCGATTGTCCGGGCAGCGACGACGATTGCCGGGGAGTGAATCTGGAGAATGTCACGCTGGCTCCCGAAAAGGAACTCGTGCAAGGCAAGTATCTGGTGACGGTGCGTCTCGAGAGTTGGCCATCCGGAGATGAACCCGTGCGAGTGAACCTGGGCGTGCGTTTGGGAGCGAAGACCTACTCCTCCCAGATGACGCTGGTGCGGGAGAAGCAAGAGCGACGCTTCGTGTTCGTTCTGTAGCCGCGGGGTCGGAGTCATGGAGGTATTGGGCAGAGTGTTGCAGGAGGCAGATGCCTCGCGGGGACCAGACGTCGAATGGTCGGTGGAGATCCCCGCCGACTGGTTGAAATCCGGCACAGCGCTGAGTGTTCGCTTGCCGCGGCGCATGACTTGTGCACGCTGCTCGGGTGGCGGTTGCGACCTGTGTGACCGCCGCGGAGCCATTGAGGTGTGCGACTCGGAGGCTGAGCCGGAAACCACCAACTTGGTCGTCAGCGACGTGCCGCAGGGCGTAGCCGCGGTGAGGATCCGAATTCCGGAAAAGGGCGCGCCACCCGCCGAAGACGGTCCGCGGGGCTATCTCATGCTGACGCTGCGGGCAGGGGATGCGCCTGCGTCCGCCGTGCAGCTGGTCGAATCGGGAGCCCATGTGGTGAGTGGCCCCGGTGTTTGGTGGGTTTGGCTCGTCGTCGTGGTCGCGAGCGTCGCGATGGGGCTCGTGCTCAGTTACCCGTGAGTTGTCCCGTCCTGCTGCACTCGCTTCGGCGTCGACTCGCCGTGCCCGTGTCAGCAGCTGAGTCTGGAATTGCCCGAGGTTGGCGGGGCAATGTCCGAGTGGTTGGCGCTGTGCCGAGTTTCACTACATCGTCGACGCGGGGTTTGGCGTGAGTACGCCCAAATCAGTCAGCGTCGTGGAATGATGGAAGCCAGTTGTCTCTGCGCGGCGCAGGTGCTTCCGGCGGCGCTCAAAGGCGGTCTGGCCACGTCCGGGGAGACTTTTGTCGCGATTGCTGAGCGCATTCGCAAACTCGCGATATCATGCGGGGTATGGGTCCCCTCGCGATGGCCGTGATCATCATTGGGCTGGTTGGCGCGTTTGCCGTGACTGCCCGCAAACGTTGGCTCTTGATGCGGGTTGGCGACGCGACGTTCGAGCCGCGTTTCGATCAGATCGGGGAGCGGCTCGGCAGGGTTTGGACGTTTGCTTTCTTCCAGAAGAAGATGCGCTACTACCTGGCAGCTGGCATCGCTCACCAGCTGATCTTCACGGGCTTCGTGGTGTTGTTGCTTCGCACGCTGATGCTGTGGGGCAGGGGCTTCGATCCGAGCTTCAATTTGTTCGTGCTCGGTGGCGACAACCCGCTGGGAATTGCCTACGCGTTCATCAAGGATTTGTTCGCGGTCTTGGTGTTGCTCGGCTGCTCCGTGTTCATCTACTACCGAACGTTGAACAAGCAGAAGCGGATGGCCTTGAGCGTCGAGGGTTTGGTCATCCTCGGCATCATCGTCGTGATGATGCTCGCCGACATCATCTACGATGGCGCGGCGACTGCGCTGAACCACCGTGTCCGAGACGTATGCCAGGACGACGCTGCGTTGTGCGAGTCGGTGCGGACCATCGTGGCGCCGCTTCCCGTCGCGGAGGGAGCGGTGCACTATCAGCCGTTCCCCGAACTCGCGGGTAGTCTGGCAGCGGTTGGACTGGATGGGTTGGGCGCGGGTGCGCTCGTATTTCTTGCTCACGCCGGCTTCTGGACGCATTCGACGCTGGTGTTGATCTTCCTCAACATCCTGCCCCTGTCGAAGCACTTTCACATCATCACGGCGATCCCCAACGTGTTCGCCAGTGACCTGACACCACCCGGTCGGCTGCGTCCCGTCGCCAAAGACACCGAAGCGTTGATGGGCTTGGTCGAGAAGGCGACCGAAATCGAAGACATGAGCTCGGCGCGCATCGGCTATGCTCGCATCGAGCACTTCACTTGGAAGGACGTGCTCGACTTCTACACCTGCACCGAGTGCGGGCGCTGCAGCGACAACTGTCCGGCGTTTACCACCGGCAAGAAGTTGAGCCCAAAACAGCTCACGCTGGATCTGCGTGACCACCTGTATGCACGGCAAGACACAGCGGTTGCGTTGGGGGGGCGAGTTGAGCACTGGCGCGGTGATAGCGAGACCGGCGCCACTGGTGAGGGCGAGGTCGAGTCGTCCACCGGCGAGCAGGCGGACGGCCCTCCCAAATGGGAAGGCAAGAATCTGCTGCCCGACGTCATCGACCCGGACGTCATCTGGGCGTGCACGACCTGTCGCGCGTGTGAAGAGCAATGCCCGGTGATGATTACTTACGTCGACAAGATCGTTCAAATGCGGCGCCACGAAGTGATGATCAAGGGCGACGGCTTTCCGAGTGAGCTGAACAAGCCATTCGAAGGCATGGAGGTCAACGGCAACCCTTGGAATCTCGCTCGCGTCGATCGCGCCAATTGGGCTGAGGGCTTGGATGTTCCCCTCGCCAGCGACAAGCCCGACGCCGAGGTGTTGTTCTGGGTCGGGTGCGCGGCGAGCTACGACGATCGTGCGAAGAAGGTGGCTCGCGCCACGGCGCAGCTACTGAAGCAGGCAGGGGTCGACTTCGCCATCTTGGGACAAGAAGAGACGTGCACCGGCGATCCTGCGCGTCGCGCGGGCAACGAGTACTTGTTTACGATGCTCGCTGAGACGAACGTGGCGACGATCAACGCTTATCGAGAACGAGGCGGGTCGAAGAAGATCCTGACGACCTGCCCGCACTGTTTCAACACGCTGCTCAACGAATACCCAGACTTCGGCGGCAAGTACGAAGTCGTCCACCACACGGACTTCCTGCTGGGCCTGCTTGCGGAACGCAAGCTCACGCCGAAACATGCCGTGCAGGCCAAGGTTGCGTATCACGATTCCTGCTACCTCGGGCGATACAACGACGTCTACGAACCGCCCCGCGACATTCTGCGACGCATCGAAGGCGTTCAACTCGTCGAGCCCGAAACGCACCACCACAAGGGGCTTTGCTGCGGCGCGGGCGGCGCGCAGATGTGGATGGAGGAGCAAAACAAAGACCGCGTGAACGTCAAACGCACGCGGCAATTGCTGGCCACGAACGCCGACGTGATTTCCAGTGCCTGCCCGTTTTGCATGACCATGCTCACCGACGGGCTCAAGAACGAGGAACGCGAGGCGCAGGTGCAGCAGCTCGATGTCGTGGAACTGCTGGCCAAGGCGTGCCTCGAGCCAACCGGGCCTTCCGCGAGCGGCTGAGGCCTGCTCGACCTCGACTGGCCGAACTCGAACGGGGTACGTTTCGTCGAGTTCGGCGCCGGCTCGCCGGAGCGGCCGGTTTTTCGGGGGCATACGCGGCGCGACTGGCAGCAACTGGGCGCGAAGTTGGTTCCTTTGAGGTGTTCAACCGGCCTGCCCTGCGCAATGCTACCTGACGTGAGTCACATCGCCCTGGTACGTCTGGCGCAGAGCTATCGCCGCCCCGTGGAGCGGGCACTGCTGCGGGCGGCCATTGCCGTCGCCGTGGTCGGCGTGGTCGCAGGCGCGCACGCGGCGCGGACGGGGACACTTGGCGGTCGTGTCGGCGGTGCCGCGCTGGTCGCTGTGTGTCTAGCGGCGTTGCTCATCCACCGCCTCTGGTTCCGTCGCCGATTCCGATCCGATTCCAGCATTCTGGCCACTGCCGTTGCGCCTGCCAGCCCTCGGTCCGCAGCAAAGGTCACTCGAGCCCTGGGGTTGGTGGAGCGCAGCCGCGATCCGGACGCTGGCCAGTCCTTGCAGCTGGCTCGTTTGCATCTGGAACGTTGCATGGACGGGCTCGACGCGACGGCCGTCGATCAACTTGCGGGGCGACGTGCGCGCTCTTGGCGACAGTTGGCGCTGGTGGCTGGTGCGGGCTGCGTGCTCGTGGCTGGCGTTGCTCCGTGGCATATCGCGGAGGGGCTGAACGTCATGGCTGCTCGACGCGGAGTGGCGCCACTGCGCACGCCTTGGCTGGAGTTGGTCACGGTCGGCGCCACACCACCGTCATACCTGCGCCAGAATCCGAGCGTGATCAGTTTCGATGCCAGCACGGCGATACCCGAAGGAACGGAGATCAGCGTTCGAGGCGTCCCGGTTCGTTCCGGACGTGAATTGGTGCTCACCGATGGCACGTTGGAAGTCCCGTTCGCTCAGGATGGTTCTGGGTCCGTCGTCGCTCACTGGACTTTGGAAGAGACCGTCAAGTTGCGGGTGGGGGCGCGCTTTGGCGACACGCTCGTACTCGAACCGCGTGCCCTCGAGCTGTTCTCCCAACCGGACCAGGTGCCCACGGTAGAGCTGACTGGCGCCCCTGCGGAGTATCGGCTCGAAGAACTCGACAAGCTCGAGCTACTTTGGCGCGCTCGCGACGACCACAGTTTGATTCAGGTCGATCTCGTGCTGCGCAGCGCCGGCAAAGAAGAACGCCGAACGCTGGATAGCTTTCCAGGCGACAAGCGTGCGGGGCAGGGCGGGCACGTGCTGTACCCCACGGATCCGTTTCTCGAGCGCGCTTTCCTTCCGGTGTTGATCCGCATCGAGGCGCGCGACAACGACCCGCGCGAAGGCAGTAAATGGGGGAAGAGCCCGACGATCGTGGTGCGTCCCCCCGGTGTCGGATCGCCGCAAGTCAACCGCTACAAGGCGCTCGATTCGCTGCGCAAGCAACTCGTCGAATTGCTGGCGGAGCAATTGGAGCTGGACGCGGAAAAGGACAAAGAAAGGAGCGCTCAGCGCGCGGCGGCGATCAAGGAACGTCTGGCAAACTTGCGGCAGAGCAAGGATGAAGTGCTCAACACCAGCTACAGCGGCTTGTACGTGCCGAGGGGTTGGGGTGCGTTCATCGAAGGGCAAATGCAGCGCTTGGAGACTGCATACAAGCGCAAGCGCAAGGAAACCGAAACGCTGGAGTCGATCGTCCTCGGGGTGAACGCCGCGATGGAGTCATTGGCCGCCCGCGACAGTCAGGACGTCGCGCGCCAGCTCGGAGACGTCGCTGAGGAAGCAGCATTCGCTGCGCGGCTTGCCCAACAACCCGAAGATCTGGCTGACGGCAAGGAACGCCTGTCGATCGCAACAGGCGTCCTCGAGAGCGGCGCCAAAGAGTTGCTGTTTCTCGAGAGCCTCGGGCAAGACTTGGGTTCGGTGGCTCTCGCCGACCTGGGACGGGTGACGCGCTCAGTGGGTCGCGAGGACTACTTTCATGCGGAGTTGGCCGCGCTGCACATGGCAGAACGACTGCATCGTCCCAACAAGTCGTTCGGTGCCAAGGGGGGTGGTGGTGGCGGAGTCGAGTCCGGTAGTGGCGGTAGCGGCGGTCAAAAGAGCGACGCCCAAGGCCAACCGTCGGATGCTGACAAGCAATTCGATCGGATGGCGCGCGATCTCCAACAGCTGGCTCAGGAGCACGCCGATCTCAGTGGACGTACCAGCGATGCAATGCGCGATGCGGAACGCGGTGCATCGGGATCCTCGGACAAGGACGAAGCCTCGCAGCGGGCCGACGCCCTTCGTCGCAGTGTCGTCGGTTTGCCCCAACCTGGGGAGACCCCGGGGACTGCGCGTGCATCCGCGGCCTTGGCGCGCGAGCATGCGGGAGCGATGGCTCACGAACTCGACCAGTTGGACTTCGAAGGCGCGGTCGAGAGTGGTCAGCGCGCGCGTTCGGCTGCCCAAGAGGCACTGCGCAGCAACGAGCTGGATGCCTACACACGCAAGCAGCTGATGCAAGCGCTGCAGGAGATTGAGTCTCAGCTCAGTTGGGCAAAAGAACAAGCACAGCGTCAGAGCGAGCTGACCGAGCAGGCTGCGCGCGACGCGCTATCCGAGTTCTCCAAGCTCGAAAAGGAACTTGCCGAGCGCGCCGGGCACCTCGGGCAAGAAGCGCCGGGCGAAGCTGCGCTACCCCAACAGATCCGAGATCGCCTTCAACGTGCTGCACAGTTGATGCACGACGCCGCGTCGCGCTTGCGCGACTCTCGAGGAAAAGAAGCCATGGATCTCCAGACCGAGGCCCAGCGTCTGCTGGAGCAGTCGGAGACCGGCGAAACGCAGGACAAGGGGGCTCAGGATCAGCCGGGCAAGACCGGCGACACGCAGGGCGGGCGCAACGTGCGGACCGGCGGCGACGTGCCCGATGCCGAGGCCGAGAACGGGGCGCGCGATTTCCGGCGCCGTGTTCTCGAGGGGCTCGGAGACGAGGCCGGTGGGCGTCTTTCTCCCGCCGTCAAGCGTTACGCGGAAGGGTTGCTCCGTTGATGAAATCGCGTCTGACCTCCTGCTGTTCACTGCCCACGCGGTGGCTGCGCGTGGTGTCCCCTGCCGTCGCCGCTATCGCCTTGTCGGGGCAAGCACCATCAAAGCCGTTGCTCGGTGGGCAGCGCACCGTCGACGTGGCGGCTGTGGCCAACGCCATTACCGAACTCGACGTTCAGCCCGCCAAGAGCATGCTCGAAGGAATCGACACGGCCTCCGTCCCGCTGTCGTATCAACGAGCTCGGCTGGCGGTGTACGTCGGAGATTGTGATTCGTCCGAGGCGATCTTGACGACTCTGCCCGAGTCGCCCGAGTCGGGGAGGCTTCTCGATTTGTCGCGAAAGTGCGCGAGAGCGACGGCCGGGTCCGTCGTGGTCGAAGACAAGGAGCGTGGCGTCTGGGTCCGGGTGCAAGATGCGGAGGACGAGGCGCTCGTGCCGCTGCTCGCCGAGGTCGCGCAGCGCGCTCGACAAACGATGATAGACGATTTGGGGATCGCCTTACCCCTGCCGATCCGCATTGATTTGGTTCGGGATCTGTTCTCGCTGGCGTCCGTCAGTGGGCTCCCTCTCGAGGCTGCCGAAACGACGGGCACCGTCGCCGTGGCGCGCTGGGGCAGGGTGACGATGTTGTCACCGCGCGCGGCACGGCTCGGCTACCCCTGGCAGGATACCCTCGCTCACGAGTTGACACATTTGGCGCTCAGCCGCGGCAGTCGTGACTACGCCCCCCTGTGGTTGCAAGAGGGCATCGCCAAGCGTGAGGAGGTCCGTTGGCGAGCACAACGACCGCACGACGACAAGCGCGATCCCCACACGATCGCGCGCGACGCGTTGTTGACTGGCAGGAGCATCGGCATCGACCGCATCGGGCCATCCATCGCGATGTTGCCTTCCGCCGATGACGCTCGGATTTCGTACGCAGAAGTCGAAAGCTTCATGGACTTCTGGTTGAACAAGAATGGCCGCGACGCGTTCACGCTACTGTTGCTCGACCTCAAGGGTCTTTCGTCTCGTGAAGTCGACGAGGCGATGATCAGCGTCACTGGCTTCCCGTTGGCCTACTGGATTTGGGCCTGGCAAGGACAGCTGCGCGCGATGGAACCTGCCAAGGAAGAGGAGCGCCCGGATCCGGAGGACGGGTCGGGGGGTGTCATACAGAGTGTGAGGCTCGGAGACCTGCTTGCCGACCAGGGGCGCGTCGCATTGGCCGGCGAGTACTTCGACCGCGCCGTCAAAGGGGCGCCCAGCACGCCCGGGGTCAGATTTCGTGCGGCCGCGACGCAATTCAGTCTGGGACACTCCGATGCCGCGGCCCGACAGTTGGGCACCTTCGATGACGTGGCGTCGCTCCACGGAGGGTGGTTGGGGTTGCTGGGTCGCGTGCAGCTCAGCCGCAGTGAGACGGCGCTTGCCGACGGCTCATTCGCGCTTGCCGTGGCCATCGACCCGTTTGGGCAAGAGGCGGCGTGTGAGGGGTTTGGTCGGCGAACGGACCCGCCCGACTCGCCTGTCGGTGATCCGCGCCTGCCCTCCGACCCGGTGCGCAGAAACCTGTGCGAGTCGGCGCGAAGAATAGTGCGAGAATAGTGCGAGATTGACCCAACCCGCATGCTCGGCCTACGATTCGCGTTGGAGTACACGAAGAGCAGAAAACACCTGCAAAATCCTGTCCTCAGGGACTCAGTTGCCGGCCTACATGCAGTGGCGAAGGCGGCTGTCCGATCCACCCGGTAAACTCGATCCAACTTGCGTTCTTAGGGTTCTCGTTGACTGTTACAACCTTCGCTGCTGCCCAACTACTACGTTTCGTTCCCCGGGTTCGCCTCAGTCGAGCAGTCGGGCGTCTGTGCGAGCAGGAGCTGCACCCGGCCGTCGCCGACGTTGCCTCCAAGATTTACGCTCGCGCATACGGGGTGAACCTCAGTGAGGCCGACCCCGAGCAGGGGCCCTATCAAAGCTTCGACGACTTTTTCACGCGTCGTTTGCGCAAAGGGGCGCGCGCGTTGGATGACGCGCCGCTGCTCAGCCCTGCCGACGGCCGCATCGTCGCTGCGGGACCCGTTACCAAGACGGGCGCCATCGTCGTCAAGGGGCGCGAGTACGACGTCGCAGAGCTGTGCGGCTCGATGCAGGCGGCCAAGGCGTATGAAGGCGGCGAGTTTGCCGTCATCTACCTGCATCCACGTGATTACCACCGCGTCCACTCGCCCGTGGACGGAAAAGTGGTGCGCGTGCGGTCGATGCCTGGCGATCTTTTTCCTGTCAACGCCATCGGCGAGCGTCACGTCCCGAAGTTGTTCGTACGAAACCAGCGCGTGAGCATGGTGGTCGAATCCGAGCAGCTCGGAAACGTCGAGGTGATCATGGTCGGGGCCACCATCGTAGGAAGGATCACGACCACCGCTCTCGGCGGGTCGACGACGCCAGTGGGCGACCACACCATTTCACCGCCTTTGCCAGTGCGGCGCGGGGATGAGCTGGGTACGTTCCATCTCGGATCTACCGTGGTATTACTCGTGCCAGGGAGCGGGCATCTGTCCCGAGCGACGGGGCCTGTGTTGTACGGGGAGAATCTGGGGAGGGCGGATGGCTGACGAAGTGGAAGCGGACGCGCGCGCGTCTGAGTCCGAGGTCGACCGTCCATCGGATGGTGGGGTTGTCGTGCCGCCTGCAGCGCGCGTGCCTCAGGAGATCACTGAGGCGTCGGGCGCCAGCGGTGCTGAGGGTCCGGTTGCACCCACCCTGCGCAGTTCCGATCCTCCGAGACGCGACTCGGGGCAGCCGGTGCGTCCCAGTCTGGTGCCTTTGCCCGAGGGGTACACGCCATCAAAGCGCAGCTCCAATCCGCCCAATCGGCTGAAAGGTGGCGCTGTCCGCGCCAGCGACGCGCCTCGTCGTCGGCTCAGCTCGGATCCCGGCGCAATGAACGAGCCGCATGACCTCGCTTCGACGATACCCGAGGCGGGCTTGCTTCACGCCGCCAACGGTGCGGCGAAGGTCGATGAGGCCGACGCTGGTGCGGCCCGTCCGGCGCCCGGCCCTGTAGTGACCCCGATGCGAATCATCGAGGTCAAGAAGGCGCCGGTGGGTGGTCAGCTGCCGCCAGTGCCCCCGCCGGCACCATCCCCGGGCGCACCAGCCAAGCCGCTGCCGCCTCCCGTTGGAGCGGAAAGCCCTCCGGTGTCAGCTTTGCAGCCGCCGCCCGCGCCGATGCGAGCGCCGTCAGCGGAGGCCGCCCCGGTGCTCGCAAACGTCGCCGGCGCGCCCGCCACCGCGGCTGAGGCGCCAACACCTCCGGATACGCCTCATGCTCGCAGTTCGGATCGCGTTCCCGCCGCCGAAGCGCCGACCCCTCCCGAGACTCCCGCCTTGCGCCGTGAGTTGCTGTCGCGGGTGTCCAACGGCGAAGACGCCGCGAATCCCAGGCCCGCGGCGCCCCCGCTGGAGCAGATTGCCCCGCCGGTTGCATCGTCGGGTCAGCGGCCCCCGCCCGCACCGCGGCGCGCTCCCCCACCGAGTGACGGCGCGGACGACATCGAGGTCACGTTCGATGGTGGCGACTCCTTGGAGATCCCCGAGGACGAGCTCACCGAGGTCGAGGCGGTTTCGGAGCCGACCCCTGACGTCAAACAGAAGCGACGTCGCCTGCCTCCTCGTCCGCCGCCCCGGACCACGTTTACCGACGGTAGCGGCACGGATGAGAGCAAACGCCGTCAGTGGTGGCAAGAGCTCTGGAACGACGATTTTCTGCGGGCTGAGATGCCAATCAAGCCGGAAGCGCTGCAAGACGAGGTCGAGTTCATCGACGAGTCGCTCGCACTCGAGCGCGGTGGTGTGGTGCTCGATCTGGCTTGCGGCGCCGGCGAGTACTCCGTCGAGATGTCGCGCCGCGGTTATGCCGTCGTCGGCTACGACCTGAGCGTGTCACAGCTGGCACGCGCGGGCGAGCTTGCTCAGCGCAGCGATCAGAAGATCAGCTTCTTGCAGGGTGATGCCCGCGAGATGTCGTTCGAGCAAATGTTCGATGGCGTGTTCTGTTGGAACGCGAGCTTTGGCTTCTTCGAAGAAGAGAAGAACCAGGCGCTGCTCGCCAACGTGTTCCGTTCCTTGAAACCGGGAGGAGCGTTCTTGCTCGATGTGCCGAACCGCGACTTTCTCGTGCATCAGCAGCCGATGCAAAGTTGGTTCGAGGGTGACAACTGCGTCTGCATGGACGACATGCAGGTAGATTTCATCACCAGTCGATTGATGGTCAAACGCACCGTCATGTTGGACGATGGGCGCAATCGTGAGTGGCACTATAGCCTGCGCATCTACTCGCTGCACGAGTTGGGCAAGATGCTGCACGATCAGGGGTTCCGCGTGGCTCAAGTCAGTGGTCACGTCGCGACGCCAGCTGCGTACCTGGGATCGCATTCCCCTCGCATCATCATCTTGGCGATCAAACCGAACGACGAAAGCGCCCCTCGCGAGGCGGCCCCGACTGTGGGCTGACCGGGGTGCGATTCCGCACCCCGGGTGCTCACTCGCTGCAGGTCACGTAGAGCCCGCCATCGCGCGACTCGCAACTGCACCCGTCGAGTGCCTTCTGCAGACAATCACAGCTCGGATCCTTGGCGCATTGAGGCAGCCACGAGCACGCCTGAGCTCGTTCGTCACAAAAGAAGCCCGCGACGCACACGGTGTCACCACACGGTGTGCACTGCCCTTGGGCGCACGGATCGGGCTTGACAGTTTCCGTGGGCTCTTCCGCTCGCGCCTCTGGCGTGAACGACTCGTCCTCAGTGGCTTCAGTCGATTCGGCGTGGCTGTGCGTCGACGATGTCGCCGGTTGATTCGAGCCGCCGCAATTCGACAGCACCCCGAGCAAGCTGAGCGCCCCGAGCGCACTGAAGAAGCGGCGAAACTCGACGGGGCGAGCCTCGTGCCTGGTGTGGGCGAGCATGGAATGCGCGGTGACGGGGGCAGGGGCGATACGTCGAATCATTGGCTTGCGTCTGTATCTGGAAGCTGCGCGGTATTGCCTTCGGCAAACAACGCCTCGCTGAGACGCGCTAGTGCTCCCTCCACCAACTGTTGGTCATGGGGATGCAGGGGGCGATCCGAAGACTTGTGCAGCGCGAAGTGTACCAACGCCGCCTCGAGACGAGCAAGAGACGTGGTGCGGACGAAGCTGACCGTGTCCATCGAGTAGCGGAGCAGAACTCGATCTTCGAAGACTTGCTCGCCGACGATCTGCGCGCGGTTCGGACCATCGGTCGTCAATTGTCGGATGATGCCGCGTACGCGAGCGGCGCGCCGGCGGATCCGCATCACCTCGGCCCGCTCGTACAGGCCAAAGAAGCGATTGCGGGAATACGTGTGGGGGGCGAGCACGAGGGCGCACAACAGGGCATCGCCGTCCGGAATGTGGCGACCGGCGGGAGGGCGTGAGGTCTTCTGAGCCGCCGTCATCGCCCTACAATCTCGAGGCCTGGTGCCAGGCGTTGACCGCTGAGATGACCTCGTCCAAATCTCCGCCGATGACGCGGTCGAGTTGGTGCAAGGTCAGGCCGATACGGTGATCGGTCAAGCGGTTCTGCGGGAAGTTGTAGGTTCGAATTTTCTCGGAGCGCTCTCCGGAGCCAACCATCGTTCGGCGTTCATCCCGCACCTCGTTTGCTTGGCGCTGGATCTCCAGATCGAGCAAACGGCTCTTGAGGACTTTTAGCGCTCGAGCCTTGTTCTTGATCTGGCTGCGTTCGTCCTGGCACTTGACGATCATACCGGTAGGCAGGTGGGTAACCTGCACGGCGCTGTTCGTCGTGTTGACGCCCTGGCCGCCGGGGCCACCGGCGGCGGCGATGTCGAAACGCAAATCCTTCTCGTCGATGACCAAGTCGACGTCGTCGGCCTCGGGCAAGACGGCGACCGTCGCGGTCGAGGTGTGAATGCGTCCCTGTGCTTCCGTTTGCGGAACGCGCTGGACACGATGCACGCCGGCCTCGAACTTGAGCGTCGAATAGACGTGGTCGCCGCTGATCAACGCGATGACTTCTTTGTAGCCACCGGCTTGGGCTTCACTCGAGCTGAGCAGCTCGAGCTTCCAGCGCCTGCCTTCGGCAAACCGCGCGTACATGCGAAAAAGATCGGCCGCGAACAGTGCTGCTTCTTCGCCGCCAGTTCCGGCGCGTATTTCGAGCACGACGTTGCGCTCGTCGTTGGGATCCTTCGGCAGCAGGAGGATCTTGATGCGTTTCTCGAGCTCTTCTTGCTCACGCTCCAGTTCCGGAAGCTCCTCGGCGGCCAGGTCCCCGAGCTCTGGGTCGTTGAGCGCCTCGCGATCCTCGGCGATGCGGCGCACCAGGGCCTGCCACTCGCCAAATGCCTCGGCGACTGGCTGAATCGCGCCACGTTCCTGATTCAGTTGCCGTAGGCGCTTCGGGTCAGCAATGACACTCGGATCGCACAGGAGGTGCTCCAACTCGGCCTGTCGCCGCATCAACACTTCGAGCTTTTCCTCGGGGATCATCGCGTCACTCGCATGTTTGGGGCATCAGCGAACGCAAACGGCCCGCCAACGGACGTCCAATATAGCGTCCAAGCCGAAAACCCACGCCAAAATCCCGCGTCGCGCTTCGCGCCCGATTCGGTATGTGGATGGCCACACGCGTTCCCACCGCAGCCCTCCTGTTTCGCGGCGCAACAGCCACCAGGTCTTCGCTCGCCCAACGCATCGGCCAGCGTCCGATCGGACAATCCATCAACGGTCCGGGACTCCGCGCCAAATCGAGCTTGTCCAATCCGCCCGCGACCCGGAAGGCACAGATACATGCCGCCGCGCGTGATGAGCGGAGCGTACAGCTTCGAGATCTATCCCCGCGCGCCCGAGCACCGAAACGGTGCGCGACTCAGGCCGACGGAAGGTTGAACTTCTTGCGGAAGCGGTCGATGCGGCCAGCGGTGTCCACCAAGCGCTGCTTGCCCGTGTAGAACGGGTGGCAAGCGGAGCAAATGTCGACGGAAACCTCTTCGACCGTGCGGGTCGACCGAGTCTGGAACTTGCTACCGCACGCGCAATTAACGGTGACGATGTCGTAGTTGGGGTGGATTTCGGGCTTCATGGGATCGCTCCAGTGCGGGGGAGGCGCACCCTAATGCCGACACCGCCTGGGTTCAAGGGGACCGGGCCGATTTTGTGGCCCGCTGTGCGAACTCGGACCTAATCGCCCATTCAGTGTCGTGGGGGATGGGACCGGCCATCTCAACGGAGAGAAAAGCACTTGCGCCCCTGGGGCGGGCCCGGAAATGATGCGCTAGATGAGCGACGCTGTATCCGCCTCACGCCAACGCGCCAAACGCGTTGCCGAATGGCTCGTCGGCAAGGAGCGCCCGGACGAAGCGGTGCTCATCCTCAGCGCGTGGGCGGCCGCTGGGCCCAGCGACAACGAAGGTCAGGCGTTGTTGGCCGATGCGTTGCGCATCGATCCGAGCTCGAAAGAAGCACAGATGGCTTTCGAGCGCATGGAGGGGATCAAGGGTGACCACTCCGCGCTGGAAGCGGCGATCGCGGCCTACGACGCCGCTGAGCTGCAGCGCATCGAGCGCGAGTTCACGAAGCCGACCTTTCGTCGCGCTCAGATGGGTTTCAACAACAACATCAAGAGCAAAGGCAACGTCTACCACGTGCAGACCGAGGACTCGGGTCTGGACGCTCCGCACATCATCACTCACCTGTTTGCGGACGGTGGCCGAGTCATCAAGAGTCACAAGCGCAGCTACGCCGAGGCGATTGCCAGCGAAGAGGACATCGCGGCGTACGTTCGTTCGCTCATGAAGGCTCAGCACATGGAAATGGTGCTGGCTCTTCGCGATGGGCGCTTCGATGCGATCATCGAAGGCAAGGAAATTGGCGGCATGCAGTTCTTCGACGAGCCTCCTCGCGAAGACATCATCAAACGGGTCAACAAGCTTGCTGGCGGCAAGCGCCGGGAGCCGAAGCCGCGCATCAGTCAAGTCCCCGAGGAGTCCGAGACCAAGGCGCAGCCACTCTACAAGCTCGTGGTCATCCGTTCGCTCGAGGGCGGGCCGGATGCCTACTACCCGACGACCGAGGTCGCGGTGATCGGCTCCAAGGGAGCGATTCCTCTCATCGGTGAGCGCTTCTGCCACGAAGAGGAAGCGATGCTCATCTTGCAGGAGGGACGCCTGTCGCTCGAGGATCTGGAAGGTGGTAACGGTGTATTTCTGCGCATCAATTCACCCGTTGCCCTGGAGATGAACGACGAGTTCATCGTCGGCGATCAGCTGATGCGCGTCGAGGCCAATCCCGTTCCCGACGACGGTCCGGACCCCGATCCGACGTATTTCTATTCGTCACCGAAATGGCCTTCTGCGTTTCGGGTCGTTCAAGTCCTCGAAGGCGGATCTCGGGGCGCCTGTGTCGTCGCTCAAGGCAATACGCTGCAAATCGGGTCGGCGGTGGGTGACCTGGTTTTCGCCGAGGACCCATTGGTCGACCACCAGCACTGTGTCGTGGAAGAGCAGGCTGGCGTCGTCATCCTGACTGATCTCGGGTCGCGCTCAGGAGTATTCGTCCGTGTGTCCGGCGAGTGCGACCTGATGGAAGGCGACGAGATCCTCGTCGGGCGAACGCGTTTGCGCATTCACTTGCCGAGCCAGTAGCGCCGCTCGCGCTCACTGGGCGGGGCCACTCGGCGTGGACGGGGCGCTTTGGGTCGTTCGAGGGAAGCTCAGAGTTGCGAGCCATGCCAGCGCGGCCAGTGCTACGAGTGTCCGAAAGACGTCGACCAGCCCACCCGCCAGCGCGTCGTGCACGGCGCCCAGGGACGCGCTGCCGATTGTTTTGGGTCCCGGTCGCAACAACTCGTCGAGCATCTGCCGCCCCTCGGTTTGGCCGATGGACGCGCTCAGTAGGGCTCCCAAACCCCCGACCGAGACCGCCCCACCGATGCTGCGCGAGAACAACAACACGGCCGTCGCGACGCCGCGTTGCCGCCACTGAACACTGTCTTGTACCGCGATGATCAAGGCCGTGTTGGCGAAGCCGAGCCCGAGTCCCAACGCAAAGCAACACAGACGCATCAACCAGGGACCGAACTCGGCCGCGACGGGCACCAAGAGCAGCGTCGTCGCCGCCGCAATCAACAGCCCCCCCAAGCGCACCATCGGGCGGTAGCCGAAGCGGATCAACAATCGACCACTCACCACCGACGCCAGAGGCCAGCTCAACATCATCGGTGCGATCGAGGTGCCGGCCTGGGTCGGGGTGCCGCCCCAGATGGCTTGCACGTGCAGCGGCACGTAGTTCAACACCCCCATCATCACCGCGCCGAGCAAGATGCACATCGCGTTCGACGTCGCCATGAGTCGCGTTTTGAGCAGCGGCAGCGACAGCAACGGCTCTGCGGCGCGCTGTTCGATCACGATGAACGCGCCGAGCGTGACCAGTGCAGCGGGCAAGGTCACGACGGGGTGCGACCCACTGGCGCCCAACAGCAAGCACACCACCCCAGTGCTGAGCGCGAGCACGCCCAGGACGTCCAAGCGGTGCTCCGTCCCCTGCCGCCGTTCGGCGAATGACGTCACCAGCAACGTCGCAGCGATGAATCCAAACGGCACGTTGACGTAGAACACCCAACGCCAAGACAGCGCATCGACCAAGAAGCCGCCCAGCAACGGCCCGCTGATGCCTGCCACTGCCCAGATGGCACCGAACAAGCCCTGGACTTTGGCGCGCTGCTCGGGGCGATACAGATCGCCGACCAGCGTCATCGAAATGGGTTGGATCGCTCCTGCGCCGACACCCTGCAGGGCTCGAGCCACGATCAGTTGCAGCATGTCCTGTGCGGCGCCGCTCGCCATCGAGCCCAGCAGGAACAGGGAAATACCCCACAGCATGACGGGTTTGCGCCCACGCTGATCCGCCAGTTTGCCGAACAGCGGCATGGTCACCGTGCTCGACAGCAAGTACGCCGCGCCCACCCAACCGTAGTGTTCGATGCCCTTCAAATCCGCCACGACGCTGGGCATGGCCGTTGCCACGACCGTCGCCTCCATGGCGGCCATGAACATCGACGACAACAGGGCGGCGAGCGTGAGCGCGCGGTGGCTTTGGGCTGGCATGAGGGGACTCGGTGCCCCATTCGACGCAGAGGGTCGAACGGGCTCGGCGGCCATAGCGCCGAATGGCCGCAATGTCAGCGGGCGCGACGACTTTTCCGCGGCTCGAGGCCAAATGGCGATTGGCCCTTGTGGGCGCTATGCTCCGCCGATGGCCAATCCCATCGAGAGCGTCGTCGACACCTACGTCCGTGCGTGGAGTGAGCCGGATCCGGCCGCGCGCGAGGCGATGATCGAATCGTGTTTCGCCGCGGACGGTCGCATCGTGACCGGCAACGGCGTGATCCAGGGGCGCGCCGCCCTCGCCGCGATAATGACGCGCGTCTTCGAGGATCCACACATCGCGAGCATCCGGCTGACGAGTGCCATCGACGCGCGCAAGACGACCTTCCGCGTTCACTCGGCGCTGGTGCAACAGGATGGCACTGAGCTTCCGTTTTTTGATGCGGGTGAGGTGGACGCCAGTGGTCGCATCGTGACGCTTCTGACGTTCGATGGGCCGCTTGTGCACAGCGACGGGTAGCGCAAGAGTGGTGGACTTTTCGTTGTGCTTTGCCCCGTTCTGTCGGCGGCGCCATGGGTTGGAGCGGCGCGGAGCATTCGGTTTGACTCCGGATGCTCGTTGGCTCCTCAGTGGCGGCAACTACGACCTCCGGCTCACAGGGAGAGATCGACTGGTCCGACGGGGTTGAGTGGTTCCTGGTCTTGGTCTGTGGGGCGACCGAGTGCCCCTCGCGAGTTGTCGCCCCAACAGTACGGCGTGGGCTCCCCTTCGACGATGGCGCAGGCGTGGTGGTAACTGGCGCCCACGTCGATGACGTTCGACAGCCCTACGCGCTGGGGTTCGAAAACGTCGGCGCCGGTCGGTTCGAGGGCCACAGGGCCGTCGCCCCAGCACCAGACGTCACCGATGCTGAGGGCGCAGCCCGCGAACCACTCGAATGAAACCTTCTGCACGGAATCCAGACCCAGTAACGGGGTCAGCTCGCCCACGAGGCGCTCCTCTCCTCCAACGCCGAGCGCCCCATAGAGATTGCTGCCCGAGCACAGCGGCTGCGATTGCCCGATCTCGACCAGGCACGCGTCGGAGCCTCCAGCGAAAATGCGCTCGGCCCCTTGGGCGATCAAGACCGGCGTCGCGTGTCGTTCGCCGTCCATGGGGGACCAACCCCAGGCCATGACGTCACCGTTTTCCAGTAGGTGAAGTCATAACCAGCGGCGAGCTGCGCGACCCCGTCGATTTCCGGGACTCTGGTCACGTTGTGATCCCCCAACACACCACCTTCCCATTGGCTCGCCGAACGCACGCGTGTTGTTTCCCAACCGCAAGTTCCACGAGCGGTGACTCTTCGCACTGACCTTGGAGGCAACGGTTGCCTCTGGTGCAGACGTTGTCGCAGGCGCCGCAGTTGTTGGTATCGTTGTCGACGTCGATCCAGTACGGCGCCCCTCAAAGCAAGTCTCGAAGCCACTCCTGCAGGTGTCTTCCGCGCACCTGCCCGCCTCGCAAGCGAACCCGCCACAGCTCGCGGCGCACTCCCCACAGTGGTCCGGATCGCTGTCCGGATCCATGCACGCCCCACCGCAACACTCCATTTCGCCGGCGCAGTCCGCCGTCTCCTGGCACGTGTCAACGCACTGGCCATCGATGCATTCCTGGTCGGCGTCGCAGCCCTCGCACTGCGCCCGCGCCCCATCGGGTCCTGGGGTGTCCACCCCGCCCCGAAGGGTACAGGGATATTGCCCAGGGAGTGTTGAAAGGACTGATCGCCCCATGAACGACCCGGAGACTGTTAGACTATACTTACTCGCGACCAACGAGCTGCTTTTGGAGTTCGCGCGGGAAGCCAAGGTGCAAGCAGACATAACGCGCGGTTCTGAAGCAGGGAATTTCAACGCAGGATACTTGATGGGGTTTCACCGCGTTGTCTCGCTAGCGCAACAGCAAGCGGCAGCATTTGGCCTTGAGCTGGAGGAGTTGGGGCTCGCAGGTGTCGATCCCAACC
>QJWJ01000246.1 GCA_003235365.1 Deltaproteobacteria bacterium
CAAGTGGGGCAGAACCCGTCGCAACGGCGCCTTCGAGGTGATCACCACCAACGACGGCTTTCACGGCAGGACGCTGGCGACCATGGCCGCCAGTGGCAAGCCGCACTGGGACGCGATCGCTCCGCCTGTCATGCCGGGGTTCGTGCGCGTGCCGTTTGGCGACATCGACGCGGTGGCAGGTGCCATCACGGAGAACACTTGCGCGGTCATGGTCGAACCCATCCAGGGAGAGGCCGGGGTGGTCGTGCCACCAAACGGTTACCTACGACAATTGCGGGAGCTGACTCGCAAGCGCGGGGTGCTGCTGATTGCGGACGAGATCCAAACGGGCTGCGGGCGCACCGGCCCGTTCTTGCACTGCCAGAGCCAAGGCGTCGTGCCGGACGTCGTCACGTTGGGCAAGGGGCTCGGTGGCGGCGTGCCGATTGCGGCCGTCGTCAGCGCAGAGCACTGCGCGATCTTCGAGCTCGGAGATCACGGCGGGACCTTCGCGGGTAACCCCCTCACGGCCGCGGCAGCCCTCGCCGTGCTCGAGCAGATCACCCAGGACGGCTTTGCTGACGCGGTACACGAGCGAGGCGCGACCCTGCGCGACGCGTTGCGCCAACTGATGCGGCGACCATCGTGCGGGATCGCCGAGGTGCGGGGTGCAGGATTGTTGTTGGCCGTGAGACTCCACCACCCCGTCGCCGAACGGGTTCGAGACGAGTGCTTGCAGCGCCGCTTGCTCGTCAACGCTCCGCGCCCGAACCTGTTGCGGTTGATGCCGCAGTTGCGCGTGTCGCGTGACGAATCGGGGCTGGGGATCGACGTGCTGGCCCAGGCCCTCGAAGCAGTCGGTTGAGTCGGCAGCCGAGCCCTGTTGCGCCGCCCCTGTCTCGGCGAGAGTACGCGTCGGGGTCTTGGGCTGGTCCCCGCGAGCCGCAGTCCAGCGGCTCGCGGAGCGCGGCGCCGTCCAAATGGGCGAGCACGATTGTCGGGCAGTTTTTCAGGCCCCGTATGGTGAGGGCCGTCGCCTGTCTCAACGCCGTGAAAAGACCCGGGTGCGTCGCCGTTTCTTCGACAGGACTCCCCGTACCTCGTACTGTTGTGGCGATGCGACTTCGCCACTGCCTGCCCGTCGTGTTGCTGGCGCTGCCAGCTGCAGCCGCTGCTCCGGGCGACTTCGCCGGTGCGCCGCCGCCCCACCGCCGAGTGGACGCCCCGACGGTTCACGTTTGGACCGATGCGAAGCGAGTGCACTTGCGGTTCGCCGGGATCGCGGGCCAGGCGCGCTTCCTCGGCAAGGTCTGCTCACACGGCGGAATTCAGCAGCTGCAACGAGTCGGGTTCGAGACTGGCGATACAATCGCGCTGGATCCGAAACGCCGCTGTGCCCAGATCAACATTCAGGCCGAAGACGACGACGACACGTTCAGCTTCACGCAGCCCGAAGCGACCGTGATCTTCGATTTGCGCCTCGGAGCCGAACAGCTGCCCGCAGACCGGATCCGCCTGGGCGCCCACGAGAAAGCGCCCGAAAGCAGCCCGTTCACGCTCAACGTAAACTGAACTCGGGTCCGATCCCCGCGCGCCCTCGCCCTCGATTGCGGGCCCGTGCGCGGTGAGGTAGTTGGGGGGTCATGCAACGCAACTGCCTGGATTGGTGGACCAACTCGATGGTTTTCAGCTCGGTCTGCGCGACGGTACTGGGCCTGCTCGGCTGTGGAACGATCGGTCCCGAAGCGACGAGCCGGCAACACACCAACGGACCGAGCGCATCGCTCCAGGCGCAATGCGAACCCGATCTGGTCTTCGAGTGTGAAGAGGCGTGTCAGCGCGGCGACACGCTCGGCTGCGAAGTCGCAGGCATCGGCTACCTGACGGGCAAGGGGGCTTCGGTCGACCTGGAGCGAGCCCGTCGAAACCTGAAAGCTGCATGCGACGAGGGGCGACCCGTCGCTTGCGGTCACCTGGCGGCGATGGCTCAGGACGAGCAAGGCGTCGATGCATCACCGAGTCAGGTCACCCGATGGCTCGAGGGCGGGTGCGAGGCAGGCGGGGGCGACGCCTGCCGCCGGCTCGCAAAAGCCTACGCCACGGGCACCGGCGTGGACGCGAACGTCCCGAAGGCCAAGCAGCTGTTCGAGCGCGCCTGCGAGGGCGACGATCCGACGGCGTGCTTCGAGCTGGCGGTCCTGCTGCAGAGCGAAGAGAGCGGGTTGGGCGGCGCGCCGCAGCGAGTGGGACGGCTGTTGCACAAGGCTTGCTCCCACGACATCGCCGAAGCTTGCTCGCGATTGGGCAACTTGCAGCTCGAAGGCGGCCAAGTCCCCTCCACGGTCGCGATTTCCAATCTTCAGCGGGCCTGCCAGGGCGGTAGCGCCGATGGCTGCGCGCACTTGGCCGAGCTCGAACTCGACGGGCGAGGTGTCAAGCGCTCGGGCTCCACGGCGGCGAAGCACTTCCAAACCGCCTGCGAAGGCGGCCACGACGACAGCTGCGTACGACTCGCTGACCTGTTGGCGGAGGGCAAACGCATCAAGGCCGATCCAAAGCGTATCTCGGCCCTGTACGACAAGCTCTGTCAGGCAGGTTCCCAGGGCGCGTGCATCGGCCGGGCTACCCTGCTGTACCGCGGCGCGGGGGACGTCAAGCGCGATCTGCCCGCGGCGGCCGCGCTGTTCGAGGAGACCTGTGGCAAGGGCAGCGCTCGCGCCTGTGGGCTGTTGGGCGTGATGCTCGCCACGGGGCAAGGCGTCAGCCGCGATCTGGAGCGCGCCAAACCCATGGTCCAACGGGGGTGTGAACAAGGCAAGGCCAACGAAGCGTGCCAACTCCTCGCCAAGTGGCTGGTCGAAGGTAAACAAGTGCCGCGCAACGCCAAGCAAGCCGCCGCCTTGCTCGAGCCGGCGTGCAGCGCCGACGACGCCGAGGCGTGCTGGCAACTCGGCCAGATCGAAGAATTCGGCGACTTGTCCGAGCGCAACCCGGCAGGGGCGAGCCGCTATTACCAACACGCTTGTCGACTCAATCACCAGCCGTCGTGCCTCGCCGTCGCGACGATCAAGTGGCGCCGGGGTCGCAAAACCGATGCCGAAGGTGCGTTCGACGTGTTCACCCGACACTGCAGTGACGGCTCGCAAGCGGCGTGCGTCCTACGTGCTTTGGCGATGGCGCGCGGCGTCGGCACGGTCGCGTCGGAAGACAAGGCCTACGCCCTGTTTGCATCCCAATGCACACGCGGCAATCAGGTGGCGTGCGCCTACCAGGGCCAAGCGCTGGTCCTGGGCAACGGCACGGAAAAGGCCGACGCGCGGGGGCGCAAGCTCGTCGAAAGTGCGTGCCGCTCCGGCGAGGCCGAAGCCTGCTACGTCAAATCGAACCTGCCCGGCGTCTCCGCCGGCACGGCGAACAAGCTTCGTCGCGATGCGTGCGAGCGACGGGTCTACGACGCGTGCGTCAGCGCCGACCGCTGAACGATGCGGCTGAACGATGCGATTGCCGGCTGATCACCGCCATCTGATCAGCGGGGCCGTCGTGCCTTGAAGCCGGGGAGATGGCCGAGACTGCGCAGCCACGTCGGCTCGGAGCGAGTGAACGTGCGGTCCGCGGGTGTCAGCGCGTTGGGGTCGTCGAGGCTGCACAGGGTGAAGTCCAGCTCGTTCTGCGCGAGCGTGGAACTGAAGGTCAACGCTGTCCCGCAGCGCGGGCAAAACGTGCGCGTCCCGTGGTCGGAGGATCGGAAGCTCGCTGGCTCCCCCGCCACGACGACGTAGTTTGCCGAAACCAAACCCTGCGGCGTCGCCGGCGCAAACGCCGTGGCCCACGCGACGACCGGCGCGCCGCTCGCCCTGCGACACGTGACGCAAGAGCACAGCGTCACATCGGAAAACGGACCTCGCACTTCGAAACGAACGAAGCCACAGCAACAGCCACCGGTCAGCACGGGATCGGGCATGGGTTCAATCGCGTCGCGGGTTCAACGGGGGTTGCATGTCACCGAATCGAACGCCCCTGGCGGACAGGGACAACAACTCGCTTGGACGACCGGACCGCCACAGCGCTCGACACACTCGACGGCTCGAAAGCATTGAATCGACTCGCAGGGCACTGAGCTCGGATCCTGCTCGTTCGATGCGCCCGCCGCACCGACGCTGGAGCCCGCGGGAGTGCCGTTCGTCGGGCCCGCGCCGGGCGCCGGTGTTTGCGTGGGCGTCGTGGGGTCCCCGGGCTGGTGCGCCACCGAATCCGTCGGGTTGCTCGCGGGCATGGGCGCAGCGCCCTCATCGGGGGCAGTCGGCACCATGGACGGGCTGGACGTCTGGGCCTGCTGTTCACTGCCGGCCGCATCGTCATCCGCATCGCAGCTCAGCCCCAGCAACGAAGCCAACACGGCCGTCGGCACCGCCACCCAGTCCCAGTACCGAACGCTCATCATCGCCGAGTATTAACCAATCGACGCTCGAAGCGCGCCCCCAAAAACCGTTCGGGGAGCGCGTCGGACGAGCGCGCGCGGCAATGCTCCGTTCCGAGGCGATATTGCAACGCGTCATCCGAGCAGTACCGTGACTCACTCGGGGTCCACGAATTGACGCAACGCGCTCGTATCGGGATCCCACAGCGGGCCATCACACACGCCAGCGATGGCTGAGGCGAAACCGAGTTGCGCCAGCACGTCGCTCAGCTCCGCTGGCGGCGGCGCGATCAGGTCGAGCAGTTGCCCGGTGGTCGGATGGGCAAACATCAGGCGCAGCGCGTGCAGCGAGGAACGATGTAGACCGAAGCGCTCTCGAAACAGCCGGTTGTGCTCGCCCTTGCCGTAGCGCGTGTCACCGATCAGCGGATGGCTGATGTGCTTCATGTGTCTGCGAACCTGGTGCAGCCGTCCGGTGTAGGGACGCACCATGGCCAACGAGTAGCGTTCGAACTGCGCCAGGCGCTTGAATGCCGTGGTCGCAGAACGCTTGGCGTGTGCTTTGGACTTTGCGATGGCGTGGTCGATGAAGCCGTCATCGGGCAACACGCCACGCACGATGCAAATGTACACCTTCTTGGCGCGCCGTGATTGAAACTCCGTTTGCACGGCCGTCGCCAGCTCGCTACTGAACGTGAACACCATCACCCCGCTCGTGCCGCGATCGAGCCGATGAGCGGGGTACACGAGTCGACCGGCGACCGTTCGGGCAAGACGGACCAACGTGACGCGGTCCGACGACCAACCGCGATGCACGGCAACGCCTGAAGGCTTGTTGACGACGAGCAACTGCTCGTCGTGATGCAGCACCTGCAACGACGCCGCCGCGTCGGCGTCGTTGCTCAACGTGACACCGGCTTGTACAACACCGAATACGAAACGACCGTGGGCTTGCCGGGCGCCGGGAACTTGATGTCACCCAGCACTCCCAGCACGCACAGCTGGAAGTCCTTCCCCTTGAGCTGAGTGCGGTAGTCCTTGATCTTGGCGCGCCCACCCTTCTCGTCGATCAACAGATCCACGCCGAACGACGCCTGCAACTTGCGCTGTTGGGCGAGCACGTGACACTGCTTTAGATCCTCGAGCCGTTTTCCGATCGGGTCGAGGTACTGCGCCCGAGCTTCGTCCGTGTTCGGACCACCCCCGATGTGCAGGCCGTAGTGTTTGACGATCACGTCGTCCACCGCTGCGGGCGCGGGCTCCTCGACCGGCTCCTCTGGCTCGGACTCCGGCTCCGGTTGTGGAGTCTGCGCGGGGGCGCCGGTATCCTGGGTCGGTGCGGCGGACACCTGCGCCGACGCGACGGGCGCAACGTCTGGGAACGCATCGGCGCTCAACCCCGAAATCACGACGTGTGTGAACCCGGAGCGTGCAACGGCCGCGAGCAGCTGCGCTGCCGACGACTCGCTGGAATAGAAGATCACTGCTACTCCCCGCTGGGTGGGGTCGTCCGCCCCCTGGCGCAGACGCTCTTCGAGTTCGTCGGTATCGACACGCTCACCGTCCAGCCAAAGGCCGTCGGCGCGCACCTCGAGGGTCAGGTAGCGGGGCAGCGACCCATCGTCGGGTGCCTCGCCATCCAACTGCGCGTACGCTGGCGAGCCGCCACTGCCAGGGTGCACGGCTTCGGGCTGGGAGCTCGCTCCGCAACCAGCAACGGCGGCGATGATACCCAAGCACGACAGGCTCGAAACGATGCGCAACATGGGCGATGGATAACGCGCCGGCATGGCGGAACCAACCCCGTTTGACTCGAACGACGACAACACCGCTTGCGCCGATTGAACCGTCGGTCACCGCTGCGCCAGTACTCGCATGCCGAGAGCGACCGCGACTCCCCTCCCTGCGGCGCCGAGTCGGACACGCCGATTGAACTCAGAGCAAGCCGTGCTCGGTGAGCTTGTTGTACAGCGTCCGCCGACTGACCCCGAGAATGCGCGCGGCGACCGTCCGGTTGCCGTTGGCTTTCGCTAGCGCCTTTTCGAGGGCCGTTTTCTCGGCCCGACGCACTGCCTCCTCGAGCTCGACCACGGTCACCCCGAGACTCAACTCGCCGACCCTGCGCGACCCGTCTGCGGCCACGGGCGGCGCCGCGGACGTACCGGCCGCGCGCAAACGTCCGAGCTCCTTGCGAACGACACCGTGCAAGATGGTCGTGCCGTCTGCCAGAACGATTAGCCGCTCGATGAAGTTCTGAAGCTGCCGCACGTTTCCCGGCCACTGGTACTCGGTCAGCGCCGCGATCCCGCCAGCATCGAAACGGGTCAGGGGCCGCTCGTTGGCGCTGCTGATCAGAGAGCAGAAGTGCTCCGCCAGCTCCGGGATGTCCGCAACGCGCTCGCGTAGCGGCGGCGCGTAAATGGGGATCACGTTCAACCGGTAGTACAAGTCCTCACGGAACTCGCCGCGGGCCACCATCTGCTCGAGGTCCTTGTGTGTAGCAGCGACGAACCGCACGTCTGCCTTGAGTGTCTCGGTGCCGCCGAGCCGCTCGAACTCGCGCTCCTGAAGCACGCGCAGCAGTTTCACCTGCGTTGCCGGGCTGATGTCGCCGATCTCGTCCAAGAACAGCGTACCTCCCTGCGCGAGCTCGACGCGCCCCGGCTTACGAGTCGCAGCCCCGGTGAAAGCGCCCTTCTCGTAGCCGAACAGCTCGCTCTCCAGCAGCTGATCCGGCAACGCCGCCGAGTGAACCTTCACGAAAGGACCGGCTCGACGCGGGCTCATCTCGTGGACGCGCCGGGCAATCAGCTCTTTGCCAGTTCCACTTTCGCCGCGGATCAGCACGGTCGCGTTGCCCGTCGCTGCCCGTTGCGCCAAACCGAGCACCTCGCGCAGCGCCGCGGAACTACCGATGATGCGTGTTACCCCGTAGGTCGACGCGGGCGGTGGCTCGTCGTCGACGGTGCTCACCCCGGCCATGGCCTTGGTGATGGCAAAGTGGACCTCTTCGGCATCGAGCGGCTTGCCGACGAAGTCGGCAGCGCCCGCCTTGACGGCATTGACGGCGTCGGTGACGTTCGCCGCCTGGGAGACCACGATCACTGGCACGTCGGGCCAGCGATCGCTCAGGCGCTCGAGCATGCGCATGCCGCCCATCGTGGGCAGGCGGCTGTCGAGCAGCACCACGTCGAACTCGCGCCGCTGCATCTCGAGCAAGACACCCTTGTCGTCAGGCGTCGTCGACAGACTCACACCGCGTCGTGCCAACTGCTCGGAGAGTTCCCCCAACTCACCGACGTCGGCACCCGCGTACAATACACTGACTTCACTCATCGTTGCTCGAGCCCTTCGGACGGAGCCGCACCATAACATTGAAATGGGCGCGCACAATTGGACTGCCGGCGGCTGTGGCGCGCCTGCCCCACGACACCTCGCCAGGCAGGACGCCAAGGGGTGGGAGAACGGCCTTCATCGCACGATGGAACGGTGCGCCTTGGCCCACGGGCGGAAAAATCGCCAGCGTCCAAGGGCGAGAAGCGAAACTCGTCAGCTTCCCGCGGACGGGATAGGCTGGCGCTCATGAGGCGTGCAGCTCGGGAGACACACGACGTTTGCGGGACCAGATTCAGAGCAACGGGCGGCATTGGCGTAGGAGTGGTGCTGTTGCTCTCCACCCTGACGTTCGCTGCCTCCGCCGCTCCACCCAGCTCGCCCTTCGAAATACCCCACGAAAAGTACCAGCTGAGCAACGGGCTGGAAGTGATCCTGCACCGCGACCCGAGTCTACCCATGGTTGCGGTGAACATCTGGTACCACGTCGGCCCCGCCAACGAACCCAGCGGGCGCAGCGGTTTCGCCCACCTGTTCGAGCACTTGATGTTCGAAGGCAGCAAGTACGCAGGCGACCAGTTCGACTACCTGCTCGAGTCCGTCGGGGGAACCAACATGAACGGAACCACGAGCTGGGATCGCACCAACTACTACGAAACCGTTCCCGCCGAACAGCTCGGTCTCGCTTTGTGGCTCGAAGCAGACCGCATGGGTTTCATGATCGACACCTTGACGGCCGAGGGGCTCGAGGTTCAGCGCGAGGTGGTCAAGAACGAACGCCGCGAGAACTACGACAATCAGCCCTACGGCCCTTCGAGCCTGGCGCTGTACGACGCCCTGTTTCCGCCACAGCATCCGTACCACGGTGCGATCATCGGCTCGATGGAAGACCTGTCACGCGCCACCATCAGCGACGTGCAAGCGTTCTTCCAAGAGTACTACTCACCCGGCAACGCGACGCTGGTCTTGGCCGGCAACTTCGAGACGACGACCACACGCGCACTGATCGACAAATACTTCGGCACGTTGCCGGCGCGGGGTCCGCGGATCAAGCCGCGGCGCGCCCAGCAACCCAGCCACGCGACGCGCCTGGAAGTCGTAGAGGACGTGCAGCTCGCCCAATTGGTCTACGCCTGGCCCGTCCCCAAGGCTTTCTCTGCAGAAGAGCCTTCGTTGGAACTGGCGACGCAGATCCTCGGACAGGGCAAGGCATCGCGTCTGTACCAAGCCCTGGTTGCCTCGGGCTCGTGCAACTCCGCCAGTGCCTCGCTCGACTCCAACGAACTGGCCTCGGTGCTGACGGTGCATGCTCGAGTGGCGAGCGGAAAGACCATCGAAGAGGTCGAAGCGACGATCCGCGACGTGCTGCAGCGTTTCGCGGCGGAAGGTCCGACGGCCGACGAACTGTCGCGAGCCAAGACGGCGATCAAGCTCTACTACGCCAGTCAACTGCAAACCCTCAACGACTACGGGGGCGAGGGAGGCAGAGCCGGGTTGTTACAGCGCTTCAACCACTACGTCGGTGATCCGGGCGCCTTGCCTCGCTGGATCCAATCTCACGAGGCGGTCACCGGCGAACAGCTGCGCTCGAACAGCGCGGCCTATCTCGACCCGGACCGCGCCATCGTACTGATAACTCGGCCCGGCAAACCCGCAGCACCGTCGACGGACACGACGGCGGCAACCCCGGCCTCGCGACGGCGCGCCCCCCTGTCGGGAGGGCAACGATGAGGAGCGCCATCGTCCGCTCGCTGCTCACCGGTTGGCTCCTCGTGGGGTGCACCGCGGAGGCACCGCCGCCCGCCGCCCCTCCCGCTCCCCCGCCCCCCATCGACCAGAGCTTTCGCACCGCACGTCCCGACCCACTCGCCCCGGTGACGTTGCAGCGGCCCATCCCGCAGGTGGCCCAGTTGGGCAACGGCTTCTGGCTCTGGGTGATCGACCGCCCCACACCCACCGTATCGCTGCGGATCAGCTGCCGCGTCGGCGGGCGCGACAACCCCGTCGGCAAAGCGGGGCTCGCGGCGATCACGACGCGCATGTTGACCGAGGGCACGCAGAAGAAGTCAGCACTGCAATTGGCGATCGCAGCCGAGAGTTTCGGCGCTTCGCTGGAACACGAAAGCGGACGCGACAGTTCGAGTTTGGACCTGGAGGTCTTGCCCGAGCACGCCGAGCGCGCGATCGAGTTGCTGGCGGAAGTGGTTCGCGAACCGGCGTTTCGCGCCGAAGACTTTGCTCGGGTCCAGGCGGAATGGGTGGACGATCTGACGTTGCAGCGCCAGGACCCGACGCACCTGGCGTGGCTGATCGGATACCGCGCCTTGCTCGGCCCCCAACAGGGGGTGGCCTCGCAGGGCACTCCATCGCAAGTCCGCAGTCTGAAGCTCGACGACGTGCGCAAGTTCATGAGCTCGATGTGGACTCCAGAGCGCTGCGGCATGTTGGCCGCGGGTCCCATTTCCACCAGCGACATCGAACCAATCGTCTCCGACTTGCTCGGCGATTGGCCCCCTCGCAGGGGTAGGGACGAAACGCCCCAGACCGCAAGTCCCCCCGGGCGGCGCGCGGTCTACGTCTTCGATCGGCCTGGCGCCGTGCAAACGGCGATTTTCCACGGCACGATGGTTCCCAAGCGCTACGCGCCCGGTCATGAGGCACGACAAGTACTCAACAACCTGTTCGGCGGCTTGTTCACCTCGCGACTGAATCTGAACCTGCGAGAGAAGAACGCTTACACGTATGGGGCGTTTTCGACGTTGGTGACGACACTCGATTGGGGGATCTGGGCGGTTTCCACCAACGTGCGCAGTGACGTGACCGCGGCGTCGCTCCGCGAGATAGCGGCCGAGTTCAACCAACTGCTCGCCCCGAATGCGATCGGTGACGAGGAGCTGCAGCGGGCCCGCACGGACTTGATCTTCAAGACGTCGGCGAATCTCGAACACACCGGCAAGCTGCTCGACGAGTTGGAAGAAATCTTCGTGTTCGAGCTGCCCGCCGAGTACTTCGCGCAGTACTCGGACGCGGTCGCGAGCGTCGATGCGGAAAAGCTCGGCGAACAACTGAAGTACACGCCCCGCAACAACGAGGTCATCGCCTTGGTTGGCGATCAACGGCAGTTGCTAGCGGCCGGAGTGCTGGACGAATACACGCGCAGCGTCGGGCTACAGTGGCTCGACGGAACCGACTGAACTTGCCCCGAGGCAGCGACCAGCGACGAGACGCAGCGAAGAAGGCGGCATGGAAGAAGCTCTGAATCCCGTAACCCTGTTCCTATTGTCGATTGCAGGGATCCTGCTGATTGGAGCGCTTGGAGAAGTGATCTTCCAGCGTACCAGCATCCCAGACGTCGTGTGGTTGATCCTCGCCGGGATCCTGCTTGGGCCGGCATTGGGGTTCGTCACTCCGGCGATGCTCGGACAAATTGCCCCCTACTTTGCGGCATTGACGTTGGTCGTCGTGCTGTTCGAAGGCGGGACGACACTGAAGCTCAAGGAGCTGTCACAAGCAGCGCCGCGCTCGAGTCTGCTCGCCCTCGCATCATTCGCAAGCAGCGTCGCGGTGCTCACGGTGATCAGCAAGCTGGCCGCGGTAGTTGGGCTACTACCCGACGATTGGTCGTGGACCCACGGCGTGCTGCTGGGCACCATCCTCGGGGGCTCGAGTTCCATCATCATCATGCCGGTGATGGCTCAGGCGAAACTGCCGGCCAAGCTCTCGAACCTCGTCAACCTCGAATCCGCACTGACGGACGCGTTCTGCGTGGTGGGCACCAGCGCATTGATCGGCATCATGACCGGCGCCGCGTCGGACAGCAGCCCTGGCATGACGCTCGCCAAGTCCTTCGGGATCGCCCTGGCCATCGGCGTGGGTGCCGGACTGTTCTGGATGCTGTTGCTTCGCTTCCTGCACTCGAACGAGCACGCCTACCCCCTGACGCTCTCCGCGCTGCTGGTGCTGTACGTGGTCATCGACAATGCGGGTGGCAGCGCGGCCTTGGGCATTCTCACGGTGGCGATCATCTTGGGCAACACGCCGCTCTTGGCTGATTTCATCGGCCTGAAGTTCACCGAAGGGCTCGACACCGAAGTGCGCGGTTTCCATCGACAGATGGCGTTCATGATCAAATCGTTTTTCTTCGTGTTCATCGGCGCGATGCTGACCGGGCCTTGGCAGTACTTGCTTCTGGGAGCCCTGCTGGGCGCGGTGCTGCTCGGCGCGCGGATCCCCGCGGTGTGGGTTGCCACCCTGGGGGGGGGCTTCAGCAAAGATCAACGCAACATGGTCACCGTCGCTTTGCCGCGCGGCATGGCTGCCGGGGTGCTGGCCACACTGCCAGTGTCGAGCGGCGTGAAGGGCACCGAACAACTGCCCGTAGTGGTCTTTGCCTGCGTGTTGACCACCATTCTCGCCTTTGCCGTGGGCTTTCCGCTCATCAAACGGCGCCTGTCTACGGATCCCCAGGCGGTCGTTCACGCAGCCGCTGGAGCGGCGCAGCCGCCCCCCCACGCCACGCCAGCCGGCACTCTGGTGCAACCCGACGCGGCCTTCGTCAACGAACCGACGGTGTTGGCGGGCTGGGATTCACAACCAACGAGCGAAGCCTCGACCGCCGCCACGGAGCCTCCCGGCGACCCTGCAGCACCGAGCCGGCGGCAATGAAACAGCGCACGCCGATTGTCGTCTGCAGCGATGACGAGCGGCTGCGCCAAGAGGTTTGCTCCATCCTGGGCAGCCTGCAGCATCCGCTACAGGAAATGCCCAAAGCCGAGATCCAGGCGCGGTTGGGGGGACAGCCGGCGCTGATCTTGATCGATCTGCGCGGGGCCCAAACCGCCGATTCTGGTTTGGTCGACTTCCTTCGCGATTGCACGGCCCGGCAGTGCTTGGTCGTCGCACTCGTCGATCCAGGGGCCGACACCTCTCTACCGCTACTGGACGTCGGGGCAGCCGACTGCATCAACGTTCCATTCAGCGGTTCGGCGTTGCTGCTGCGCGTTCATCACCAGCTGGCCTACCACAACCGAGTTCTGCGACTGCGGCACCGCGAGTCGCTGCTGCGCCTCGTCGTACAACTGACCGAGCAAATCGCCAGTACGATTGGCGTCCGCGACGTGCTCGCCGAGTGGGTCGAGCGTCTGCGAAATGCGACGGCAGCGCGCAGTGCGCGAGTGTTGTTGCTGCGAGAACCACCGCGCTTCGCATTCGTGCTGGCGGGCAGCGGCGAGCCACCGACGGGCCAAGACATCGAGCTGCACCAACACCCGCCGTTCGACGCTTGCATCCGAGATCTGCAACCGGTGATCGTCGAGGACGCGCGAAGCCACCCGCTGACGAGCAAGGCCCACGCCGAAGGTAGACTGCGTTTCGCGTCTTGCTGTGTTGCGCCAATCAGCGACGGGCCAGAGCCGCTGGGCCTGCTGGTGCTCACAGCGGACGAGCCCGGCGCATTCGATCCCGTCCTGGCACCCTTGATCGCAACGCTCGGACACGTTGCCGGGCATGCGCTTCGCAATGCGCGACTGCTGCGATCGCTGCAGGCCGAAACTCGACAGAGCGCCGAAGCGCGAGAGCAAGCGGAGCGACGCCTCCGCCAGTTCGCCCCCTACGCAGAGTTCTTCAACAACTCGGTCGACGGCATGGTCGTGATCGAACCCGACGGCCATCTGCTCTTCGCCAACCCGAGCGCGCGGGCCCTCGTTCCGCCCGGAACCAAGCTCAGCAACATCGTCGATTTTCTGCCCGACTCCGAGCGGGAGCGCGCACGTTCGTTCGAGGACGGCTTTCGCACGGGTGTCTACCCCAAGCGGCAGGACTTCCGCGTCAACACGGCGATCGGCGAGCGGATCATCAACGTGAACTTCAGCGCGGCGCTGCGCAACGAAGGCGCCGTATTGATCACCTTTCGCGACGTCACCAAAGACCGGCGCACCGAGCGGCAGCTGCTTCAGACCAAGGAATTCCTCGAGCGCGTCATCGAAAGCTCGGTCGACGCGATCGTGTCAGCCGACTTGAAAGGCAGGGTGCTGCTGTACAACAGCGCCGCAGCGCGAATCTTCGGTTACCCCGCCGAACGGGTGCTCGCAGGCATGAACGTCGAAGCGTTGTACCCCCCGGGGGTGGCCCGCTCGGTGATGAGGAAGATCCGCGGCACCGCCCACGGCGGGGCAAACCGCCTCGTCGACTACCAGGTGGACATGCAAGACTGCAGCGGTAACCCGATCCCCGTGAAGATTTCCGCCGCACTCATCTACGAGGATGACAGACCAGTAGGCAGCGTCGGCATTTTCACCGACATCCGCGACCGGCTGAAAATGGCCGAGCGTCTGCGTGAGGCCGAACAGGAACTGCGGAGGCAGGAGAAAGACGTTGCCGTGGCGCAACTCGCGGGCGCAACCGCGCACGAGCTGAATCAACCGCTGACCAGCGTGATCGCCTACGCGGAACTGCTGCTGAAGAAGAGTCGTGGCGATGAGACGCTGAAGGGAGCCGCAGACGTGATCGTCGACCAAGCCGAGCGCATGGCAACGATCGTGCGCCGCATCGGCAAACTGACGCACTACGAAACCAAAAGCTACGTCGGCAGCAGCCAA
>QJWJ01000233.1 GCA_003235365.1 Deltaproteobacteria bacterium
TTGAAATTCGCCACAACCGAAGCTGGAGGCACGTAGCATGACACCCTTTAGCATCGTGGTTGCGGACCCGCCGTGGCTGTTTCGCGACGCGCTTCCTGGCCGTGGGCGCGGTGCGCGCAAACACTACCGCTGCATGACCGTCGACGACATCTGCGCGATGAAGATCCCGGCGATTGCAGAAGATGCGCTATTGTTCCTTTGGCGAGTCGCCTCGATGCAAGAAGAGGCCCTTCGGGTCATGCGAGCCTGGGGATTCGGTGCTCCTAAGTCAGAGATCGCATGGGTTAAACTCTGCGCCGATGGTGACCCTTCGCGGCCTCGCATGGGCATGGGCCACTACACACGCAACGCGCATGAAGTATGTTTGATCGGGGCGAAAGGACGTGGCGCTTCGCTCGTTCGGGACAGAGGCGTTCCGTCTGTCATTCAGGCGCCACGAGGCGCCCATAGTGAGAAGCCGGCAGCATTCTACGAGGCTGTGGATCGGCTCCGAGGCGACGCGCCAGCTGTTGAGCTGTTTGCTAGGCGACAGTGGCCCAACTGGGTTTGCCTGGGTGACGAAATGCCGAAGGGGAACGCGGCATGAACGACGTGTCAACCGAAGCGCAGACGCTCGCCCGGCAGCGGCTGTCTGCGTGCGCAGCGGTCGAGGGCAAGTGTGTATCGCCGCGCACGCAAGTGCGGCTTTTCGGGGACGTGGTCCCATTGGCAGGAGAGTGAATATGTCGAAAGCAGAAGAGCAACAACACGAAGCCTCGGAGTTCATCCGTGACTTTTCAATGGGCGAGCTCGACGAAGAGCTGTCCAAGCAGATGCGAGAGCTCGCCAACATGATTCGGTCTGAAGCGATGAAGCGCGGACCAGATCACCTGGTGAAGGGGCAGATCACCCTGAAGCTGTCCTTCACCGGTGAAAGCCACGGTGGTCGCGACGTCACCATCGACGCTCGCTACGAGGTGACGACGAAGGAGCCGAAGCCGGTTCGCACCGGTGAGCTCATGTTCATCGAAAAAGGCGGGAAGCTGGTCAAGGACCCGCCGCGGCAAACCAACCTCTACGACAAGTTCACGCAAGGAAGTGAGGCCCAATGAACGAGAGAGCCGGAGAGAACGAAGCGCTGATCGCGTTTGCCAGGGAACGTATGCAGCCGCCTGCGGTGCAGGTGCTCAAGCACGATGGACTGGAGGTGCCGATCCTCGTAGACCACAACGGGGAATACGAGAGCATCGCGACTCTCGTCGACTCCGAGCGCACTCGGCCAAGACGTATCGTTGGAGTCGCAACACACACGACGCAGGACTCGTTTGAGGAGCACGCTCGCCGATTCAAGACCGAAAAGTCCACGCTCTGGGCGGAAGTCGGACCATCGCCGAGGCTGCTGTCAGTGCTGAACTACCACGGCAAAGATCCCGAGTTCGGTGACCATCGCGGCGTCTACTCGTTCCCGCTGAGCAAGGAGTGGCAGGCGTGGGTGGGCAACGGTGGAAAGTGGCAGTCTCAGGTGGGCTTCGCTGAGTTCATCGAGGACAACCTGATGGACGTCGTCCACTTCTCCAACGAGGCCATCACCGACTATCACCGTGCAATTGTCGAGGCGATGGAGCTGACTGTCGCCACGCCTGGCGAGGTGCTGAAGTTGTCCCGCGGACTGCGAGTGTATGTCCAACATGAGATCGAGGACGTCGCCAACCTGAGCAGTGGCGAGGGCGAGCTCACGTTCAAGATCGAGCACCGAGACAAGGCGGGCGGGAAGCTACGTGTTCCGCAATGCTTCTTCGTTCACATCCCCGTGTTCCGTGCCGGTGAGTATGCAACGGTTCTGATGCTGCTGCGCTACCGCGCGGACGGTGGAGCGGTGAAGTGGCGCGTCGACCCGTACCGCGCCGATCAGGTGCTCGAAGACCAGGTGACATCGGCGGCGGAAGCGGCAAAAGAGGCCACCGGGATGCAGCTGTTCTTTGGTAGCCCAGAGTCACCACGGAGCGCCTAGGGATGATCCTCGGTATCGACCCCGGCCTTGCTTTGCTCGGTGCCGCCGTCCTCGACGAGCGACGCTGCGTTGCCGTGCGCACGCTGAAGACCAAGGCCGGCGGTCGCCATGCCGACAGAATCGCGGCGCTCATGCGCCAGGTGCGGTCGCTGTTCGACGAGTTCGAAATCACCGCCGTGGGTATCGAGGACCAACACGGGGCCCAGGTTGGGGCAACCAAGGCGGGTGCGACGAACGCCAACGCGGCTCGAGTCAGAGAGGTCGTTGGTTCGATTCGTGAGATGGCGCTCGCTCGCGGCATACCCTACGACGAGCCGACGCCGGCTTTTGCGCGTCGCTGTGCCGGGCTGTCTCTGGACACGCCCGATCGCGACATCAAGAGGCTCGTGCGGGTTCGATGGGGGATTGAAGTGGTGTTTTCTGAGCACGCGGCGAACGCGGTGCTCGTGGCTGAGGCGACCCGGAGACGGGCGAGGTTTGGCAGGAGGTGATCATGGAAGGAGAAACGAAAAGCAAACTGCTGCGGGTGCTCATGGACTCAATCCCCATCGTGAAGGTGGTGTTGCGCACCAATGGCAGTCGTGTGCGGATACCGGGTCACCTGCGCGCTTGCGATCCGCCCGTTACCGTGTTCGACATTGGCCACGGACTGGCCCGCCCTATTCGCGACTTCGAATGCGACGCCAAGGGGATCCGTGGGACTCTCAGCTTCAACGGGCAACCGTTCTTCTGCGACGTCCCGTGGGGCGCGATTGTCGGCGCCATCGAGCCAGACGGCGGAGCGATTGTCCAGTTCGGCGGCAGTGAACAGGAACGAGAACCGGAGCCTGTACGTGGTGGATTGCGGGTTGTGAGCAACTGAGAATCAGGAGGTTTCGTGGACGAGAGGAATAGACAGAAGCGACCCGGGATCCCAACCATCTACAACGGTGTGCGCTTTCGGAGCCGGTTGGAAGCGCGCTACGCGGTGTTCTTCGACAAGATTGGCTGGCCTTGGAACTACGAGGCAACGGACCTCGATGGGTACATTCCGGACTTCCTGATCGACTTCGAGCCAGGAATTCTGCTCTTCGAAGTCAAAGGCATGGACGAGGAGCTCGACGCGGCTGAGTTCAAGATCGAAATGTCCGGGTGGCGACAGGAGGCGGTTGTCGCAAGTGGTCAGATCGAACACTCAAACGTCGGGCGATTCCTCGAGCGTAGCCAGAACGAGTTCCTCTGGGACGGGGCGGAGCTGTTCTTCTGCCTGTCGTGCGGGAAAGTCTCTGTGCGACCCGCTGGTGGCAACTGGCGGTGCCGTGTGTGCGGGATCGGTAGTCGAGGCGGCAACGAGCACGTCGGGGAGTTCGACCCCCGTGAAGCGTGGTCCGAGGCGGGCAATCGAGTGCAATGGAGGGCCGCTTGAATCGCTACGACCGATACCCGGGCGACTACCTGCGAGACACGCTGTCGCTCACCCTCGCGCAGGATGGGGCGTACACGCGGCTCCTCGATGTGTACTACTCAAGTGAGTCACCAATCCCCGACGAGGACAAGTTCTCACTGGCTCGATGCCGCTCGAAGGCTGACGAGAAAATAACCCAGTGGGTTCTCGATAGGTTTTTCGTTCGTCAGAAAAACGGCGAAAAACTGGTCTGGATTCACGCCAAATGTGAGCGAGAAATCGCCAAAGCTTCGACCAGAATCGAGGCGTCGCGGCGCAACGGAGGAAAAGGCGGAAGACCGCGGAATGATTCAAAACAAGAAACCCAACAGGTTATTTCTAGGAAACCTAGAAACGAACCTAGGGAAAAGCTTCCTTCGCCTTCGCCTTCTGTTGTAGCTACCGCTACAACTATGCGGCCGCCGCTCGCAGCAGAATCACTCGATGTTCGGGCGCAACGCATTCTCGACAACCCCCACGACGCGACCTGGAACGAACCCAAGCACTGGCCAGAAGTGCTTCAGGTGGCGAAGGCACATGCGGAAGCGCAAGGACTGGGCCCGCCAAGGCTCCTGAGCTACGCGTCCGACAATGGCATCAAGAAGCTCGTTGAGCTGTTCGCTGCTGGGTGCAGCCCGGATGAGCTCGTGGTGGCCGTGACGAGTCGCTGGTTCGTGGATGGTCGAAAGGGACTTGTCTCGTTGAGCCCAACAGTAATTGCCAAGAGCAAGCCGCATAACCAGGTACCCGACGGCGCTATTGTTCTCCCGGAGGCGTCCAAGTGGGAATGAGCAGGCCAGACCACGCGCGTGAGGTGCGCAACGCACTCGCTGACCCTGTGAAGCTCTGCCACGCATTGGGGTTGGCGAAGCACGGAAAGCGCCAAAGCGGCGGCATGCTCGTGTGTTGTCCAGTTCACGGCGAGAAAGACCCGTCGTGTTCGGTGACGCAAGGACCAGACGGAACGGTGCGCGTGAAGTGTTTCGCATGCGACTTCACGGGCGACGCGTTGATG
>QJWJ01000222.1 GCA_003235365.1 Deltaproteobacteria bacterium
ATTCGCGAACGCTCATTCGATGCAACAGAGAATGGAGTCGAGATTGCGACTGCAACGGGAACGTTTTTTCGGGCCCTCACCAAACGGGGCCTGAAGAACTGCCGACAATCGCGCTCGCCCATTTGGTGGAAAGCGCGCCCACCGTCACTTGGCGTCGCGCGCCAACCACGCGTCCCCGAGTTGCCAGTGTTCCAACCCGCGTGCGTTGGGTGCCAGCGCCACGACGACACGTAGCGTCCCGACGACGGCCAGGTTGAGCGTTGCGGTCACTCGCTCCAGCAACTGCGCTTCCGACACGTTGGGAGGCAGTTTTGGGGGGCGGCGGGCGAGGGCCGGGTTCGCTTCCTGGAGCAAGCTCAGTTGGCGCTGAGCGGGGGCGTTGCCGAGACTCCTCGTGACGTCCAGCAAGAAAGCGAAGTCCTTCGTCCTCTTGCGTTTGATCAACGTTTCGCGATTGACCGTCTTCAACGTCAGTTCGTGACCGGGACTGCTCAACAACCCGCACAGCGTCTTGCCGAGCTCGACGAGGTAGCTGGCGCTCCCGTCGACGAGCATCTCGCAAGGGGGACCCCCGTAGCTGGACCGACGCGTGGGGCGACTGGCGACGCCGAGCCCGAAGCGCTCGAGCTGAGCTTGCGGAATGCTCGACAACAATTGTGCCGCGACTCCGGGGGCGCCCCACGCACCGGCACCTGCAGCCGTGTGAAGAACGATCCAACCCACCGCACCGGCGTCCGTCAAGCGTGTGTCCCGGCGCGGCGCGTGAAGTCCCCGACCGAGCCAACCCACGTCGACTTCGGCTGCTTCGAACGAGCGCAGCGCTTCGCCCAAATCCGTGGTGGATTGGATCTCGATGCGTTCGAGGAATGGGGCGCCTCGCGCGGCCCAGGGGTTTCTTTCGAGCACCAGTCGACCGGGGCTGAGCCGTGCCTCGAACGCCCCAGTGCCGACTGGCGCGTGAGGGCCGAACGCGCGCGGCAACAGCGCGGTGAGCGGACTGCACAGGGCGTCAGCCAGAGCGTCCAAGTCGGAGGTGGGAAAGCGGATGCTCGGGACCGAATCTCGCTTCGCGCTCGCTGCTCCGAACGGACCAATGAGGGCTCGGGCGCCCGAGTTCGTCGCGCGCTGCATCGACCACAGGAGATCCGCGGTGTCGATGGCTCTGCCCTTTGAACTGCGCAGTCCGGGTCGTAGCCGGATGACGCAATGGTCGCCTTCGCGTTGCGGCAGTTCGGCGGCGAGGGCTGGGTAGACGCGTCCGTGAACGTCCTTGGCAAACAACGGATCGGCGATGGCGCCGCCGAAGAACGCCGCGGCCGCGTCGTTCGGGTCGTGCGGGTCCAGTTGTCCCAGTCCCCACGGCACGGCGAGTCTCAGGCGTCCGTTGGTCGGGGTGCGGGCCATGCCGGCGCTCAGTGCGGCACTGGCCAGCAGCAGACCGCGTCGGCTCAGTTTCAACGAATGGCCCATACTTCGTCGCCTGAACTGACCAGTAGCGTTGCTTGAGTGCGGCCTTCGGATGGGCACAGCGCGATGGCGTCGACTCCACCCGGAACGGGAAGTTCGAACTGCATCTCGAGCCGCGGGTGCTTCCAGGTAAACACTCTGACCGAGTCTGCCTCACGGTCGAAGGTGTTCTTGCTCACCGCGAGTTCGGGCATACCGTCGAAGTCCAAATCCCCGACGGCCACTTGGGCTCCGGCGTCTTGAATGAGAGCCTGATGTCCACGAGAGTCGAATAGCTGAACCTCGCTGGAATCCAGCGTGCGCAGGGCCGCGACCGTCATGGGTTTGCCGTCGCCGTCCACCGTGGAGTCGCCGGCGATCGTGTCAACGACCGCCCGCGCCATGGAGGTCAGTGCTGGTGGTGGACCTGATGGAGGCTCGCGCCCCGGTGAACAAGGTTGAGCTTTTCCGCTCAGACCGAGCCCCGATCGGGGCACACAGCCCACGCCGGGCCACGGAAGTAGCGCATCCTCGTCGCGGACGACCGACAACTTTCCGTTCAGCCCGCGGCCGCCGCTGCGGTCGGTCGAGCCGACCTCGAGCCCACCGCCTCTGGGGACGCTCAGCATCATGATTGGTTCGCGGAGTGGGGCCGGGGCGACCGGCGCGACGTCGGCCCAAAGCGTGGATGCGGTCGATTCGAAGCGGTCAGCGACGACGTGGCCGACGACGATCGAGTGTCTGTCCGCGACGGCAATGTCGAGTGCCGAGTCGGCGTCGACGTCGCCGCACGCCAGGGCATAGGCTCGCGGTACCGGCAGTTTGGCGACGTGCACCGACGTCACGACGAGGGGGCGTGTGGGAATGAAGCTGCGGATCTCGGGATCGAGTGGGCCCGTGGCGAAGTCGTGATGCAGCGGCCCCGGCGCAGTACTCTTGACCCGTTCCCAGAACCCCCGCTTCGATTCGTAGACGTCGAGGGTCACGTCGAGTCGGCCCGCATCGAGCACCGGCTGGAGCCAGATCAAGTGACGATGGCGGCGGGCGCGGAACTGGGCTGTCGAGAGCGTCGCGGCGACGTTGCCGTTTTCCGCCCGAACGTAGCTGCGCAACAGGTTGCCGACACGCTGGCTCAACTGTTGCTGTTTCGTCCCGTCAGGCCCGCCCCGAGATGTTTGCACGACGACGATGGCGTCCTCGATGGCGGGCAGGCGGGTGCCCAATTCACAAGTCACGTGTCGAAGGGTCGTCAACGCATCACACGAGACGGGGAGGGTGGAGTTGGGGCTCGCGGTTGCTGGCCCAGAGGCTTCAGGCGCGCCCGGTGTGGCAGCTGCCCGCCGAGTCGAACCGCCCAGAAGCGCCAGGGCGACCAGCACCGCGGCGCATCGATGACGGCGGCACGCCTCGAACCCCGGCGGCTGCGGGTCGCCCTGTCGTGTTGGCGTGCTGCGCGTCATGTGTCGAGACCTCGCTCCTCAGCCTCTTGCGGCCGACTGCTCTCATACCGTTCACCGCAGCGGCTTCGCAAGCGTCGAAGCCGCCGGCTCGATTGACGTCGTCCGCCCAGAGTGGCCTTCAACCGGGCGACACCCACGACGTCTCGAGGTTCGCGTGGGGTCGGCGTCGTCGCCCTTGCCCGCGCTCGGTCCGGACGGTAGTGCTGGCCGTGCCCATGGCCACCACCTCTGCCCGATTGACGCTGCCTGCCAAGCTCGAAGCCACACTGATTGGCGGGCATCCCTGGGTGTATCGCGACCAAGTGCCCCAGGGCTTCTCGGCTCCCATCGGAACGATGGTCGAGGTGCGTTGCGGGAAGTTCAGCGCTTGGGCGTTGTGGGATCCGAGCTCTGCCTTGGCACTTCGTGTCTACTCGCGTATCGCCAAACCGGACGTGAACTGGTATCGGCAGCGCGTCAGTGAAGCGTGGCAACTGCGCGCGGGGCTCAGGCTGCAGCGCACGAACGCGTTTCGCTGGATCTACGGGGAGGGGGATGGGCTGCCGGGGATCATCGTCGACCACTATGCAGGCCTTGCTGTGGTGGTTTGCGACACGCCGGCCTGCGATCAGATCGTCGATGCGCTGGTGCCGCTGTTGGTCGAGGTTGGCGGCGTGAGCGGCGTGGTTCGCCGCCGACGCGGTGCGGCCAAAGAGGACCGCTTGGAACGCTTGTGGGGGGCGGAACCGCCGGCGACCCTGGTCGTCGAGGAAAACGGACTGCGCCTGCGTGCCGATCTCGTTGCCGGGCAGAAGACGGGCTTGTTTCTGGACCACCGCGAGAACCGCGCGACCGTCGAACGCGTTTCGAAGGACGCCCGCGTGCTCAATCTATTCGCGTACTCGGGGGCCTTCTCGCTGTACGCGTTGCGCGGAGGCGCGCGCGAGGTGGTCAGCGTCGACGTCGCGCCGGGAGCTGCGGAAGACGCCGCACACAACGTCCGCCTCAACGGCTTCGACGAGAGTCGCCATCACTTCGAGGTCGCCGACGTTTTCGACTATCTGGAACGAGCCCGTCTCGCCGGGGAGCGATTCGACGTCATCGTGTGCGACCCGCCGAGCTTCGCGCGCAACAATGCGCATCTGGACAAGGCGCTCAAAGCCTACGTTCGGGTGAACGCGGCGGGCATGAAGCTCGCCGCGCCGGGCGCGTTGTACGCCGGAGCCAGTTGCACCGGGCGCGTCACACCTCATGCGTTCAAGCAGTGCCTCGCCGAATCGGCACGCAGATCACAGCGAAGGATGCAGGTCGTGCACGAGAGTGGACAACCCGTCGATCACCCCGAACTGCTCGGACACCCCGAGGGGCGTTACCTCAAGTTCGTGATGGGACGGCTGTTGCCACGGGCTTGAGCCGACGCTGACACTCGTGCTGAGATGTCAGCGTTTGGCGCGCTTCTTCCGCCCCTTGGCTCCAGGCTTGGGAGCGCTGACCACGGGCGGCGGAGGAGCTTTCTTGCCCTTCTTCGGTTCGACTGCCGGAGCGACGTCGGCTGCTTTGCGCGTGACTGCCGGTGGTGCCGGCGCTGGCTTGGCCGCCGGGCGCACCGGCGCAGCGACGCGCACTTGCGGTCTGGCAGCGGCGCGGGCCGCGATTGGAGCCGCTGCCGGTGCGTCACCCGTTTGAACGTTACCTTTCACTTGGGCGCCCTCGGCGATACCGATGCGCGGAGCCCGAAGGTCGCCGACGACGCGCGCCGTGCCTTCGACGAGCACCGCGTCGGAGCCCGTGAGGTCCCCTTGGACAGCGCCGCCTATCGAAAGGCTTGCGCCGGTTACGTTGCCGGCGACTTCAGCTTCGGGGCCCAACACGACGTCACCGCTGACTTCGACGTCGCCTTTGACTTTTCCTTCGATACGCAACGAACCGTGCCCGCGAACGCTTCCGCGGATGACCGTCGTTGCCGAGATTACGGAAAGCTCTGCCATCTCGATCACACGTCCATGTCGACGTTGCCCTTGAAGCTGGCTCCGTCAGCAATCGTCAGGCGCGACGCCTTGACGTCACCAATCAGTCGCCCGCCGGCTTGAATGTCGACGCGGTCGGTGGAGGTCACGTTGCCCGTAACCTGGCCCGCCACGCTCAGGGAATGCGCGTTGATGTCCGCTTCCACGGTTCCGCTGCTGCCCACGCTCACCGTGGACCCGCTGGACAACGTTCCTCGAACACTGCCGAAGACGACGACCTCCTCGTCACTCGAGAACTCGCCTTCGATCGTAAGCCCATCACCGATGACTGTGCCTGCCATGTTAACTCAAATCCCAATCTGGTTGGCGCGCGTTCGAAGGCTGCGCCAGTCTGCCCAATAGTTCGACGCTGCTAGATGTTCAAGTGGAGATCGAAATCCGTGTCCAGCCGCGCGTTGATGCGGGCCCCGGCTGCGACCGCCACCGACGCGGCGGAGATGACCCCGGTGTAGCTCGCATTCGGGCCGAACGATACGGTACCGCTCGCTGAGACGTCTCCGGACACCGACCCGTGTACGATGATGTTTGCGCCCTCGGCGGGGCCGTTGAGTTCGGCTTCGGGAGCGAGTTCGAGGTCTCCGGAGATGCGCACGCTGCCGTTGACCTTGCCGTGTAGGCTCAGGTCGCCCCTGCCTGCCACGTTGCCGGTAATGGTGGTCGTTGGCCCAATCGTGCTTTGGTCTTTGGCGGACATCTTTTACTCGTGAGACAACCGCGATTCGCAGCATTCGGCCAGTCGCCGACGGCTGCGCAACGGCGCGGCGTCGCGACACTAGTGCCACGTTTCACAAGTAGCAATCGTCTTGGCCGCTTAGAGAAGACCGCCCCGCGGCGGTGCCGTATCCGTTGGTGGACGCGCGCCGGACTCAGTCCAGCGTGGCTCGCAAGATGTCGGAGGCTCGTTTGACCGACCGCATCAAGCCCTGGGCGTAGAGCGCCTCGTAGTTGTTCGGATCGAGGTCTCCCGGCCGGCCCCGAGTTGCTGCGTGCAACAGGATGGCGGCCGAAACGCTGACGTTAAGACTTTCCACGAAGCCGACCATGGGGACCCGTACGCTCCGTCCGGCCGATTGCGTGAGCTCCTCGCTGATCCCGTCGCGCTCGTTTCCGAGCACCAGTGCCACCTTGGGGAGCGATGCGAGATCATCCGGGAGCAACTCACCTTCGGGGTGAGTGGCCACCAGCTCGAAACCACGCTTGGCCAGCGCCGAAGCCGCCGCTTGGGCGGACGGATGTTCGATCACGTCGACCCAGCGCTCGGCGCCCCGCGCCACCAGGTTCGAAGCCAAGAAGGCGTCCTGCCGCGGGACGACGTGAACCTCTTGGACGCCAAAGGCGTCGGCCGAACGCATCACTGCCGCCCCATTGTGTGGATCGTGCGGTGAATCCATCAACACGACGACGCTCTGAAGCCGAGCCTCCAGCACCCCTTTGATGCGTGATTGGCGCTCCTCGCCGACGATTGGTTCGAGTACCTCGATGATGCGCGACGCTTGCCAGCGAGGAGGCCATGGGCGCGGGGTGTACCGAGCCGTGGGTTGGAAGACTTCTTCGGAATCGCGATTCACGGCGGGTTTCTACAACGCTGGGTCGGCACGTCTACGCCGAACGCTCCTTCCCCGTTCTGTCCCGGTCGTCGGACTCGTGGGGTAAGCTCCAGAAATCACAGGGGATTGGATGGCGTTGTTCCAAACTGATCCGGGCGACGGCGTCGCTGGGGTTTTGACAACGGGCGCGGCGCATTATGTTTGCTGACGGTGCTCGAACTCGGGTACCCCCAGCGTTTCAAAAGGAACGTCTCTGTAGGAACTAGGAGTCCTCACCGTCATGGCAAGCAAGCACGTCCAAGAGTTCAACGATCTCAACTTCGATCAGGAAGTCGTCAAGTCATCAGGCAAGGTGCTCGTCGATTTCACGGCGGCCTGGTGCGGTCCATGCAAGCGTCTTTCGCCCATCGTCGACGAGGTAGCGCAACTGCTCGACGGCAAGGTGAAGGTCGGCAAGCTCGACATCGATGAGGCTCCCATGACCGCGAGCAAGTTTCAGGTTCGCGGCGTTCCCACCTTGATGGTGTTCGAGAATGGGCAGCCCGTGCAGACCAGCGTGGGCCTGGTGAGCAAGGCAAAGGTACTCTCCCTCGTCGGCGAAGGCTGACGCGCGCGGCCTGCGATCGGGCGTGACCCGAGCCCACGGAAATTCGGATCGTGTCGCGCGTGGTTCTGTCATCGAGCTCAGACCCAGCCCCCGGCGGGGTCGGACGCCTCGCGTCCCAGCCGACGGTTCGCGAAAACGTGGCGTAACGCGCGGCGTAAAGGTGATGATGTCGCGACTCTTGCAACGGTGCTTCGGGCTGCTGGCGCTGCTGGCTCTTTACGAGGCATGGGGTTGCTCGCGACAAGTAGAACCTCGCGCGCGCCACCCCAGTCTGGTGGAATCGGTCCTCGAGCCACCGCCGTTCGTCAGTCCCGGCCGTTGGCAATACCATCCACCGTCATTGGCAGGTTCGGTGCGGGCGACCTCGCCAATCGGTCAGTCGCGTCTGCTGGTCACCGATCGCGGCGAGCGCTGGCTCGTCACCGAGCAACAATCGACACCTCTCGTCGCTTCAGCGTTGGCGCCCGAACCTTTGGACGGGCTGATCCCGCTTCAGGAAGGCGGTTGGGTTTTCGTCGGGCGCTCTGGCACCACCTACGAGGCGCGGGAGCCGGTCGGGCCGTTCGAACGTTTTTCCGCACCCACCAAGTCATTTGCCGCAGTTTCCGTGACCCCGAGGGCGCTCGTTGGCGTCACGACGGAAGGGGAGCTGCAGCGCTCGGAGAATCTGGGCGTCACTTGGCAGGGGGTGGAAGTTGCCGGGCGGGTCGCCGATGTCGCGCTGTTACCGTCGGGAAGTGGTTTGGCTCTGCTCGCTCCGGAACGGCTGCTGATCACCTCCGACTTCGGTCGCACCTGGTCTCCGCTGGGCGAGCAGCCATTTGGAGCGGTTTCGGTTGCTGCGAGTGGTGACGCCATCGTCGTCGGCGGTGTGCTCGGTGCGCGAGCGTTCAAACCCGGCGCTGAACCTCGTTGGCAATCCGCCGTTCCCACCACGACTCGCGCTGCCAAAGTAGCCGTTCCCCCGCGAGCGGACGCTCGCGCGGTGGTCGCCGGCTCAGCGCTGTTGGATGGCGACCAGTACTTCGAGCTGTTGCGCGCGGCGGGCAAGTGGAAGCTGCGCCGCGGACCGGCTCAGGAGTCTTTGGAGGAAAAAGCTGCCGACGACTTCGCGGCCTGCGAGCAGCTCGAACTCACTGGTAGTCAGCAGCTCTTGTTTGCCGTCTGCGCCACGAAGAGCGACACGCGCGTGTTCTTCAGTCGCGACCAGGGGGGCAGTTGGAAGCGAGGGGCCGACGGGCTGCGTGCGGACTTCGACGTGCTGCGGCTCACCACACTCGGTGAACGGCTCGTGGTATCTGGGATCTGTCCACCGAAAGAATCCAACAAGGGGTGTCTACCCTCCGGCGTCTACGTGCTTCGGTTTGGTGATGGTACCAGCGGCGCCCGCTTCGAGATTGAGCGCATCAACGTGCCCCAGCTCAAAGGGCTCCCGCTGGGCTTGGGCGTCGGTCGAAGTTCCCAGCGATTGTTCGTGATTGGAAGGCGCACCAAAAGCGATTCGCTCGTCGTCTACAGTACCGACGAGCAGCGCGCGACGTTTCGTGCCGAAGAGGTTCCCGAGTTCGAGCTCGAGTTTCATTCGCGCTCGGCGCGCGATTCGCTGGCGGTGGAAGGCATCGTGCCGGGCCCTGACGGCAACGTCTCCATCGTCCTGCAAGAGGTATCGACCGGCCAGCGCTCACTGCTGTTGGTGGACGCTTCGGGCAACATCATCAGCACGGGGGAGGCTCCACTCGAGTCCGCGTTGTTGGGGGGGGCGGGGGCGTATGCTGTCGCCGTGGATCCGGAAGGAGGCGACGCTTGGGAGTCCTTGGATGGAGGAGTGACCTGGGACAACATCGGCACCACCCCTGCGCCGCTTTGTGAGCCGTCGCTCGAGGGACGTTGTTCACCGCGTCTGGTTTGTTGGCAACGGGGGTGCTTGTTCGACGACATCATGACCCGCATCGGGTGGCGCGGTCAGGAAGCGGTCGGCCAGCATCCGATGCCGCCGGTGGGCAATCTCAAAGCTCCGCTACCCCAGTTGCGCACGCCCATCGCGTGTCGTTTGGACGTCGACGACAAGTGGACGACGTTGGGGGCACGCGCCGTACCTGATGCGTCGTCGGCGCAGCTGGGCGATGTTGCGTGGTTCGCTCTCAACGACGACTACGACAACGGCAGCGTACAGATGCACGAGGCTGTCGCGACGGGGGAGCCCCACGTCGAAACCGTGACGGTGCTGCCCTCCGCGCCGAATCCCTCCGACGTGGCGCTGTACGCGACGATTCAAGTCGAGGGCATCGCCGCATTTCGGCAATCGGCAGTCGGGGCACCTACGGTGGTTTGGCGCAATCTGTTCGAAGGACGTCAAACCCACGTCAGTCGGGTACCCACGTCGCTGCGGGTCAGCACCAAACCGACCCGATTCAACGTCGCCATTGCGCAGCCGGAGTTGTTGAGCATCTCTCGAGGCGGGGTGTTTCTCAGGACGCGCCCCATGGGTGAAGCGTCACCGGCTTACTTCGTCCGCGACCGCGGGCTGGACACGTTGCCAGCATTGACGTGGCCGCGACTCGACCGTTCGGCGCGCGCCGAGATGATTCGCGCCGACGACACACCGATGGGCGTTTCCATCGTCCAGGCGGGCGCGGCGATTGTGCGACTTCGCCAGCAGGGGGGTCGGTGGCAGCACGACGCGATGACTCTCGGTTTACTGCAGCCCCGCTCGTTCTCCATACGTCAGGAGTTTGGCCTGGCCTACTTCGGTGATCGCCCGGGGTTCCACCTGATGTTCCTCGAGGGGCGCACTCCCGAAAGCTGGTGGTTCCCGTTCTCCGGCGGGGCAGAGCCGCTCGGGGCGCCCTTGCCCGTGCCCAGTCAGGCACATCTTCCGAGCGCTCCCGCGATTTGCAGCCCCAGATCCCGAGGCGACTCTCCCAGATTGATCACCCCGAGCGAACGCGATACGCGACACGCGGTGTTGATCACCCACACGACCGAGCCGTTGGGCGGAATGCTCACCGACGACACGGTGCTGCATGGAAGCGTCGCAGAGCCTTGCGTGGCCGCGTTTCACGCCGAAGCCGTGGGGGCGAACGGGGCCAAAGTCACCGCGTTGATCGTCCCTGACGGGTCGAATGGCTCATGGCTGTTTCGTGCCGAACCATCGGGCGGAGCGTTCGACTACCGGCGCATGAATTGCGACTACGACCCGACTCTGGAAGTGCCATCCGAAGTCGACGCAGCCGCCCATCGCGTCCGCCCGTGATCGGTCGGGTCCGCGTTCAGTGGTTGTGTGCGCCGCCTTTGCCGCCGGCCGTTTCTTCGCCCACTCGAGTGAGGTTCATCCCACACACACCGCACTTGCCATCGCCCTTCTCGCTCCGAGCGAAATGAACGGTCCCCATGTCACATACCCAGGCACCCGGCGGAAGCTTGTCCTTCGACACGGGCGGATCGAACTTCGTCCCTTCGGCGGTGACCGTTACCTTGCCGCCCGCCTTGTCGGACTTCGCTTCGACATCCGTCTTCGCTTCGGTGGTTGCTTGCACTGCTTCGGCCTTGGCGGTGGGGGTCGGAGCCGTCGAATCGCCTCCTTGTTTGCACGCGCCGATCAACCCGGCGAGCAGGGCGTAAGTGGCTGTTAGTGTCACCGTTTGGCGAAAGTGTTTGATCATGATGGTCTCCTCGGCGCGGAGCATAGCGGTCCGCTATCAGACAGAGAATGTACGTGCCGCGTCCCCGGGCTCGACGGCCGGCACGGCGCTCACGCCAGGTGTTGCAACCGCCGGCGGCGTTCGGTCGACGTCTCGGCCGGCAAACGAGGAGCAGCCTGCCGTAGCGACCAAGCGCGCCGCACGATCCGGCTCGCGATGCTCAGCAAGTGTCCGGCGTGGAGACCACTCTTGGCACCCGCGTATACCGCAGCCACCGGAACGTCCACGACGCTCGCGCCGTGATGCGCCAGCAGCGCCAACAGATCGTTGGGGTACCCGTACCGCGGCCACAACTCACTGAGCGGCAGGTCGATCGCCGCGCTCGCGCGTAGCGCCGTAAACCCGCATTGGCTGTCGCCGATGTCCAGGCCCGTGCACCAACGCGTCAGCAACGCCAGGCTGCGCGTGCCCCAACGCCTCAACCGAGGCATGTTTCGTGCTGTGGGGTGTACCAGTCGATTGCCTTTGGCGTAGTCCGCACCGTCGACGACGACCGCGTCGAGAAGCGCCGGCAAGTCGTGTGGTCTCATTTGCGCGTCCCCCGCCATCACCACCAGCACTTCCGCATCGAGCCTCAGCGCGTGATGGTAACCCGTGACAATTGCTGCTCCCACGCCGCGGTTGCAAGCGTGTCTGACGCGGACCAGCCGCACGGAGCCACACCGCGCGGCGCGTCCCATGGTGTCGTCGCGACTGGCGTCGTCGACAACGACGACCAAATCGACGAAGTCGGGGATCCCTCGCACGGTGAGCTCGATCCAGCGCTCCTCGTGGAAGGCTGGAACGATCACGGCAACGCGTTGGCCACGCCACATGGTCGCCCACATAGCAGGAGTGGGGCACGGGAAAAAGGTACCAATCGTCGGGCGCTTTGACCGTTGCGATCCACCGAAGCTGCGTCTAAATACCTTCGTCAGACGCGACCTTGGCCTGCACGCCAGGCGGTCCGCGATCGAATCGTGCTGGCACCCCGTTCGCCGTTGCCCGCGCGGTCGGACCCGTGGCCCTCGGATGGAACGCGTTCCAGATAGCCTTCGCCAAGTGCCTTCAGAATCCAGTCATCCGACTCTCCCGCCTGCGTGGCGGGGATTTCACCGAAGGCCGTGGCTCTGGATGGCCGTCGTCGCCTTCGCCTTTGCTCTTGCTTGGTTGACTTACCCCAGCGACAAGTCGCCGAAGGGGTCTTACTTGCGTGTCATGGCGGCGGTAAACAGTGGCAAACCCGAGGCTGTTTTCCCGTATATCGAGACAGAGGCTCAGCACGCCGCATTCTCCATTGGGAAGTACCATCGGGACGCGCGCGCGGCTGTGCAGTCGGCGTATCCAGAGCCCGAACGTTCGCGGGAGTTGCGACGATTGGCCCCGTTGGCGGAAGTCGAACCGGGGCCAGGAGTATTTGCCTGGTATGCGACTCGGTACGGGTGGTTGGATCGCCTGCGCCTCGACCTTTCGGGAGTGGCCTCAGTGGAGGTCAATGGCGACCGCGCCAGCGTCGAGACCGTTCGCGGCACTCGCTACTCGTTTCGGAAGCGAGACACTGGGATGTGGGGTTTGACGCTGTTTACGGCGCGGCTCGTTGCGGATGGGCAGAAAGCGGCGCGCGACTTTTCTCAAATCGAAGCTGCGGCGAAAGATTACCAGGCTGTCCAGCGACCCAACTAGTGCCTGGTCAGTCAGCGCGCCTCGTTGTTGCGAACGAGCCGGAGCAACTCCGCATAGCTGCGACCACTCGTCGCGATGAGAGCTACCCGGTGTGGGGCTCGACGCCAGCCGCCCTGCTTGCGCCCAAACGCGTCGGGTCGGCCATCCCAACCATCTTCGTGTGAGATAATGTGCGTGTATCCCCATGAGCTCAGCCGCCTTTGGGCTGCGGCAGAGCGCGTGCCGCTGTGGCAGCCCACGATCAGTTTTTGCTCTTTGGGAAATACGGCAGCGATGCAGGCCTCGAAATCCGGGTTGGCCTCGAGTCCAGCAACGGAACCGAGTTGGATCGGGACGTTGTATGCCCCTGGCACGTGACCGGTTTCGAACTCCTCAACCGTTCTCACGTCCAGGTACGTCCAGCCCGAGCTCAGTAACTCGAGCACCCGCACCGAGTTTGCTCGATGGGCGTTTTCGGATTCGACCACGCAATGTCGTTGGCGCCTTTTTCCAGTTAGGTCAAGTTCGTTCTCCGCGGCGGACCGTGTGCATTTCCGTATTCGGTTGCCACACATCGCGCCCCGTAGCCGCTCGCTTTGCCGTAATCTAGCGCGATGAGCTCGGCCGACACGCTGCGTGTGATCCCCTTGGGAGGTCTGGGGGAAGTCGGCATGAACTGCATGGCACTCGAACACGATGGGCAGCTGCTCGTGATCGATTGCGGCACGAGCTTCCCGGGTGAGGACCACGGTGTCGACGTTCTGCACGCGGATTTGTCCTGGCTCACCGACAATTGGTCCCGAGTGTGCGGTGTGTTCTTGACGCACGGCCATGAGGACCACATCGGCGCGTTGCCATTTCTGCTCAAGGGCAGGCCCCTGCAAGTGTTTGGGCCTCGCCACGCGTTGCGTCTCGTGCAGCGTCGGTTTTCGGAGCAGGGGACGGACATCTCGACTTACCTGCGACCGGTCAAGTGCGGTGAACGGATCGCGGTGGGGCCGTTCGAGGTGGAACCGATCCGCGTTTCGCACTCCATCGTCGAAGCTACGGCGCTGGCGATCTCCTGTGCTGCGGGGCGTGTCGTACACAGTGGCGATTTCAAGTTCGACGAACGCCCGTCCGACGGCGAGCCGACGGATGAACAACGCCTTTTGGAGCTCGGCGTGGCCGGGGTCGACCTACTGCTGAGCGACAGTACGAACGTCGATTCGGTGGGGACGTCCGCATCGGAAGCCGACGTTGCGGACGCTCTGGATTCGATCGTCAAGGACGCTCCCCGACGCGTATTCGTAGCGCTGTTCGCCAGCAACGTTCAGCGGCTCATCAGCCTGGGAAGGATCGCGCAACGGCGTGGGCGGAGGCTGTGCCTGTTGGGACGCAGTCTGGCGTTGCACGTCGAGGTGGCGACGGAGCTCGGCTACCTCGACTGGCCGCACGATCTGATACTGCCCCCGGAGCGCGCCAAGACCTATCCCAAGGATCAGCTGCTCGTGCTCGCGACCGGCACCCAGGCAGAGCCTGGTGCGGCGATGTCCCGTCTGGCGCGCGGTGACCATCGTTTTGTCGACGTGGAGGCGGATGACACGGTGGTGTTCTCCAGCCGAATCATTCCAGGCTGTGACCGACAGGTCGTGGACATGATGTGCGCGCTGATGCGTCGCGGGGCCCGTGTCGAGTCTCGCTGGACGTCGTTGGTTCACGCCTCCGGTCATGCCCACCGCGGCGAGCAGCGTCGTTTGATCGAACTGCTCACACCGCGTTGTTTCGTGCCCGTTCACGGCACGCTCCATCACCTTTCACGTCACGCCGCGTTGGCAAGGCAATGTGGTGTTCCGGAAGTCTTGGCGGTCGAGAACGGCCAGACCGTCGTGCTCGAGAACGGAACGCTACGGCGTGGGCAGGACGTTCCGGTAGGCAGAATCCACGTCGCGATCGGTGGACACGAAATGCCACCCGAGGCTCTCGACCGGCGCCGCGATCTCGCTCGATGCGGCGTGTTGAGCGTTGCCGTGGTGTGTGATCACAAGGGAAGGTTGGCCTGTCCGCCGACGATCCAGGCGTTGGGGTTGCCGCGCCTCGAGCGACGCGAGGCGCTGGCGCAGCTCGCCGACTACCTCACGCAGAACTGGGGCAGCCTACGCTCCTCTAGTTCGGCACCGCCCACACGGAACGGTTCGTCGCCGGATGGCGATCTCTCCTCGCCGCGCAGCGGCAGGGGCTATCGGGACAGGACGTCGGCGCTGGGGTTGCGTTTCGTCAGTGTACAGACGGAAGCTTTGCCGGTGCTGGTCGAGCGTTCCGTACAGCGTTGGGTGGATGCGGGGTTTGGTTTGCGACCGCTGGTTGCGGTGCACATTCATCAGGCTCCCACCGACGGTTGAATTGCGGGTCCGTCGGAATCGTTCACGGAGCTCAATCGGTTGAGCCACGCGCCTGGCGTGGGGGCTCGTACAGCTGATGGCGCGAGTCGATGGCTGCAACTTGACAACTCCGGGTGGTGTAGGTGGTACCCTACACGGCGAGGGGCGCGCGCGGTCGGCCGTGACGACACTCGCCTGTTGGGCGACGCTGCTCTGTGCAGGAGCAGCTGGGTGTTCGTCCGTCGGATTCGCCGACGACGTGCCAGATGACGGTGCTTCCGACGCTCGCGACGTGGCTTCCGATGAACGGTCTGGCAAGCGCGGTGCGGTCTCTGAGCCTCCCAGTTCAGGAGCCCAAGGCAGTAACCCACGCTCGGATGATGGCTTGGAGCAGGGGCCGTCTGACAGCGTCGACGGCCCGGGCTCTGGGGATCTCGCAAGCGGTGACGAGTCGGGGCCATCAACCCCTTCAGCACCGGGGGACAAGCTCGAGCCAACCATGGCTGGCGTTGGCGTTTTCACGCGACTGACCCGTAGACAGTACGACGAGACGGTTTTCGCTGCGTTTGGTGTTCATCCCGATCTTTCGGGCATACCGGAGGATGGGCGGGTTGGCCCGTTCACTTCGAATGCCGGGGCGACGACGGAACCAGCTCACGCCTACCTGTTGGCAGCTGAAGACCTGGCTGTGCGGATCGTTCCGGACGAGCTGCCCACGTGCGGCGATGACGTCCGTGCTTGTGTCGACGAGCACTACGTTCCGGCGATCCGCGAGCTGTTTCGGCGATCTGCCACTGCGGTGGAGGTCGACGGTTGGGTTCGCATGGTCGACGAGTCACTGGAAGTCGGACTGTCGCCACTCGAGGCGACCCGCATGCTGGTTGGAGCTCTGCTGATCAGTCCGGACTTTCTCTATCGATCCGTGGCTTCGGCGTCCGGAGAGGTCCGGTTGGGTGAACGTCTGGCGTATGCGCTGTGGGAAGCGCCGCCCAATGTGGCGGAGCTTTCTGCGACCAGCGTATGGAGCGACGAGCAAACGGTACGACTTCTCGCCGATCATCGCAGTGCGACGACACTGGCGCGGTTCTTCGCCCAGTGGCTTGATGTGGATGTCGATCTGCGTCGAGAGGATCCACAGTTCGAATCCTCTCCACAGTACCTGGAGTGGTTGGCCTTCGTCGACGACGTGATCACCCAGCAACGACCGGTCACGTCGTTGCTGACGAGTGGCTTCGGATTCGTGCACCCGGACAACGCGGCGTCATACGCTGTTGCTGTGCCGAGCGGCGACGGGCCCCAGCGTGTCGAGTGGCCCGCTGCGTCTTCGCGCAGAGGTGTCCTCGGACAGGAGCTGATCGCCGATTCGACGCGTCATCCCGATGCAAGTCGGCGTGTGATCTTCAGGGGGTTGCTCGTCCGCAGGGCGTTGCTCTGTGACCCCGTTCCGGCCCCCAGCGCCGAACTGGTCGCGTTGGCCGGTGAAGTGGTAGACCGTACGGAGGATGCTCGCTGCGCGGGCTGTCACCAGCGCCTGGACCCAATCGGAGCGGCGTTTTCGGCGCTCGACCTCGATGGAGAACGGCTGTCGGCACGGGTCATTGGCCACGATGAACTCGAAGGGGAATACGCAGACTTACCGGCGTTGCTGGAAGCGGTTGCTGGGAGCCGAGCCTTTGCGCAGTGCTTTGCCCGTCATTGGTTGACGTTCCTACTCGAATTGGAACCTGACGCCGTCGATCCCGCCTGGGAGCTGGAGTTGGCTGAACGAGTCTTGGGGGGCGCGACTCTGACTGATGTGCTCGACCACACGGCGCGGACACTCGAGGGGCGCTACGAGTCTTTCGTTCCCTGGTGTGAGGTGTCTCCATGAGCAGATTGGGATTTCGTCGTGAGGCGACGCGCGGGTCGTGCTTGTCGCGGCGTTCGTTCGTGATGGGAATGCCGGCGGTTTTGTGCGCCGCTGCGGCGGGCAACGCGCTGTGGGCGCGTCTGTTGCGGCGGGCGTTGGCACAACAGACAGGCTCCCAGCGGCTCGTCGTTTGGTACACAGCGGACGGGACCGTTCCCGAGTGGTTCTGGCCGACACGCGCGGGGGCGCTCACCATTCGCAGTGATCGTACGGACGACTTGAGCGGAACCGACTTCAACCAGAGCATTCCGAATGCCGATCGCCCGACGTTCATCTTGCAGCCCATCGCTGCCTACGCAGATCGGGCGCTGTTGGTTCACGGCTTGACGAATCCAGGACAAGGCGATCACGCTCCGGCGGTGCGCAGCATGCTCACGGGCGAAGCGCTCAGTGGTGAACAGAACGAGGGATCGTCTCCTTCGCTCGACACGGTCGTGGGTGACGTGCTTGCCGGTTCGAACCACGTTCAACCCGTGTTTCGCACTGGGGTCTACGGCAATCGAGTATCCTACAACGGCACGCGTGACGTCAGCCGGTCTGCAGGGCGTTCGTTCGTCGAGCCGTCGTGGCAACCCGTCGCCGACGCCCGCCAGGTGCTCGACGCCGTCGGGGGAGATGTCGCGGGCAGCGAACCAGGGCAACTCGATACGCGTCGGGTCAGCAGGCTTGCGATGCTCGGCTCCGTGCGCGATCGCGTCGAGGCGTTGCGCTGTAGTTCTGGCACGCTTGCGTCTCAGCGGCTCGAAGCGTACGTCGAGCAGATCGCTCAGCTCGAAACCCTCGAGAACGACGCGCGGGAGAATGCCAATCCCAGCGTTGGGCCACTGATCGATCCGTCGGATCCGACTTTCGGCGACGCTCAGTCGGACATTCGGCAGTTGTCGCAGATTGCGCCGTTCGTCCGGGATCTGGCGGTGACCGCGTTGGCGCTGGACTACGCTCCGGTGACGACAATCCAGTGGGGCGCGTCTGGTGAGAACAAGATCGAAGGCGGTCGTCTCACCGATTACCGGTACGACTTCCTGCCGGATCTCGAATATCCAGGCGCCGGAGATCACGGCTTGGCCCACCCCGAGGATGGCGCGTTTCAAGACGCCGGACATCGGATCACGGCGGCCGTGTCCACTCGAGACCGGATGCGGATCTTTCGCTGGTTCTTCGGGCAGTTGAGTGGATTGCTCGATCGGCTCGCGGCAATCCCTGATGGAGATGGCTCGCTGCTGGACACGACGACTGTGCTGTGCGTCTCCGAATTCGGAGGCCCGAATGCGAACAGTACAGCCGCTCAGCACTCCACGGAGAACCTCCCGTTCTTGTTGATTGGCGGTCAGTACACGCCATTTCAAACGGGGCAGTTTCTGCAAGTGGACCGTAGTCACGGTGACTACCTGCTGACGCTCGCGCGTGGTTTCGGCAGCGACGTCGGGAGCATGGGCGTCGGCGACCGCACTATCGACGGCATCATCGCCTGATTGAAGCTGACGCGCGCGGCCGAACGCCGTCGGCTGGGGCGGGGATGAGGCTCGCGATGGCTGACGTTCGCAGTTCGGCCAGACTTGCTGTAAGAACCATCAGAAGGATCGGTAACGCTGACCATACGCAGAGCCATGACCAGAGAACGCCGAACGGAGCGACGTCTGGGCGGTCCTCGCTTTCGGGGATCGACGGGATGTCTGGGCGTGTTGACGCTCCGCTCTTCGCTTGTCGCGATGACGCGCGCCGCCGCACACCTCGGTCGAACGTTGGTCGTGCTGGCTCTGGTCGGAACGTCGGCTTGCGGCAAGGAGGCTCTGGCGCCTCGTGACAAGCCGGTGTGTCTCGTGCTTTCCGTAGGGGCTGAACGCGGCATCGCGCACATCGGAGTCGTTCGAGCTCTGCAAGAGGCAGGGATCCAGCCGAGCTGTGTGTTCGGTAACAGCATGGGGGCTTTGGTAGGCGCGTTGCATGCAGCGGCGCCGGAGCGCGATACGGCGCAGAGCTACGGCCTCTTCATGCACCTCTACGAGGAGCGTGCTGCCGAAGAGATGCGCTCGCGGGCTGTGATGTTGGGCCTGCTCGCGCTCGGTGCGACGTTGGCCAGCGGCGGGGCAGCCGCACCGGCGATCGCCGCGGGTGCCGCGGGTGCTGCCGTCGGCGCTGGCAGCGTCGACGCCGCCGACAAGGACCGACTGGTCGAGGTCTTGGACGAAGTTGTCGGGCACCGCAACATCGAGCAACTGCCACTGCAGTACGCAACGTGGTATCAACGCGTGACGAATTCTGGCGTCGAACGAGCAGCGGCGCTAAGCGGTAATCTGGCGCATGCTGTTGGCGACAGCGTGGCCAACCCGATGATCTTCCCCAACCTGCGCTTGGACGAAGGACAGCACATCGACCCGGGGGCAGATCGGATTGCGGCAATCCCGCTCGAGGATGCATGCAAGTTGCGTCCCGACGCACATTTCATCGTGAGCAACGCCAGCGGTGGTCGGCTGTTCTTCAGCACGGAGATGCGTTGCAGCTACGAGCTAGTCGAGATCGCCACGCCCGAGGTCGACCGGCAGAAGGTGCTTCTGGCAGAATCCCCCGACTTCGATCAGATGGTGGCGGCAGGGTATCGGGCTGCCACGTCGGTGTTGCGTTCGCGCAGCGGCGCGCCATGATCGAGCGACGCACCTTGTAGCCAGCACGGCGTGCTGGACGAACCGGACGAGGCCTGCGATGACGGCATCAACACTGCACTGCACCGCGACTCATTCGCGAGTTGTGGTCCGCAGTGCACGTTTCCGCCCTATTGTGGGGATCTCGTCGTGGATACTTTTGCGGGCGAACGATGCGACCTCGGTGAGGCGAATGGGGATGGCTACGGTGGTTGCGGGGTCGGGTGCCAAATGGGACCGCGCTGTGGTGACGGCGTACTGACCGTCGGGCCCGAGACGTGCGATGATGGCAATCACGAGGACGGGGACGGTTGTGATCGTCATTGCCAGCAGGAGTCGATCGTGTTCACACGCTGAGCGGCGTGGGCAGAGGCTCGGTGAGCGGGCGTGCAAGCCGAGGTCGACTTGCCCTGGGCAGTGGCGCGCGGCATAGTCGACGCCGTGGGAGATTACGAAAGCAAGTGCTTCTCAGCGTCCGATGTCTGGCGTCGTGTTCGGTGGGCATTCGTGACCAGCCTGGCTGGCGCGCTCATGTCCTGCCAACGCAGTCCCGCCCCTGAGTCGGGGCCAACGCTTCAAGCGACCGCTGCGGCCAAACCTGCCCAACGTGCGGCCACGACGAGCGGCGCTGCGTCGAGTAAACCCAATGCGGCAAGTGCCAGCGGCGAGTTCCCCCGAGTCGTTGCGGCACGCTACCCGGGGGGGCCGCGCATCGTTGCGATCGGGGATCTGCACGGCGACTTGCGCGCCACCCGCGACGTGCTTCAACTCGTCGGTGCAATCGACGCCAAGGGCGCCTGGGTTGGAGGCAACCTGATTGTCGTCCAAACCGGTGACCAGCTCGACCGGGGGGACGATGAACGAGAGATCCTCGACCTGCTCGAGAATCTGCGCGACCAGGCCAAGAAAGCCGGCGGGGCGATGATCGTACTCAACGGCAATCACGAACTGATGAACGCGCAAGGAGACTTCCGATACGTCACGCCGGGCGCGGTTGGCGACTTTCGGGACGTGCAACCCGCTCCCCGAGCTGCCGCCGGCGCGGCCCGCGTGCCACCGGCCCTGGCTGGTCGGGCGGCGGCGTTCTTTCCCGGCGGCAAGTATGCTCGACTGCTCGCGTCACGCGAGACGATCGCCATCGTTGGTGATTCGGTTTTCGCTCACGGGGGGGTTCATCTGACACACGTTCGGTACGGAATCGATCGAATCAATTCGGAGGTCTCTGCCTGGCTCAACGGGAAAGGGGGAGAACCGAGCGTGGTCGTCGCCGCGGAAGGCCCGGTTTGGTCGAGGGCCTTCTCGTTGCCGAAGCCCAGCGACGAGGCCTGTGAGGAGTTGGGCCAGGTGCTTGCTGCGCTCGGCGTCAAGCGCATGATTGTCGGTCACACGGTTCAGGAAGCTGGGATTACTTCCGCGTGCGGTGATCGGGTTTGGAGAATCGACGTGGGGATGTCGTCCTATTACCGCGGTCGAGAGGTCATGGCACTCCAGGTGCGAGGCGACGAAGTGGAAGTGTTGCGCAAGGTCAAGACGAGCCACTGAGGCGCGTCGGTGGGCGCGTCATATGGGCCTCGCGGGGGGCGAAACCGACCCCCGATCCGCGGGGGGGCGAGTGGCAGCCGAACGATGCGTTTCCACGCGCGCCAGGCGTCGTGTCGGCCTGGATTGACTCGAGGCCGACACGAGCTACTCGGTTTGGGACGCGACGTCAGCGGTCAGCGGGTACGGGAGCCGCCATGCCGATATCCGGTAGCGGGCGTCCAATGGCCACCCCGCCGCTGCCGCCGAGTTCGACGTCGATCAACTGCTCGCATTGCGTCACGGCAGCACTGCACACGTCCCGTGCTGCGTCATTCGTGGACACCTCGAACGAGTCGTAGTTGCCCCCAGAGTAGCACTCGCAGACCCACGTCCCGTTCCCGTCACTGTAGCAGTTGGCGTCCAAGTAACCGAACACCGTGACGTCGACGCCATCGACTGCCACCGTCGTGCCGCAGGCGTTGGTTTGATTGCACGACTGCGATGAACTGCGGCGCCCATAGAATTCGCAGGAGAGCGGGGCATCAGGGTCTATTTCTGGGACGGAGCTGCAGAGGTCTACGGCGCTCGTGCACGTCTGCCCCGGGGCGGCTGCCGGCGGAATGCTGAAACTCACGGATGGGCCACCTCTGTCGCATTGGCACGTCCAAGCGTCGCCCGAATCCTGACAGCTCGCGCTCCGGTAATAGCGCAACTCGGCCGAAACGCCCCCGCCCAGATCGCCGCTGCGGGTACACTCCTGATTGAAGCTACAGCTCGAAGTCGACTCGGAGGTGTAGGGGTCGGCGCATTGCTCGGTACCGCCGAACTGCGTGTCCTCACCGGCAGCACACGAGTCGAACGCGTACTTGCAGGCGTCGGGGAAGCTTGCTCCGCTCAGCAACAGGTTGCGGTAGACGTCCCCGCTTTGGCAATCGCAAGACGCGCTACCGGAGTCGTACTCGTAGCAGTAAGCGAAGTCTTCGGATTGAACCTGCCAGGCGGTGACTCCGTTGCCCACATCGGCAGATTGTCCGCACCTTTCTCGTACCTGACAGGAGTACGCGTCACCGTCCATTGCCCGATTGCATTCGGCGGCTCCGTCAAATTCCAAGTCGCCGCTGTCCAGTTCGCAGAGATTCGTCATCGTTTCGCACGCCGTCGACCCGTCCACCCCGGTGAGGTCGTAGGTGACGTAGTTGCGCTCGTTCGCGCAGGTGCAGCTCCATCGCTCGCCGACGAGCTGACATTCCGAGAAGCGAAACCGGTCCGGGCATTCGTATTGGATCGAGCAATTGGTCGTGCCCGAACTCTGGTACTCGTAGCACTCGCCGTCTTGGATTACCATCGGCGGTTCGGTGGGTGCGGCGGGAGCGGGAATGGGGATTGGACCCGATGTGCCGACACCGCCCATCGCCGGTACGGCGACCCCGGGCGTGCTCATCGCGGGTGGAACGGGCAAGCCCGTGCTCGGGTCGACGGGCGAGCCCGTGGTCGGATCCACAGGCAAACCAGTGACCGGGTCGATCGTTGCCTCGGGAGGCGTCGCGCTGCCCATGGACGAGGGCGTCATACTCCCAGGATCGTCGTCGGATGTCGGATCGTCCGCCACGTCGTCTGTCTCCACGTCGTCCGTGGCATCATCGGTTGGGTCGTCGTCCCGCGTTGCCCCGGCATCGGATTGGTCTGACGCCGGTCCGCCAGCGTCCGCCCGGGCACCGACACGGCGCTGCGGTTCGGAATCGGCGCTCCGTCCACCGCAACCGGACAGCGCGAGCAACAGGAGACCTGCGAACGCCCAGTCAACTTTCGAACTGTTAATCTTCAGCATGGTTTCGCTTTCGAGGGTGCGGCGACGGGCCGCGCTCCCGGCAGGTATGCCACGACTGCTGTGCGCTCGCGCGTACTTTTGCACGGATTCGCACCACGGACGGAACTTGGAACCGGACCTCGAAATCGGCCCTTTCCGTGGAACACTCGGCTTCGGTGGAACGCCCGTAAGCGACCCCTCTCGATTGACGAGGCACTGCTACCTCGGCGCCACTACCGCGTCTCGTGTGGCATGCAGGGCACTGCGAAATGGCGGCTCTGGGCTCCGACGCCCGTCGCGCTGATGGTTCGCGGCGGGCGAGCGTGCATTGGATGGGGCTCCGCGAGATCCCACCAAAACGATTCGCGACGATCGTTCGGCGATCCGCGATTGGAACACCCGCGCGGGCAGAGCAACGAGTTGTCGGTGCTGGCTGGGCCAGCGCGCGGGGCACCACTCGACCAATGCCAAGGCTAGCTTCGCCCGGACAACGGCAGACGGGGTGTATCGCACTGCCCGGCCTCGTAACGAAGCGCCGGCATCAACGGCACTTGTCGGCAAGTGCACCCTGCAGTTGGAACGCCTCGGCCGCGGTGCGCTTGAAGATCTCCAGACTGACGTCGTTGTCTGTCTTGATTGATTCCAGGTTGGACTGGACGTCGTCGCGAGCCTTGTCCGCGCTGTTCCAGGTCACCTGGCGGGTCGCGAACGCACTCTCCAACAATTCGGCCTTGTTTTCTACGCTGGTCCACTTGGCGAGATCGACGCCGGCGAGTTTGCGCTCGGTGGCGACTTGACTCAACGTTTGGAACGCGCGGTGAGTTTCGAGGCGCGCTTTCTCACACTCTTTCTCGTCCTTGCACCCGAATGTGCCCATTAACCCGATGGCGAACATGGCGGAGGCCGCGAACGTGCGATATCCGGCTTTCGTGATGCGACTTGACAGCTTGACCATGACCACACCTCCTGGAGCAACAATCAGCTCGATTGTTGCGACAAATCAAACACCTAGAGCACCGAGCCGCGAGCAAATGATGCCGAATGTGGCCCCCAAGAACGCCCTCACCCCTGCTGGGACGATGTTTCGGGGCAATTTTGCGTGTTGGCAAGCTGATCGGTGTTCTAGTCGCGGAGGATAGCACCCTACCTTTCCCTTGCCACTACTGGAGTGCAGCATGCGGACAGCGGATACGTTGCGGAAAAGGGAGTCGGATCCACTTCGATGCCGGACCGCCGGCATCCTTGGCGGGCGTGGCGTGGGGTGAAACTGGCGTGGCGTGTTTCACTCGTCCCCGTGGCGTTGGAGGGGGACTGTCGTCCAGGGCGGCGGGCACGCTTGCGACAACCTCGCAACATGCCCAGCGTATCCGTTTACTTACCGCGTGGCACGCGCCACCGAACGTGGCCGGTCCTTGCGCCGCCTGCGTCACCGATTCGTTTGCATCTGCGAACTTGGGCGCGTGGCCACCCCGAAAGACACGTCAGTGATTTCGCGCGTTTGAATGCCGTTTGACCTGGCCGCGGTCCCGGTTCCTGAACGGGCCCGGCTCGACCGGGAGTCGTATCGGGGCGGTCGGCGATACCGAGCACCCCTCGGGGAACGGGAGGAATCGCGCAGGCGCGAGCGTGTCGGAAATTGGGGCATTTCAGGTGGCGTCCCCTTTCGGGGATGCTCTAAGTTTCCGACGATGGAAGAGCGCTTCAACGTGTTGGAGACCAAGGTCGCCTACCACGACAATGACATCGCAGAACTCAACACGGTGATCTACCGCCAGCAACAAGCCATCGATCGGCTGGAGAAGGAGTTGACGCGCGTGTCAGCCCAGCTCCGAGCGCTGGGTATCGATGGTGACCCGGAACCACATCAAAAGCCACCGCACTACTGAGCTCGAGGGCGCTGATGGGTCGCGGTCCGTCAGCGCTTGAACTCGAAGTGATAGGAGCCCGGGTGCTTTGGCGGCTGAAGGAAGCGCTCGATCCGTCCGGCCTGCTCGGCCTCCTGGGCGGCCTCCGCGAGTTTCGACCGCTGTGCTTCGGGGACGTCGTCGAGCGGGACGTCGACTGAGTAGACGTCCTCGTTGTAGATGTGATTGAGGCAGCCGAGCTGGCGAGCGGTGGGCAGCTGGCTAATCAACTCCGCGGTCATGCGCTGAACGTTGACCGAATCGCTTTGTTTCGGATCGAAGACTTCGAGCACCGAGTCCCCTGCTGGACAGTACGTGGCTCGCGCCTTCTCCAGGTCTTCTTTTGCCAGCGCGTTCATGACTCGCGCCTGCCGCTCCGCGGTGCGTTCGACGAGCTCGAGGTGCGCTTCCTTCGCGTCGACGCCGGCCAACAGCGCGCTGAGCCATTTTTCGTCGGCCTCGCTCATCGTTCCCGCGGCGGTGTGTTTCTTCTTCGCTTCCGCGGGCTTCGTCGGTTCAGTCTCCGTTGAAGGCGCGGTGGCTGCGGGCCCTCGCGGGCCACCCGTGTCGGTGTCAGGTGCCGGCTTTCGTTGCGCTTTCGTGTCGGAATGTTTGGTCCCATCGGTCTTCGAAGCGTTCCCCTCGTGCCCCTTCCCATCGTCTGCGAGTGGGACGGTGCCAACGGACGGGGCCATCGTTGCCGCGGCCACGGCACTTTCGCTAGCAAAGGCGTCGGTTGCGACCACGACGCTCAACACCGCAAGACGAGCAATCTTCGATCCGAAGTGGTCGTGACGTCGTGCCGGGGCTGGGCACTCGGAGCGGCGCGTTGGGCGCGCGCCTGGAGTTGGAGATCGGTGCGCTCCGGATCGACGAGAGGTGCCGGCTCTGGACCGATCGGTTTGTTGGCCACGCATGCGGCCGAGCTTAGCGGTTGGTTTCCTGCGTCGCAACGCTGAGCTCCCTCAGTCGTATCCCCACAGGGGCGGCGAGGCCGCCTGAACGTCTTCGGGAGGTGCTTGTTGCTCGACGAGATCGGCCAGTTGACGCACGACTTGCTGATCGGCCTCGATGTCCTCGTCGGGATTGTCTTGAAGCCACTCGGTAACCGCGCCGTCCAGGCTGGAAAGTGCAACCAGCGCAGCGGACGTATCTCCGATGTGCACGGCTTGGAGGGCTGCATGAATGCCGGCATAGATGTTGAGCATCACGAAGCTTTTCTCGACGCTCGCATCGTCGAAGTGGCCTTCTGGCGGTGTCTCGCCGGGATCCAGCGGTGAATCGATGTCAGCGAGCTGTTCGAAGGTCCGCTTTCCGTCGATGTTGGCCTCGCGGTAGTCGAGGTGGACGGTCCCCACGTCGTGCAGCGTTTCGGGGTCATTGGCCGCATCGTTGCGTGGTGTGAGCTCGACGATGATCACGCCGCCGCCCCCGCGGCGTCCGAGTGCAGCGTCCGAGTCGCTCGTTCGCTGAGCAATCTGCAGGATGGGCATCTCCATCTCGACCAAGTCGCGCCGCACGAAGGCTCGGTCGGTGCCGAACACGGCGCGCGCCTGGTATTGAGGGGCGACCTCGACGGTGAGTTTCGCGTCGCGTGCCAATGGAACGAGGCTGGTCTGCAGCTCTTCGGTGAACACCTCACCCAGCGCCCGCGGTTCGTCGATGAAGTAATAGGATCCGGCGCCCTCCACCGACAATCGTCGCAGCAGTTCCGAGTCGAACTCGTCGCCGACCCCGATTGTCGATAGTGAGATCCCGCGTCGAGTGTACGCTCGAGCCAGGCCGACGGGGCGTTCCTCGTCAGTAAACCCGGCGGTGGAATCGCCGTCCGAGAGCAGCAGCACGCGGCGTTGTCGCGGAGCGTTTGGCTCGTGGTTCCCCTCCGAATCGTCGGTTTCAGCAAGCCGATCGAGTTCGCCGTACGCGGCGCTCAGACCCGCGTAGATGTTCGTTCCGCCATCGGCGTGCAGCGTGTCGATGACGGCTTCCAACTCCGTCCAGTCACCTTGGGCTCCACTGAGTAGTACGTGCGCTTGGTTGTCGAAGGTGATCAATGACACCCGGTCGTCAGGTTGAAGGTTGGGGACCATCAGGTGCAGGCCCAAGATCAGGTACTCGATTGCCGCTCCGGCCATCGAACCGCTGGTGTCGAGTGCCAGCACCAGATCTAATGGTTGTCTGGGCGAGTCCGCGGCCAGCCGTGTGTTCATTCCGATGAACAACATCGTACAGTTGGCACCGTCGATCATGTTGCCCATCACTCCTAGACGTGCGTGCAGACATACCGGCTGATCGCAGCTTGGTTCGGGCAGAACGATCTTGTGCTCGTTGAAGAAGCCGACGTCGTCGAACAGTTCTGCTGTCGGCAATTGGGATTGGTCGAGCCGTTCTCGGAACGCTCCGAAGTCTTGTGCGCCTCCTTGGCTGACACCCGCGCTCGGCGCGAACGCAGCAAGCCCCTGATCTGAGCTGCCCTCCTCTGCCGAGCAACCTGCCGCCAACGTGGCCGTCAACACGACACAGCAAGCCAGCCAACGACGTGACCGAAAAGGATGTTCACCTGAAGGTCGTAGATTGAACCCTGCGCTCGGTGAAGAGTTCTGTCGCAGGGGTGGCGCGGATGCGACGGTTCTCGTGCTCATTGCTCTTGCTCCTCGGTCAGGACGAAGCCGCTGAATTTCGGCTGCAGCGTTTCGATGCCCTCGCTCGCTTCGGCGACGGCCACGTGACGTCCCCCCGTGGATCCAACCACGTATCGACGGGTACCCGCGTCGAAGGTTGTCGTCTCGCCGAAGCCCAGGGTGGCGGTCCCCCAGGGGCTGTTGACCGACAACAGCGTCGGTCGTGCCGACTGCGGTGGGTCGTCTTGGGTGAGTAGCGGACAGCGCTCGTTCGGAGTCGGCCGCAGTTCGAAGGGCGACTCTCGGACGCTCGCACTGTCCGCGAACAGCTGTAGTCGCGTCGAACCAGCCGGCGCGGCCAACGTCAACGCGTTGACCGTCACAATCTTCACTTCGAACTGCGAACCTACGGCGAAGGGCACGAATTGCGCCGGGACACACACGAACAGCTCGGCTTGCGCCGCCTGGGGCTCGGTACTCGATGAGGGGTGCGTGGCGGCTGCGTCGTCGGGTGGGGGCCCGGCATCGGTGTCAGCGATCACGAGCGAATCCCCTGAATCGCCCGCTGTGGTTCCGGTGGCTGCATCGAGCTCGTCGAAGACGGAAGCGGAGCGCCCCGAGTCGACACCCGTGCTGGCATCGCCAACGTTGCCAGGCCCGTCGCGCGGGGCAGCCAGGTGTTCTTCCGGTGGCGCTCCGCCGTCCGCTGAGTCGTTCACGTGGTTCCGCCCTGCCGCGCCGTCGGATACACCCGGGAGCTTCGGCTGGAGTGCGCTAACGGGCGCGGGAGCGACCGAGATCACTGTCGTCTGACGCGGATTCGACTGGTTCGGCACCGAGTCGGCGGGCGTGGCTTCCGCTCGTGAGAGCGCCAGTTGAACACAGCCGTCTGCCAGGTCTGTCCGCCGCGCGACGCGATACGTGCCCGCGCTCAGTCCGGTGCTGGCCCACAGCTGCCCAGCACGCTGCGCGTCGGGACACTCTCGGCTTTCAGTCCTCGGAGTGAAATCGTGAAGCAGCCCTTTTGTATCTCCGGCTGAATCTTCGTCGCTCAGATCCGTCGCCACCTCTCCGTCGAAGATGACCAGAACGGTTTCCGGGTCGTCGGTGGGATCTTCGTCGGTCCAGGTGCGCCAGAAGGGCCGATTGGGCAACGGTTCCCAGAAAACCAGCTTGGGAGCGTTCCCTTCGAGTTGAACGATCGCCGCAAAGCAGGTGGTGGAGGTCGTGTTTCCGTTCCACCAAGACAGGTCGAAGCTCTGGAGCGGAGCCAGGTTCACGCGCTGGATCGGGTTGAACGCGCTGCGGGGCAGTACGCGGCCAGGCTCGCTCGAGATCTCGTCACAATCGAGCACGACGTCAGTTCTCAGCGATTGCACTTTGAGCACCGTGGCGTGTTCGTCAGAGGTGTTTACCACCGCCGGTGAGGTGCTCCAGTACACCGTCCCCTGAGTTCCGTCAGGCACCCGCGAAGTCGCCGCACAGCCGAGCGCACCGACGACGACTGCGGCGCGGTGCAGGCGTGACGTGCTGGGTCCCGTTGCGCCAGCCTGCGTGGTCGCGCAGCCCGCATCGAAGTAGTCTCGAAAGACGTGTGCGCTCAGCAGCAAGGCGGGCAACGCCAGCAGGTCGGTCAAATCCGAGACGGTGCGGGATGGGACCCCCAACAACGCCATGGCAGTATCGACGACGCGTGCGAAGTCCGCCGAAACCTGCAGAGCCGAGAACACTCCGCCAACCAGCAAGCAGCTGGCCGGCAGTGGCCAGCGCGCGCAGGAACGCGACGCTGTCTTGCCCACAACCATGCGTATCCAGCTGCGCAGCAATACGGCCAGCAATGGCGGCGCGAGATACAAGCCTACGACGTCGCTCAGTTTGCTGGTGATGGCGCCGGGGACCCAGTCGCTGCCTTTGAGCAGGTGGTCATTGCACACCAGCAGCCCCAGCGCTGTCAGCCAGTGCCAAGTTAACATCGGTGATCGAGGCGGTATGCCGCGGCGCTGCGCTTCGATGGACATCGGACTCCAGCGGTTGAGGGTAAGCACGGAAGGAGTGGGCGCAGATGAACGACGCCGCAGAGACGACTATGCCCAGCACTCGAAACCCTGTCCAGTACAGCTCCGAACATTCTGTCGCTCCATTTGGAGCGGTGGTGTCCGGATCTGTTAGATGGGAGGGCCGTCCCTCCCGGTTTTTTGCAGGTCAGTTCGTCGCCCGGGTTTGACCAGAAGCCACGGCAGGGCCCTGTCGCGTGCGTCGCCCGTGCTCCTTCGATCTGCACTCCGAGTGACGAGAGGGAGATCGCTGCGGCATCGGCTGGGCTCGATCTGCGCCGGTTTCCGTTTGCTCTCCAGCCACCTCGCAGTACCCTGCGTGTGAACCGTCGTCGAGGAGGCCGCGTATGTACCCGGGATACCCGTTGTTCTGTCTCAAGTCGTCTGATTTGACCGAGTCCAAACGCTTCTATCAGGCGCTTGGAATGGAGGTCGTCGACGAGTTGGAGAATCGGGTCGTGCTTCGCCGCGGCAGCTTCTGTTTCGCCCTCATGACTTTCCTAGACGACGATCTCCTCAACTTCCGCGGCGAGGATGCTTTCGCGGTCCAGGCCCACCTCGCGCGGCATGGGCTTTTTCCGCCTGGTGAGCCCGAGCGCTACCGCAAAGAGCAGCACGATGCTGATGCCGACGGCGCCTGCTGGGCGACGGTCGACCCAGAGGGGCGAGCGCTCCTCTTCGACACCAATCAGAACGAAGTTGGTCCCGTCGCGAAGCAGCGCCGGATCACGCAGCTGTTGCGCAATACCGAGCAGGATCTCCTCGACGTCGGCGCTAGCGACGCGTGTCTGGCGGCATTCCGAGAGCACGTATTGAGCCGGTTTGGATCACCCGATTCGCAGAGTGAATGACTCGAGGTGGCGTTGGCGTGGCTGCACCACGCTTGGCGTCATCTCACCAAGATCATGGAAACCATCGAGACGCGCACCGAAATCACGTGCCCAATCTGTGGCCATCGCGAGGTGGAGCAGATGCCGACGGATCACTGCCTGGTGCGCTACGAATGTCGACGGTGCAGAACGCTGCTGCGGCCACTCGAGGGCGACTGCTGCGTCTTCTGCTCGTACGCCACGAGGCCGTGCCCGCCCGTCCAGGCATCGGGTAAATCCTGCTGCTGACCAGAGTCCGGGACGACGCAAGTGCAACGGCCCTGGGCGGCGAATCCCCCAAATCCTGCACGCAATCAGGCCCTGGGGGATTCGCTCAGCGTCTCGTGGGCGAAGCGCTACTTCGCAGCGCTGGTCGAGAGGCGCACGATGCGCAGCGCCCCATACAGGACGAAGGCCGCGATTGCGCCGCCGACCACCAGGTCGGGCACGCCAGAACCCGTGGTGAGCACCAGTGCACCAGCGAGGATCACGCCGAGATTGGCGACCGCGTCCGTTGCCGTGAAGATCCAGCTTGCCTTCATGTGGGCGCCCGCGTCGCGATGCGCGCTCAGTAGTCTGGCGCACGCCAGATTGGCCACGAGCGCTGCGCTGGCGGTCGCGATCATCGTCAGTGATAGTGGATCGCTGCCGACGATCGCACGCCGCGCCACTTCGGCCACGACGCCGAGTCCCATGATAACCTGCATGGCGCCGGCCAACAGCGCCGCGCGATGCTGAGCCTTCACCGAACGTCCAACGACGTATAGTCCCACCACGTAGACCAGCGCGTCGGCGAGCATGTCCAGCGAATCCGCGAGCAGTCCGGTCGACTCCGCCAGCCAACCCGCGATCAGCTCCACCACGAACATCGCGGCATTGATGACGAGCACGGCTTGCAGCACCGCGCGCTCCGAAGCCAGATCGGCCGGCACCCGGCGGCGGTCGACCATCGCCGCAGACCCATCGAGCAACTCCGCCCCAAACCCGAGTCCGGCCAACTTCGTTCGAATCGCCTCAGCGTTTCCGAGGTGCTCGACCGTCACCCGTCGCAACTCGAGGTCGATGGCCACTGACGCGACCTCTGCCAATTCTCCCAGCGTCATTCGTACCAAGCCCGCTTCAGTGGGGCAGTCCATGCCCGGCACGGAGAACACCGAGACATGACCCATTCCCGCGGGCTCTTCTGGCCTGGAGGTCTCACGACCTGGTCCCGAAAGCACCATGACTTACGCCTTTCCGCGCTGTTGCGCGCCGGACGCGCTCATGACGGACGCAACCCGAGCGAATGGGCCCCGCACCTGCTTCACTGGGGTGGGATTGAACTGAGCTCTGCACGACACTCCTTGCCTTGAGGCTATTATCACACTGGTCGATGGCGTGCTGCCCGACCAGGCACGACCTGGTGCCTGCGCCCCCGTGTGGTTCGGCCACGGATGGCAGCGTGGTCGTCGGACACGCGCCGACGGAAAAGCGCGGCTCAATTACGGCTGCCCGGTCCCGTTCGCTTTGCCCTTGAAGTTCGGCGGTCAGAGCCGCGCAGCGACAGGCGAGCTTCGACGTAGTTCGCTGGCGCGCTTGAAGTACACGCCGGGCGTGGTGCCGACGAGTCTGCGGAAGTCGCCGATGAGGTGGGCTTGATCGAAGTATCCGGCGTCAGCTGCGATGCGTGCCCAGTCGCAAGAGGTCGCCGCCATGTCCAATGCGCGTTGCAGGCGTATGGTGCGTGCGAATGCTTTGGGGCCGATGCCCACGTTCTCGGTAAACGCGCGACGCAGGTGGCGCTCTGTCACGCCCAGACGCTCGGCAACGCGCTCGACTCGAGGTTCACCCTCTTCGAGCAAGGCGACGGCGCGCCGAGCGAGTTGCGCCGATGCGGTTTGAATGATCCGTTCGGCGCGCAGCGTGAGCTCGACGCGAACGCGGTTCAGCACTGCTCCTTCCGACCTCGCATCGAGTAGCTCAGCGCACAGATCGGCCGCCGCGCGGCCCCACAGGTCTTGCAGCGGCACTACCTGATCCGTCAGCTCATTCGCTGCCACCCCCAGCAGTGGCGCCGACCAACCAGGTTTCAGCCGCACGATCACCGTCCAATCTACCCCCGTCTTGCTCTTGAACAGTGCGCGAGTGTGGGGGCCGGCGACCCACAGGTCTCCCCGGCGCCTGCCGTCGAGCAGACGAAAGACCAGCGACGTTCTACCGTCCGGATAGCGTTCGACGTGAAACGCTTGCCCCGGGATGGGTGCAATCACCCGGACCTCTTCGACGAAACGCTCGAGCAGGGAGGTGTGCGGACTGATCGCCTGGGTCACCGTCGGTAGTGTGAGGTACCCCGCGCTGCCATTCAAGTCGACGTCGGTGTGCGCGATCGTGAGCGCGGGCCGACTAGCGCTCACTGTCGAGATCCTTCATGTGCTGCGCCGGGTAGCGTGGTCCGCTGATCGCGTCGTGGGGAACGAGACGCTCGAGGGCGGCGACGTCACTTTCGGACAGCGGGTTGTCGAGTGCCTCGAACGCGTCGTCGAGTTGGACACGGGTGCGGGCCCCGACGAGAGGCACCAGTGACGGCTGTTTGGCGAGCACCCAACCCAACGCAACCTGAGCCGGCGTCTTGCCGCGCTCGCGCGCGAAAGCGCGCAGTCTCCCGGCGACGTTCGCATTGCTCTTGCCTGACTCACCCGCGAAGCGTGGCAAGTATTGGCGCACGTCCGCCTTTCGCGACGGTTTGCTGCCTGTCAAGAGCCCCCGCCCGAATACTCCGTACAGTGTCGCGCTCATGCCCAGCTCGGCGAGGGCGGGGAAGATGACTCCCTCGGGGCCGCGTGTGGCCAGCGAGTATTCGATCTGCAGATCCGCGATTGGGTGCACAGCCACGGCACGCCGAATCGTTTCGACCCCCACCTCGGACAATCCGATGTGGCGGACGTAGCCCGCTTGGACGAGATCGGCGATGGCGCCGACGGTGTCCTCGATCGGCACTTGGGGATCGAGACGTGCCGGGCGGTACACGTCGATGACGTCGACGCCCAGGCGGTGCAGGCTGTAGGCGACGAAGCTCTTGATCGCGCTCGGCCGGGCGTCAAGGCCCAGCGGCGCACCGTCGGGGCCGCGCATCACGCCGAACTTCACCGACAGCTGGACCTTGTCGCGCAGGCCTTTCAGGGCCCGTTGGATGAGCGACTCGTTGTGCCCCATGGCGTAGAAGTCGGCGGTATCCAGTAGGGTGATCCCGCGCTCGACGGCGTGGCGGATCGTCGCCTCGCTGTCGCGGTCGTCGACTGGACCATAGGGGCCTGAGAACGCCATGCAACCGAGGCCGAGGCGAAAAACGTGGGGGCCGGTTTTGCCCAGTGCAGTGGTGTTGACGGAGGGGTGGACAGGGGAGACATGGCTGAACGTCATGTCCTGCACATGCCACGCAGTCCTTGACGACGATTGGAGAAACCGGACATTGCCGCGCTGCCGGCTCCGCCCCGAATCACCCCTGCGCCGACCGACGGGGGCGGGACGCTTCAGGCGCCGCGCATGTCGTAACCCGCATCAGCCCGCGAGCCGCGGTATGCCTCGGCGAGTCACGGCTGCGCGGCTCATGGCTTGGCGATGTCGCCAATGCCGTAGTCGCTGGTGGCCGCGCGCATCATGGCTTCGAGGATTTCAGGAGTCGCGACTTGGTTGTTGCTGCGATCGATCAGCCCGAACTTGTCCGTGCCCTCGCCGAGCCCACCATTGTCCCAATAGACGGGCAACAGATCGCGGTCGTGAGCCGCCTTGGTGACGTACTCGATGTAGTAGCGGCGGTAGGGGGCGTTGTTGCTGGTGTTCACAGCGCCGTATTCGCCGATCAGCACCGGCACGCCTTGGTCGACGTAGGTGGCCTTCAGCTTGCCGAACTGTTCGTCGACGTAGTCCTCTTGGCCCCAGCTGTCCGTTCCGGGATAGCCCGCGCCCCACACCGAGGTGGAGCCTTCGCCAGCGAAGCTCCAAGGGTCGTAGAAGTGAATTGACAGTACGAGCTTGTTGGGCACGGTGTCGGTGGGGAGCACGAAGCCAGTCAAGGTGTGATCGATGTTCGTGTTGTAGCCGGGGACGACCAACGTTCGTGTGGCGTTGTTTCCTCCACTGGCGCGGATCAAGTCGACGAACCGTTGATTGAGCGCGTTGATGATTGGATGGTATTCGGCTTTGGGCGTGTCGTATCCGTCGTGGATCTCGTTCATCGACTCGAAGACCAGGTAGTGGCCATGATCCTTGAAGTGCTCGGCGATTTGTGACCACACGGCCACGAACTGAGCTTCGACAGCTTGGTTGTTCGCTTCGGTGATCGTACCGTCAGCAGCGGTCAATGTCAGCCACTCGACGCCATCGTAATCGTCGGCGCCGTCGTGGTGCAGGTTGATGATTGCTGCCATCTGCCGGTCGGTCACGTAGCGCACCACCTCGTCGACGCGTTGCAGCCAGGCCGCGTCAATCGCGAAGTCCGGCCCGGGGCCGAGATGCAGTGACCAACTGACGGGGATTCGCACCGCGCCGAAGCCGGCTTGGGCCACGGCTTCGATCAGCGCTTCGCTCACCGCGGGGTTGCCCCAAGCGGTCTCTCCTTCGGGTGCGTCGAGACTGTTGCCGAGATTCCAACCGATGTTTACTCCTTGCAGTGGGTTCTCGGGGTCGTCCCCCGTGGGTACGGGCCCCGGTTCCGTAGGAGTGCTCGGTTGTTGGGGATTGGCGCTGGCGGCCGGTTCGGGGGAAGGGGGCGGAGTGTCGCTCGGCGACGTGGGGCTTTGCGCGGGCTCCGTCGCACCGGGCGTGGGGAGCGACTGCACGGGTCCCGGGGGGGTGACCGGTCCGGCGGGCGTTGCACCCGTCGGCGCAGGGGCAACGGCGGGACCATCGGGCGCGATAGCGCTCGGGCTCGGCGCGCTCGGGATTGGATTCGTCGTGTCTGCGACCTGCGGGCTGGTTGGCGGTGTACCGGCAGGGCTCGAACTGCTGGGAGAGGCTTCGCCCGAGGTTCCCTCCGCGCAACCGAGTGGACCCGCAGTGAATAATCCCAGCGCGATGCAAATCAGCACGCGGGGGTAAAGTCGATCGGCGCGTCGGGCCGTGGGAGCCGGAGCCTCGGGGGATGCGGGAAAAAAGCGGCGCAACATGGCTCGGCATCATGCACGAACCGTGAACTTCGATCACGGATCACCCAAAACGGCCGACAATCGTGCTCGCCCATTCACGGTTCGAAACGACGCACTGCCATGGCACTCCGAGGCCTCCACCGTGACGTCCACCGGCGGCTGTCGAGTTCGGAACCGATTTCAACCCGTCGACGTCGAGGTGGATCGGGCTCGGCCGTGCCATGACGATAGCTGGCTCGATCGGCCCACGTCTTTCACGCCCCAAACCAAACATCACCAAGACGGAATCAATCGGGCAGCGTGACCTGCTGATGAATGTTCAGTCCGTCCCACTCGCGATGCGTCGGGCGAATGCCCAAGGGCGCTCCACTCGTGCGCCCAACGAGCGGCAGCGATCTCCCAAGGGGCGGTCAGCCGTGACGACGTGCACGTCGTGTTGGCCGAGCGAGTGGCGCACTCGCTCGATGATTGCTTCGTCGGCGCTGGGTGCATGGCAGACTTCGGCAGAGGTCGGTTCGCCCAGCAACGACGCTTCGGGCTCCGACTTGGCGTCGAAGACGACGCACACTTCCTCTATTTCGGCGAAGGCGTGTACCCACTGCATGACCTCGCGCTGCCGCTGCGGTTGCCACCAGTCGCTTCGATCGCGTCCGCTCAGCAAACACGCGTGCAACACGTTGAAGCCATCGATCAACCACAGACGACGCGCGGGGACGGAGTCAGTCGACATCGTGGTGGTCTCGGGTGCTGGCTATGGGTTCATCCGCGATACTGCTCGGAGTGATGGCCAGGGTGGGCAGCCCGAGGCCCTTCCACTCGAATAGCCCGCCACGCAGGTTGGCAACGCGGCTGATGCCCGCGGCTTCGATGATCGATGCTGCGATGGCCGAGCGGGCGCCTGCCGGACAAACGGTCACGATGGGTTTGTCTGGGCTCAGAGACTTGGCCTCGTCACGCAAGGTGCTCAGGGGCATCAGCTGAGCACCCGCGATGCGACCCATGCGGTCCGCCTGTACCTCGTCTGCCTCGCGCACGTCGATCAAGTGCACCCGGTCGAGGTTCGAGTAGACCCATTCGGGGTCGACTTGCCACACGCCGGCAAACGTGCGCACCACGGGACCCCACGACGGCAGAACTGGCAGAGCCGCGGCGTTGTCCGGCTGCCCACAGCGCAGATTGGCTGGCACCGCGACCGCGAGTTGTTTGGGATGCGGCAGGCCCAGGTTGTTCATGTATCCCACGAAGTCTTCGACGCGCACGCCATCGCCGAGCCGCGGGTTGAAGTGCCGTTCTTCGCCCACCGTGCTCGAGCAGCGCCCACTGTAGTCGTGACCGGGGTAGACGCTGTAGTCTTCGGGTAGGCTCAACAACTCGTTGCGCACCGAGCGAAACAGCCGTTCTGGGCTGCCTTGCTGGAAGTCCGTTCGGCCCGCGCCACGGATCAACAGTGCGTCGCCCGTGAAGACCATCTTCTGATCGTGCAGGACGAAGCTCAGACAGCCGTCGGTGTGACCGGGGGTCGCCCTGACTTCGATGCGCAGCTCGCCGAGCGACAAGACGTCGCCTGGTTCGAGCAATCGATCGGCTCCGTCGGTATTGGCGGCCTTGGCTACTGCGATTCGACTACCCAGATCACGTCGCATCAACCAAGCGCCCGTCACGTGGTCGGCATGCACGTGGGTCTCGAGCGTCATGTTCAAGGTCAGCCCCAACTCGCGGATCAAGGCCGCGTCGCGCAGGTGTTGCTCGAACACGCAGTCGATCAAGACCGCGTCGCGCGTTGCCTCGTCGGCCAACAGGTAGGTGAACGTCGAGGTGCGGTTGTCGATGAGCTGTCGAAAAATCATGGGTCGGTGGGTCCGGTTCGAACGATTCGTGGCGCTCCTTGTACCGCCTTTCGGTCGCGTAGACCGTTCGGGCCGCACATCCGTCGAAGGGAGGCGAGTTTGAGGATATAACACGCCGTGTCTCTGCCGCAGGCTCATACACGGTACTTGGAGCGCTCGTACCTACCAGCGCTCGACGGCCTGCGCGCGTTGAGCATAGTCGGGGTGATGTGGCACCACTGTTGGACCGCTCCGCCACCGGGGATCTGGGGTAAGGGCCCCGCAGGTGTTCAGCTGTTCTTTGCGATCAGCGGCTACCTGGTCACTACGTTGCTTCTCCGCGAGCGCGAACGTTCTGGCCAGGTGAGCTTGCCAGCGTTCTTTGCCCGTCGCGCATTGCGGATCTTCCCACTGTACTACGCCGTACTCGGCGTGTTGGCCGCGCACGCACTGTTCGCGGCGCCCAGCCCGCAGCGAGAGCACTTCTTTCGCAATCTGCCGTACTTTTCGACGTTCACTTGCAACTGGTGGGTGGACTGGAACGTCTCCCACCCGATTACCTTTGCCTTCGCTTGGACGCTGGCCGTCGAAGAGCAGTTCTACGCGTTTTGGGCGCCCGTGTTGCGTTGGCTCCGCGGACTACTCGGCCCGACGTTGGTGATGTCGACCGTGCTGGCGCTCAGCCAAGCGTCGCTGACGCCGCTCGGGCGAACTCTGCTGGGGGAGGGGCTGCTGCGAACGGTGTGTGACGGATTATCGTCGTCGATCGCATTGGGCAGCCTGCTGGCCATCGCTCTGCATCACCCGCGAAGTGGAGAGCCGTTGCTGCGATCGCTGCAAGTTCCGGGGGCGCGAACGGTGACACTTGCGGCAGTGTGTCTGTGCCTCGCGTTCGACGTTCACCATCTGTTGTTCCACACCGCGTTGGTCCTTCTGGTTGGGGCGTGTGTGGCGGCACCCGACCGCCGAGGGGCGCGGGTTCTGTCCCTTCCTTGGATGGTCTGGATCGGGCGGCGCAGCTACGGCCTGTATCTGACTCACTTCGCGGCGATCGGCGCCGTGCGGGCGCTCGTGGGGGACGCACCCTTGGCGGTATTCGCGATTTCCATGCCGCTGGCGCTGGTCCTCGCCGGTTTCGTGTTCGAGTGGCTGGAACGGCCATTTCTTCTTTTGAAACGCCGATTTGCAATCGCGCCGGCGGTGGCGTGAACGGTTCGTTCCGCGCTGGCAGAGGCTCGCTGGGACGGCACCGCACGCAAGCTGTGAAACCGACGCCGCACGCGCGGCATAGTCGATGACATGGTCGGGCGCGCCTGGATTTCGATGTCGATCTCGTGTGCCGTGCTGGCGTGCCGCGGAGGCAGCGGCACGAGCAGCGGTGGAGTGCCGAGCGCGCCGCAGATTGATGTCAGCAGTGAACTGTCGGGCGACCCACCGACCTCCGAAAGATCGGCGTCGCCCGATCGCCAGCCCGTCGTCGAATCGAGTCGTGTCACCAGCCAGCCGAACGTCGCTCTGGTCGAGTTGTTTACCTCCGAGGGTTGTTCGAGTTGTCCCCCTGCCGATCGCCTGCTGCGCGAGTTGGTGACAGAGGCGCAACGCGACGAGTTGCCGGTCGTCGCGCTGTCGTTTCACGTCGACTACTGGGACTACCTCGGGTGGAAGGATCCGTTCAGTCGTCACGATAGCTCGGCGCGGCAACGTTGGTACTCGCGCCTGGCCGGGCAGAGCGGCGTGTATACGCCGCAGATGATCGTCGATGGCCGCCATGCCTTCGTGGGGTCGAGCGAGCGTCGCGCGAGGGCCGCAATACGCAGCGCGCTGCGCGGGGTGAAAGACGCATCCCTGCACATCGAGGTGCAGGGGAGCAACCCCTGGCGCGTCGCCTACGAGGTCACCTCCGGCCCGCAAGAGGGGGTGCTGCAATTGGCGTTTGCCCAGCGGACTGCGACGACGGAGGTCGCAGCTGGCGAGAACTCGGGGGAGACGTTGCAGCACGCCAACGTCGTTCGCGACTTCGCCTCGACGCGCTTCGAGGAGTCGACGCGAGGAACCTGGAGCGTTCGAACGACGGGAACCGACGGTACGGCTGACGACGGCTGGCTCATCGTCGGTGTCGTGCAGAGTCATCAGACAGGCTCCGTGCACGCCGTCGCGTCCTGGTCTACGCCGTGAGGTGGCGGGGACCAGGACGCTCTTGGAGATTCGCAGCGGCTGTTGCCGAGTCAGTCGAACGACTTGCCCGCGCAGGAGACGACCGTGACGCTCCCGTTGGCTGGTCTGCCGGCGCCAGCGTACCGCACCGTTCGCCGCGCCGTGTCGGGGCAACGACCGAGCAGTTCCGGATTGCCGAGGTTCCGTGCCTCGTCGATGTAACACCAGCCATCTCCGACGGCGACCTCGTCCTGCAGGCAACTGGTCAGGCCGTCGGGATCCTCGCTGGCGAGCAGCTGGGTGATCTCGCACAGGGTGAACTGTTCGCACTCCGCCTCCGTTTCGCAGTAGTGTCCGTTCAACAAGCGACGACGTACCGATTCGGCGAGGCGATCCTCGATTGGTTTGCGCGCGACCGTTTCGCAGCTGCTTGACGCGGCTTCCTCGGGAGGCAGTGCCTCGACGATGCGACATGCGATGCTGCCGTCGGGCTTCTGCGACAATTCACGGGAGTAGCACTTGTTGCCCAGTTCCACCTTGAGGCGATTGACGATGGCTGCCATCGCCGGTCGGTAGCCGTAGTCGACGGCGGCGAGGTCCGTGGACTTCGGGCATATCGACGCCACGATGGAATTGTCTCCGACGTCGTGCAGCGTCTGCAGTTGCCTCGAGCTGGGGTACGCCTTGGCATGAGTTTGACGCAGACCGTAGCTTCCGTCGGGTTGTTGGCACAGGGGGTTCTTGAAGGCTTCGCCGCCGTACTTGGTGCAGTCGCACGCGGGGATCTCCAACGCCGCGTCGCCGAGGTGATTCAGTTCGTCGTTGGTCTTGCACAGGGTCGGCTCGCTCAGGGGAAAGGTGCACGCGTACTGCAGGTCGCCTTGGATGCCGATTTCCCACTCGTGGCCGTTGATGGTGTTGCTGCGCGGCGTCGAATCCGGGGGGGCCAGCGCCTGTCCCGTTGCGGGGTTGACGCCCGAGCGCACTTGCGTCGTTTCGATCATCAGAGGGTCCGCCGGCTGCTCGCGGCCGCCGCTGGGTTTAGGTGGCCCGATGAGCCAATCCCACTGCAGGGGCGGCTCTTCGGAGTCCTCTTGGGAGACGCTTTGACGATAGACCAGCGGAACGCTCGCGTCGGGTGAGACGGCCAGATCTTGCCAGGGCACACCGACGATGCCCGCCAAGAACACGAGATTGCTCGGGCGTCTGGGTTTGGGTAGCGCGTCAGGGCCATTGGAGTCGACGCTGAGATCCTCGTACAACGGGTTGGGCACCACGCCCGCGCCTCCGGGACACCTGTCAGAAGTGGGATCGAGGTCGTCGGCATACGGACACAGCGTCAACGACTTGAGGGCGTTGGAGTAACGTGTTGTCGGGTAGAGCATGTCGATCCCGAAACGACGCTTCTGATCGTAGCAGCGTAGATTGGGGTCCTCTTCGGTGCCGTACTCGTACTTGCGGTTTTCCTCACAGCCGACGCCAACCAGCTCGCCGTCGTCGTTCATCGTGTTCGGGCATTGCGCCGGCGGCGTCTCCAAGCCGCAACTGTGGCAGCATTCCGAGTCGGGGCCGTACGCTGGATCGTCACACGCTGCGGTGGGTCGGAACGCGGCCCGGCCCTTGCGCTCGGCCGTGATGGATTCGGACAACAGCCACGTCTGTCCTCGGGCTTTGAACGAACAGTCGTTCTCGTCACTCAGCATCACGACAGCGACCAGCGAGTCGGGACGCAGAAACGCGCGGCGTTGAGCGAGCAGCGTCGAATCGACTAGCATGTCGCCGCTAGGCGCCAGCTCCGGACCGATGCAGCCTTTGCCCGTATCCGTCGCCGAACAGGGGCTGCGAACCATCTTGGTGTACGGGTGGGGGTCGACCAGAAACCTGACCCACGCTTCGAGGGGAGCCTCCCAGCCACAACCACGTTCACCCGCTTCGGTTACTAGGCCGCGCAGCTCGTCGAAGAAGGTCCGCGCATCGGTGTTCTCGTTCCACGTCAGAAATCCGGTTTGCGCGGCCGACGGCGCGACCTCGGCACCCCGAGGCAACGACCCGAGCAAGTGCGCCATGTCGACGCCCTCTTCCGAGTGAGGGAGATCACTCGCGACGCAGTCGCCGCCTGAACCGTAGCCTCCCAGGCTGCTCGTGATGACGCCCACGTGAATGTCACTGACGGGATCGAACTCGCGGTGAGATCCTTCAGGACAATCGGGCCCGCTCGGTCTGCCGAGGTTCGTTCCCCCTTGGCCGATGCAGTTTGGATCGACCAATCCTTGCACCAAGTCAGGCACCGCTGAGGCCAGCAGCTTCTGCTTGTCGGCCATCGACATGGAGTTGTCGATCACGAACAACAGGTCGATCTTGTCGATGGCGTTGACCACCAGCTCGTCTGACAAGACGTTGGTCGTCCGCGGTTGGGACCTGCCGACGGGTCGATCCAGGCAGGCGGTGAGCGTTGCGCTGACGAGCAGCGTCGCCGCCGCGATGAGCGAGCGTTCTCCTAGCGGGATACGGAAGTCCAGCGAGGAACTGCCAACGGAGTTGTCAGCTGAATCGCGCGGACGAGGAATGGAGTGACGCTGTGCGAGGCGTAGGTCGACGTCGCGGTGAGGCATGGGGCTCCCGTTTGCAAAGGCAGCGTTCACCGAACGCGGTGCGTGTCGCTGCCGAGTGTTGTCGGGCAATGGGCCTTTGGTGTCGCAGAGATCACAAAAATGACCTCACCATCAGGTGTGGGTTGTTTGTGTGGTCGTTAGGTAAACGACTGCCGCGCGTCGTTCGTCACTCGATTCGCTTGGAATCCGTTGCGAGCCGTCGGGGTCGCCGCTGTCTTCGAAGGGCGTGAGCGCGGCGCTTGCGACCCGCGTCGGTCGCGGACTGGAAGCGGGTGTTGCGCGGCTGGGTGGATGTGGAGGCAACGGGTCGTCGCCCCTTCACTCGAGGCGGCCGACTTTGGCATCACCGTGCATCTACCGTGGGTGGGCAGGTACTGTTGCGCCAAATGCACAGTGCGAACGGTCTTCTCGACGCGCCACTCAACAACCCGCCGAGTCGTGGTAAGTTGGCGGGGTGTCGGGGCGAGCTTCAGTTTTCCTAGTTCGTACCTCGGGGCTGGCGGCAGTCGGGCTGGTCGGCGTCGTTGCATCGCCTTTGCTCGCGTCGCCGTCGTTGCAGTACGCGGTACCGAAGGATTGTCCTGAGCGCGCGTGGTTCGAATCGGAACTGGCGAGCCAGGGGCTCCCCACGGTTTCCGACGGTGCGCTCCGGGTGGAGGTGGCACCGGCCGGCGGCTCCGTGCCGAGCGAACTCGTCGGTGACCTCAGTTACGGGCCCTCGCAAGGCGACTTGGGACGCAGCTCATGGCAGCGCCGATTGACCAGTGGAGATTGCCGCGACCTGCTGTCGGCTTTGGCGATGAGCTTGGTGCTACATCTCGAAGCGGATCGCGTTGATGCAGAACCCGTGAGCTCGGCGCTGGACGGCGCTGAGGGTGCAGAGCCCGTTCCCGCAGACTCCGGGGTGGCGCAGGCGCCGTCGCGCGACGACCAACTGGCGCCGCGTCGTTGGCATTTCGGCGCAGGTGTTGGCGGAACGATTCGCGGAGGCGTCGACCCCGAGTTGTCCGGGGCGCTCGACGTGCACGCGCTCGTGCGGTCGGATTGGTCGGGGTGGGGCTCGGGACCCATCGCGATTGGCTTCACTTGGGCGCCGTCGACGGCGTCGTCGGCGCGCGACGGGGGACAGTGGAGTCACCAGTGGTGGACGGGATCCGTCGCGGCGACACCCGGCACGTTTCGCATGTGGCAACAGGTGCGTGTGGGACCGGTGGTTGCGCTCCAACTCGGGCGCTACCTCGCCGAGACGGTTGACGGAACCGAATGGGACGGAATCGTTGCGCTTACTGAGTTGTTGGTACGCGCCGAGATGGAAGCGCGGCCGTGGCTCGTCGCGGCGCAGCTGGGCCTGCACCTCCCCATTGCGCCGTTTCGCCTACCCTACGCGGAAAGCGAATTGCACCGACCGACGCCAGGTGTGGTCATTGGCCTTGGGGCCAGCTGGTTGGGGGTGGTTTTGTGATCCCACCGGACGACGCCCGCCATTGCGGCAACGTGAATCCGGTTCCCGAATGCCCTTCAGGAGCGGCGGATCTCGACCGGAAGGTCGAGGCCTGGGTCGAAGAGTACGTGGACTTCGTTTGGCGGTCCCTCCGTTCGTTGGGTGTGCCCCGAAGTGACTGCGACGACGGTTGTCAGAAGGTCTGGTGGGTCGTTGCTCGCAAGGCCGCGTCGATCGAGCCGGGCAAGGAGCGCAGCTTCATCTTTTCGGTCGTGGTGCGGGTCGCATCGGAAATGCGTCGCTGCGCCGATAGAGTGTCGGCATTGCCGTTGGACATGGATCTGCCGAGTCGTGAACCTGAGGCCGAAGAGCTCTGTGACAGGAACCGCGCGCGCGCGTTGGTCGCCGAGTTGCTCGAAGGGATGCCTTGGGAGCAGCGTGTGGTGTTCGTGATGTTCGAACTCGAGGACTGCAACTCGCTCGAGATTGCGGCGGCGCTGGGCGTGCCGCGCGGCACGGTGGCTTCGAGGCTACGGTTGGCGCGCGAGTACTTCAACCGCGCACTGAGCCGATACCAGAGTCGCACCGTGCGCCCTGTCGTTCCCCCGTCGGGAATGCTGCAGCGGGTTACCATTGCGGGGGTGTGCAATGAGTGATGACGCGAATTGGGTCACCGCAGAAAACGCGGACTTGGCGCGTCGGTTGTTCGCCGCCAGTCGGGGCGATCGCGCCCCGCAGGGCACACGCATCAACGCGTTGCGGGTCGCACGCGTCGCGGTTGCGGGCAGCAGCGCGGCGTCGTTGATGTCCGCGAGCGGGACGAGTGCCGCTTCGAGCGCCGCGGTTGCAGGCGGTGGGGCTGCAGGTAGCGGGGCTGTAGGCAGCGCTGTTACGACCGCGTCCGGCCTGGTTGGTGCTGCAGGGGGAGGCGGTGCGGCCGGGCTGGAGACAATTGCAGTTGGCTCCGCGGCAGTTGGCTCCGCGGCAGTTGGCTCCGCGGCAGTTGGCTCCGCGGCAGTTGGCTCCGCGGCTCTGGGGGCTGGAGCCTCGTTACCCGTTGCCGCAGCGGCCGGGTCAGGACTCGTTCTTGCCGGGCTCGGGTCGATTTCGGCACTCAAGCTGTCTGCTGGTGTTCTGGTTTTGGCAAGCGCTGGCTATCTGGGAGCCCAGGTCGTCGACGTGCTTGGTCCGTCGCAGAGTGCGCCAGTTGCGGACGTCGCGGACCAGACGTCTGGTGTTGGCGTTGTCTCGGCATCGGCGCCGGGCGCCGGTGATGATCGCGCTTCGGTAGTGGCCGCACGTGAACGTAGCGTCGCAGAGTCGAACTTCGGTGAGGGAAGAGAGGGGTCGGAGGAGCTCGGGGCGTCGAAGGCCATGTCGCCGCCGGCGGAACCGTTGGAGCCGGAGAACCAGCAGGGGCAAGTGTCGCGAACACCGGAGCCTCCGGGTCGGATTCGGGCTGAGGGGGGCAACGGCGCCGGGCCCTTGCGGCGTGTGAACTCGCAGACTGCCACTCCGAAACGAGGCGTTGCAGATCCGGGGTCGACGCCTGTGGCGGCAGCTCCGGCGCAGTTGTCGACCAATGGACCCGAGCGGGGGGGACGAGGTGGGACGGCGGCCGTGGGGGAAGCGGAAGAACGGGCGGCAGAACGGCGTTCGCGGGTGAGCTTCTTGGGCATGAACTCCCAGGGTGCATCCACGGTGGTGCCCAGCGACTCTCCGCAGCGCGTTGCGACGGATCAAGCGGGTTCGGAGAGCAACGCTGCTGAGCCCTCGGAAGACCGTCGCGCTGAAGCGCAGTCCGCACGGCTAGCTGACGAGTTGGGTCTCATCCGCCGAGCGCATTCGGCGCTGCGGGCGGGAAAGACGAACGAGGCGGTGGCCTGGCTCGACCGCTACGCCCGCCGCTATCCGAGCGGCAAGCTTCGCCCCGAGGCCGCTCAGTTGCGGCGCCGTATCGCTTCGTTGCGCGGGCAGTGAGGAGGGCAGTGAGCTCGCTGCTGGCGATGGCGTTCCTCAGCGCTTGCCCTTCGACTTGTGCACGTAATGCGGAGCTTGTCCGGGCTCGGAGACGTCAACCCAGTACGTCGAGTCGTCGCGCACGTCGAGGTGAACGAAGCTCGAGTTTGGATAGAACCCAACGCCGACGGAGGGCAGCGAGCGGAGATAGTCACGCAACGCCCAGTTCGGAACGCCGTTGATGCTGAAGTCGAGCGCCTTGCCTTGAGGATGGCGCGAGTGCTTCGAATGGGAGTGCTCTCGAAAGCCACTGACGACGCGAATGCGACGACCACCGAACGTGTCACTGACCTTGGCGATGAGCTTGACCAGACGGCTGTCGATGGTTTTCGTCTTGCCGGTGCGCCACGATGCCAGCACGTGGGTCACCTTCTGACGGGCGAGCGGTAGCAGCTTGTTGCCCGGCCCGATCACGTAGCCCGTCCAGCGTTTGTCGCCGTTGGGACTTTCGAGGGTGATGTACCCCCGCTTCCACGCGCTTTTTCTGTACTTTCGCCAATCGCGTCCGTTGGGAGCGCCTTGGGCGTTGGCGCGGCGTTGCTTTTCGTACCAGACACGGGCGGCGCTGCCATCGGTGTCATTGGCGCTGGGGATCACCAGTTCACGATCGATGTGCAGCGTCGTCGAGCGCGAGATCTTGTTTGCTTGGCAGACGGCGTCGACCGACACGTGGTAGCGCGCAGCGATCGCCGCCAGGGTTTGCCCCTTGCCCACGACGTGGGTGCGGGGAGTCTGCATGGACGACGGAGCCGGGGTTGGCGCGGGGGCTTTCGCCTCGGTCGCTTTCGACTCCTTCGCCGGGGGGGTGGGGCGCCCTTGCTCCTTGTCTCGTTGGGCGCGCGCCTGACTTCCATCGTCGTCGCCGGGAGCTGGGATCACCAAGTCGTCCCCCGGCCGAATCGGGTCGGCGACTTCCATGTCGTTGGCGTAGGCGATTGCGGCGGGGCTGACGTGGTAGCGCTTGCCGATCATCCCGAGCGTTTGCCCGCTGTACACCCGGTGGGTGCGTAGCTTCGAAGCGGCTG
>QJWJ01000393.1 GCA_003235365.1 Deltaproteobacteria bacterium
TGTAGGTAAGCGCTCGGGCAGCGGCTCGAGTCTGAAGTCGCTGAAAGCCACGATGCTCGGTTACTTTTTGCGCTCAGGGACTCTGGTGATGAACTCGGCCGCGGACTACATCGAGGACCTTCAAGTGAATGGCAGACTGTTTGACATGTGGAGCCGTTGATATTACTAGTCGCCCGTGTCGAGTAGTCGTTGCCGGGGTTTGGTGAGCTGGGGCGCCGTCGCTTGGGTAGCACTGATTGCGGTTGGATGCCTGAAAGCGGCCGATGGGGAGTCGTCGTCGAACGCTGTCCCCACAAGCGACGTCGGGTCGCCTTGGGGTTTTCCGTGCACCCGCGCCAAACCCGAATGCGATGAGGGTAGTTGCGTCTTCTTCCCAACCCGAGGCGGGGCAGAGAAAGGGGTGTGTACCACCCAGTGCTCCAAAGATGCGGACTGCCCGAAGGAGCTACCACTGTGCGGTGTTGGTCCGGATGGGCAGGGCGTTTGCGCCGACGAGTGTGACGTCTACGACAGCGCGATTGACTTTCTCTTCAACGAACCGACGGAGAACATCGCCGCCTGCGTGGACGGAGTGCCCACGTCCTGTCAGATGCAGAGCGCGTCCTGCGAAATCTGCGGCTGTGAGGCCAACGTGCGTTGTGACGTCGGGGGAGACTGCCTCCCGTTGAGCGACGAGGGCGGCCCCTGTCGTGAGGACGGCGATTGCAGAACGGGAAACTGCGGTCTGTATGAACGCATCTGCCGAACGCCTCTCGGGTCGCCTTGTGACGAGACCAATTGCGATCGCTGTCTGGTGATGGATGACTGGTCCTACTGCAGTCGCGAGTGCGGAGGGGGCGTCCGATGCAATGGCGATCCGTGCTTGGGTGACGTGTATGAGGACTTCTTCTATTGCCGGCCAACCTGCAACAGCTTCAGTGACGCCTCCTGCCCTGGAGATTGCGACCTCGCCAAAGACGGCACCCTGTTCTGCAACGCGGGCACGCATGTGGTTCCCCCACGTCCGGTGGGAAGTATCTGCCAGAGTGACGCCAACTGTAAGTCGAACCGCTGTCACTTGCCAGAGCTGTGCTTCGAGCTCATCGGTTGCAACACGGGGCCGGGCTACTGTACGACCACGTGCAGCAGCGACGACGAGTGTGGCGATGGCCTCTCCTGCGTAAACGTACCCTGTGCGCCCGACGACACTACCACGTGCGGTCCGGTTTGCCTGCGCACCTGCGAGGTGGGGCTCGAGTCACCTTGGGATGAGCCGTGCGAAACGGAAGACGACATCTGTCGCCCGCTAGCGCGCGTCGCGGACGGCAGCGTCGTTCGTGTTTGTGACGTGAAACGTCCGGATGGCAGACTGTGTGAACGAAATTCCTCGTGCGCTTCGGGGCGCTGCGAAGGCAATTCGTGCGTCGCTGCCGGTGGTGTCGCCAACGGCGGCTCCTGCGTCGACAACGCCGACTGCGTCGACGGCATTTGCACCAGCGGCACTTGCCGAGGCACGGCGCTGATCGGTGACAGCTGCATGACCAACGCCGATTGTGCAGCGGGCACGTGTTCGGGTGGGGTGTGCCGCAACTGACGACGGGCCATAGTCGTCTTGCCAACCCTGGCCTCTTGAGACCGCTCGGGACACGCTGGTTGCGAGCCTACCGCGGAGACAGAGGGCCGAGCCAGCCAGTGAGCTTCGTTCCGCTGCCAAAGGCAGCACGAGAACGTGGCCTGTATGCAAAACCTGCCGCGCTATGACGCGAGCGTCGCGCTTTGCTCGACGCACGTCATTGATGCTTGTGCCGCAACGCGCCGCAGAGGCGGGTGGGTCATCAATTTGCTCCGGCGCTGTTTGGGAATTGTACCGAGCGTGACTCCCGCGACTTGTTGCCAAGCAGCAGGACTCAGTCCAGCATTCTCTATTTGAGGAAATAGGAGCAACATCAGGGGAAAGCAGGACTTGGGGGTGGGGTTGATGAGACATGGAAACTGATTTTGGCACGCTCGTTGCTTTGGTTTGTTTGAAAGTTTGAGCGCAGTGAGGGAGGTTCGATAGATGGCGTCAAGATCCTATGGTGAGAAGTTCATCGGCTCACTCCGAGCCGTCGTCCTCGGGGGAGCAACGCGGCCGTTGCTGGGGCTCGCCCTTGGGCTGCAGAGCGCTGTCGTCGCGTCGTGCACGTCGGCTGAGGCAAAGAAGAAGATGCAGACCGGTTCTGTGGAGTCGGGTGATGCGTCGGTGGCGCGAGACGTCAACGACGCCATGCAGGGAGGTGACGGTTCAGCTCCGTCGACTGAGCCGCTGCTGCTTGAAGATTGGCCCGCTCGCGAGGCGGCATTGATCTGTGCGACGGGTTTTCAGTGCTGCGGGGAAACCCCCGTCTCGGGGTTTCCGACCGAGGCGGAGTGCCGAGAAGCCTTCGCGTCGTATCTTCAGCGCGATGTTATGAAGATCCTCGGATCTCTGGCTGACAAGCGGGTGCGATATCAGGCTGACAAGCTCGAGCAATGTTTGGACTTGCTGGAATCGGCCGGTTGCCGCGCCACCAACGAGCAACGCACCTGTCTCGAGCCGCGCCGCTGGCTCGAGCCCCTGACCGGGACCGGGGAGCGATGTGAAGAGGATTTTGATTGCGAGGGGATGAACCGCTGCCTCGACGAGAGCGGCGATAGTCCGTGTTCGGGCTGTGATGCCTGGTGTACACCCGGCTCGCAGCTGGGGGATGAATGCGCAACCGACGGGGAATGTGCCAGCGGCTACTGCGACGCGGAGGAAGAGCTCTGCGCTCCCCGTGAGCCGGACTGGTTCCTTCCGACCTGCGAGGCGCGTGATGCGAGTCTCGATCTGCCTGAGCCCGCCGACTCCAGTGGCTGTCCGAGTGGTACCGTCGTGCTATCGAGCGAAGTGCAATTGCAACGCCTGAAGGGCTGTGCGCACGTCTCGGGTGACTTGGTCGTGGTTCAGAGCGTGCTGTCCAACTTGGATGGTCTCGAAAGTCTGACCACCATCGATGGCTCGCTCGGGATTTCTGAGAATGAAGCGCTGCAGGACATCGCGGGGCTCCAGGGGCTCGAATCAGTCGGAGGCAACCTGTTCATCGAACGCAATGAGCAACTGGTCAATCTACACGGCCTCGAGTCGTTGCGTGAGGTGGCCAAGAGCGTGCGGATCTCGGGCCCGGCATTGGAAGAAGTCGAGCTGGATGCTCTGTCGGGCGTCGGGGAAACCATCGACCTGTCTCCGGGGGGGGACGCGGCTCGTGTTTCCATGGCCGCTTTGAAGACCGCACCTTTCTTGGTGTTGGCTGGTGAAGGTTTGGCCGAGCTGAGTTTCGACAGTTTGAGGACCATCGAAGGGGATCTCTTGGTTCTCGACAGCGGGGGGCTTGCCAACTTCACGGGGCTCGGAGCTCTGCAGCAGGTGCTCGGCGGCGTGAACATCCAGAACAACGAGGCGCTCAGCGACACGTCCGGTTTGGATAGTCTTCGCGAGATCGGCGGGGACCTCGTGGTCGCGGAGAATCCCGCCTTGGTGTCCCTGCAAGCCGAAGCCCTCGAGTCGGTGGGTGCGGCGGGACCGGACAACCCTCACACCTTGGGTCCCACCTCCGCTCAACTCTACGTCGCGCGGAATCCGAAGTTGGAGGAGGTGCGGCTGCCCTCGCTGAAGTTCGTCGGCGAGGGCGGGGTTCGCTTCTACATCAATCCGCGGCTGCCCCAATGTCAGGCAGACGTCGTCGCTGAGCAGGTCGGGCTGGACTGCGAGTGTGCGGACAACTCGGGTAGCGGGTCATGCCCGTAAAATCGCGTTCAAAACCACGCGTGGACGTTGCACCCGCGTTTGACAGGGCATGGGCGCCGATTGAACCAGGCGGCCCGAGTCGTGGGGTTCCAGAGCAAGACGTCCTGGGGTTGCCATGACGCTGCTGGGAGTTAGGCTTCCCGCATGTGGCGGAACGCGGAACCGCGAGATGACGAGGCAGTCGTGCGGCTGTGTGTTTCGCTCAACCGTGAAGATCCCGGGCCCGAGCCCGTTCCCCCAGAGCACATGCGCCGCACCTTGCTCGCGTTGCGCGAGCATCCGCGGCGCGGCCAAGTCGTCGTGCTCGATCTGCACAGTGAGCCCTGTGGGTACGCGCTCCTCATTCCCTTTTGGTCGAACGAGCTCGGGGGAGAAGTCTGTGTGATCGACGAACTCTACGTGCTTCCAGAGCACCGCGGACGCGGTCACGGAACCCAGCTGATGGAAGGCCTTGCTGCGGGAACCCTGCCCTGGGCCGAGACGGCTGTTGCGCTGGCTCTCGAGACCACCCCAGACAACGCCCGCGCGCGGCGTTTATACGAACGCCTCGGATTTCGAGTGGGGAACCTGGTAATGCGCCGATCGCTGCGTCGCTGAGTGAAAGTTTGCGATTCGCGAGTTCTAACCCTGGATGACCCGGGCGAACACTCGCACGTCCGTGCCGCCGTGATAGGCCTGAAGCTATGCCCGGTCGATGCTAGAGCGGCAGTCATGGGGAGGAAGAGCGATTCGTGCCGCATGTCACCGAAAGTCGCCTCAGGCGCTCCGATACCCTCAGTGGAGATCAGGAGAGGTGAGCCTCAGGCCGGCTGGTTGAATCGCAAACGTTCGAATGCTCGAAAGCGACGAGCGTCATCGTTGATCGAACATTCGAGTGCGCGGAATGAGTTGGCCTGCAATCTGGGCGAGTAGGAAACACTCGCAGCAGTATTCCCACCCGCGGCGGCTACTGAGGCAGCCGGTGCACTGAGTGCGGCACGAGCCAACGGCCACGGAATGGCAGGTGTGGCAGGCCGCGCGGAGCAACCAGCTTGGCGTTGTGTTCCGGCGGCAAGTAGTGTTTTCACGGCCATATCGCCGACCTTCCACGTGTGCGCCGCACGGCTGGTCGTGAAGGTCGACGCAAGCTGGCGTACGGTTGCCGACAGCTTGCGTGCTCTTCCCCGATGCCCAACCGCTCCTTCCGGTCTAGTCTGAATGACGTCGTGGTATAGTCGCGTCTGTGACGACGTCCAGTACCCGTGCGACTTTCGAGGGCTACGAGGTTAGCGAAGACGGGGTCGTCTACCGCGGACAACCGGTTGCCGTGGAGCCACTGGTCGCCGGTTTCATTGCGTTTCTTGCAAAGAGTGGTGGCAGCGTCGTGAGCCACGAAGAGATACGTGCTGCCCTATGGGCAGATCAGCGGCCATCGGACTCCACGCTGTATAGTATCGCGTCGAGAGCTCGTCAGGTTCTTTCGCGCTGTTCAAGAAATCCCATCGCTGCTGTCAGGGGTAGCGGTTACAAGTTTACCGCCAGCGTCGAGCACCATACCCTGGATGAGCCGAAGGAGGTTTTCGTTGGCCGCGCCGAAGAACTCACAGAGCTGCGGAGACTTTGGGAACGCGTGGTGCACCAACGCCGGCCGGCGCTCGCTCTCGTTGCGGGCTCGCCGGGCATCGGCAAGACCGCGCTGGTCCGCGACTTCTGCGCGGGGTTGCGCGAACAGGGTACACGCTGCCTTTGGGGACGTTGCCTGGCTAGCTCGATGGCACCCGCGTTCTGGCCCTGGGAGGAGCTGTGCGGCGACCTCACCGTAGCGCTGCAAGGCAGCGAGACGAGCTCGCGCCAGTCGATGACGTCGCAAAGCACCACGCGTGATCTCTGGAGGGCCCTTCGACACCCTGTGTTGAAGGGCCCCGAACTGCACCGCCAATGGGCGGAGGCCGTGTGCAACTCGCTCAATCGAGCGAGCCAGCATGGACCGTTGGTACTGGTCATCGACGATCTGCACCTAGCCAGTGAAGAGGCGATTCAACTCCTGGAATTCGTGTCAGCCGCAAACCGAACTGGGGAGGTGTTGTTCGTTGCGACCGCTCGTGGCCCAACTGACGCGGCGACGGACAGGCTTTCGCAACTGCGCCGTCACGCCACGGCGCTTTCCCTTGGACCACTGGGTCCGCGACTCAGTCGGCAGTTGCTGCGTGAACTGCTGGGGGGCGAACTGGCTCGCGAGCGCGAGGTGAGTATCGTGGAGCGGGCCCGGGGCAATCCGCTGTTCATTGTCGAGCTTGCTCGCCTCGCCAGGCGGCTGGGTGCTGACGAGTTCGATTCAGCCGCGTTGCCGGAGCGCGTTGGTGACGCCATCGACCGTCACTTCTCCGCGCTACCAATGGTGACGGTGACCGCACTCACGGTTGCTGCGATCGCGGGGCAAGTGTTCGATGTGGCTCCTATTGCCCTGGTGCTCGGGTGCACTCCGCCGCAGCTCGTCGACTCGCTCCAGGTTGCAGTACGGGCCAGCGTCGTCCGCCAAGTATCGCCGCTGTCCTTCGAGTTCGCTCACGCCCTACACCGGCAGCGGCTACGCGAGAGACAAGGGGCCGACGAACGCCAACGAACGCACCGGCAGCTCGCTGATGCGTTTGTTGCTCTCGGTCGGAGTGACGGCGCTTCTCTGGGGGCCATCGCCACGCACCGCGCCGCCGGAGCCGCGTCGATCGGGGAAATGCGGTTGGCAGCTGAAGCTTCCCGCCGCGCGGGAGAGGCGTATGCGACCAAGCACGCTTACGAGGTGGCCGCGGACCACTTCCGAATAGCATTGGCTCTCGGGGTGCAGGTCGACTGGACACTGCAGGAGCGCATCTACGTCGACCTGCGTCTTGTTGAATGCCTGTGGGCGCTTGGCAGGCGTGTGGAGGCGCAAGGCGTCGTCGAGGAGGCGATCGAGCTCGCGCGAGCCACCGAGGACGGCGTGGCGTTTGCCCTTGGAGTGATTGTGTTGGCCCGTTTGCACGGCGATCTGGCCCTTGCTCCTCACCTTGCGGTACTGCTGGATGAGGCATTGTCTCTCGTCGACCCCACGGAAGCGTCTTTGCGCGCGCAGCTCGAAGCCTGGTCCGTGGAGTTGCTCGATGGGCCTCGCCGCGACGAGGCACTCCATCGGGCGATGGAGCTCGCCGCGCGCTCGCAGGATCCTGTCGCCCTTGGGCAAGCGGCCTACGCGCGGGTACATGCTCATTGGGGGTTGATTGACAGCGATACCCGTTTCGCGAGCTTCGTCGAAGAGGCGCGCCTGACAGCGCGAACAACCGCCGATCGTCATCTCGAGCGGATGGCTATGCACTTTCAGATCTGCCACGAACTGGAGTCTGGGAATGTTTCCCGGGTTCGACTGATCGACCAAGAGCTCACGGGTCTCGACGAGACAACCGCATTCCCCTTCGATGCATATTGGCGAGCCGTGAGACAGGCGTCACTGGCAGCATTTACCGCGCGCGCGGACGCGATGAAGCTAGTCGACGAGGTATTCGACCGCGGGCGAACTCTCGTGCCTGTACTCGCAGCAGAAGTTCACTCCGCGCAGCGCTTGCTTCTATCCTGGGAGACTCCCGATGCCGCACATCTAGCCAACCAAGTGTACGAACTCGCTATGAGCCGCAAGTTGATTCCCTCGGGGTTTGTCGTTGCGGCGTATTCGTCAGCGAGCGCCGGGGACCGGGAGTCCGCACGCGCCGCGTACCTCGCCGCGCGCGAGGTGGCGCCCGTTCACTTGCCACCCGGGCGTCTGCAAATACCCCTCAGCTTTCTCTATGCTGAGCTGCACGCCTGGTTTGGCGAAGTCGAGTCAGCGCGTGGCATCTATGAACGGTTGCGAGTGCTGCGAGATCGCCTGCTGGTCACGGGGATGGTGACCACGATTCCCGGTATTTCTGGCTACTCCCTCGGCCGAGTCGCTCACTTCTTGGGTGACTCGAAAGCGGCGCTCGAGCACTTTCGAAATGCCAGGAAACTGGCGGAGCGCTTTGGCTCAGAGCCATGGCTCAGACGCTGCGACATCGCCGCCAACCTCGTCGCGCAACCCTACGACGTCAGCGGCCCGCTACGGCCGCGAGGTTGAGTGTCACCATGCTATTGGCCCCAGAAACCTAGAACGTCGCTTCGAGACCCACGGAGGGCAGGGTGATGGGACCAATGTAGTCCGGCTCGCACGGCGTTGAAGTGCAGTCGAGCGCAACCATTTCCTCATTCAGCGTCGTGTTGAGCACCTCGAATACGAGCCGCCACGCGCGGCCCGCCTCACCGGGCCAGCTTTTCTCGACACGCCAGTCCAGACGCCAGAAGGGACGGGTGCGTTTGAAGGGTCGTGTTGCGACGCGGCGCGCGGGCACACCGGTGTACAGAACGGAGCGGGCGCCCAAAAGCCAGTGGTTTCCAGGGCTGAACGTGATGGCGCCGTTGACCACGTGGGTCCGGTCGGAGGATGCTGGACCCGAGTAGCTGCCGCTGTAGCGCTCCGAACGCGAGAGGGTATAGGACACGATGCCGCCCCAGCGCTTGGTGAGGGCGCGCCGTAGCAGCAGCTCGACTCCGTACGCCCTGCCATCGACTCGTACGGCATCCCCGCCGGGGATCGCGCTCGCATCGGTGAAGTCGGAGAACAGATTCTGGAAGAGGGTGACGCTCGCGAACGACGTGTCGCCGATGTCGGTCTCGACGCCTGCGCTGTATTGTATCGCGCGCTGCAGTCCTCCTTTCAGGTTCGGGTTGGTGCCTGGCACGGGGAGTTCGAAGCTCGGCATCTGATGCGCGACCCCTAGCGAGTGGACGAGCGCGACCTGCGGCAACAGCTCGAAGCGCGCCGTGAGGCGCGGCTCGAGCGCAAGCACGGCTGCCTCGCCCGACACGTACAGATCCGTCCGCAATCCGGGCGTGACCGTCGCGTTTCGAGTGAACCGCCAGGCGACGTCCGTGTATGCGGTCACCAGCGCGTCGAATCGGTTGCCAAACCCGAGGGCATAGTCGGGATCGCCCGCGTTGGGTGGCGGTTCGGATGCCATCACCGTTGGAGTAGCGCCCATACAGTCGACGCAGCCAACTGCCATGGGCCGAGACGGATCGCCGAAGCCTTCTTCGATGTCTTGTTCCACACGTTGCCCCAACACCTCGACGCCATAGCGCCAGACCAGCGTTGGATCGGAGAAGTGCTCGGCGTGGATACGGCCGCCGAGCAATCGCGTCGTTGCTTCGGCGCCGCCATCATCGACGCTCGTTTGGTCGATCCCTGTCGTCAGAGCGACACGTCGCGCGTAGCCCTCGTCATGCTGATCCCATCTGAGATCCACTCGATGAAAGTTCAAGTCGAGCTCCGTTCGGAACTCGTCCTCGTGGCGCTGGGCGTCCGAGGTGGGCGTTGCGGGTGTCGGGCTGATAGGGGCAGTACCTGGTGCGGACGCGCGCTCCTGGAACAGATCGCCGGACCCGAACCAGAGCAGCTCGATCCGATTCGATTGGTCGAGTTCGTAGCTCGCGCGGGCCTGATAGTCCCAGTAGCGGAGACGCAGGTCGGGTTCAATCGCGGTCAGCAACAACCCAGTGTAGGAATAGCGCCCCCCGATCATCAACGTGCCACGTTCACCTGCGAACGGTAGTTCGAGCATCGCGCCCGCGTCGACGAGGCGAAGGCCAAGCTCGGCTCTGCGCAAACCACCGGGGGCGGCGCCTTCACCGGAAACGATCCCGCCGCTGGCTGCTCCCCAGCGGGCCGGGTAAGCACCTGAATAGACCTCGACGTTGCCGATGAACGCGGAGTGAACGACGGCGGGCCCAGCGGCGAAGTGATAGAGCAGCGGGATGCGCACCCCGTCGAAGTAGTAGGCAACATTGCCTGGGGGCGCGCCGCGCAGGTAGAAATAGGGCAGCCCCGACGTCACGGGGGCGACGCCTGGTAGTGCGTCCACGGCGCGGAACGGATCGCCAAAGCCCCCTGGCAATTGCCGACTCTCCGCGGCAGTGATGGTGTGCGTCGGCTCCGTGCGACGGCCGTTCACGGTGACGTCGAGGGTTGATGTGGACTGCTCGCCCGGCACGTCGTTTTCTTCTTGGTCACTCGGTGCGTCATCTTCGGTGAGCGAAGCAACGAGCGGCGCCGGAGTTGCGGCAGAGCTATCTGCAGGCGTGTACATGACGGTGAAACGAATCCGCGCGGCCACCGCGCTGCCGTCGCGTTGGGCCGGCGTGAATAGCCAGCCCAACGCCGCTTCTGCCGCTGCTGTCCGGAACGGCTCGGCCCCTTCCGATGAAGTCACCGCGACGACGCGACCAAGGGCGTCCAGTGTCAGAACCAGCTCGACGCGCCCCTCACCTGTTCCACCACGTGGATAGTTCACAGGGGTGTGAAGTGGACGCGGGGCAACGCCGGTCTTGGCGGGAGAGCCCGACGATTGCGGCCGTTCTGCGGCCACGTGGTTCGTCGCGTCCGCTTGGTCCCCGACTTGGCCGGCAGCGGTCTGGCTGAGGGTGGTGCACACCACGGCCGTGAGCCACTGTTTGCGGCCAAGTGTGAGCGGGCCAGCGCGGAGTAGGTGTGGGATGAGTACGCATGGGCACCGTTCGTTACGCCGCTGACTGTCGGTCATTATTCGTCGAGTTTCCTTTAACGGTGCCGCGTGACGGAAGCCCTCCCGGCGCGGGGTCGAACGGCACAATATCACCAGTTGGCCTTTCGTGCCTGCCCGTGATTGCCCTTCGCGAGAAATTCGTGCCGTCCACCCCGTTAAAACTCCATAGCCGACAGGTTAATGTTCTCTGTTGACGCCTTTGGTCCGGCTGTTCACTATCAGCGGTGCCAGCTTAAGGGGTGTTGGTGGGGCGGACGGCATCGTCATTGCCCGAATCTTCGCCCTGGGGTTGGTTGTGTCTAATCTAATGTGGAAAGCGAGGAAGTAATGATCAATCTGAAACAGGCAATGCCTTTCGGTGGCTGCTTTCGGGCAATAGTCTCGATTGTGTCGGTCACCACGATGTTCTCCTGTGGTGCGGCGGACGAATCAACTGACGCTGCTGTCGGAGCTGAGGATGGCGCGACCCTGGACGCTGAGAATCGTGTGTCGGGGGCTACGCCGGAAGCGGACCGTGGGGCGACGATGGGAGTGACAGAGACTCAAATCGATGATCAAGAGGCTCTGGAACTGAGGTGGAGCGCGCTCGTTAGCGTCGTTGGCGAGGACATGGCGGAGCGACTGTGGCTCGACGGTGCCGACCCAACAGTTCCGGTGTACGAGCTGGTGCTCGAAAATGGAAACATGGTCCGCTGGACTGAGGTGAAGACCGGCAAAGTGGCTATTAGTGAGGTCGGGCCAGAAGCCCTGTCCTTGCCATTCGATCTGGCGACCTCCGGGGCCTCTGCGTCTGAAGCCTTTCTCACCATCGCTCCGGACCTTCCTGTGCCGGAGGCCATTGAGCAACTCAGCCAGCGTCAAAGCGAGATGGAGAACGTTTACCGGAAGCTTGCCGCAGCTCAAGCTCAGTTCCCGGAGCTCGTTCACGCCCCCGGCTGGAAGGAGGATGGCGGGGTTTCACAGTCCGTCGAGGACCTGAAGACAGAGACGAAAGTCGAAGGGTTTGGCCAGCTTGGTTCTGCTCTGAACGCGACGCTCTGCCACGCTGGAACGAGCTGCGGAAGTTGTCCGTCGGGGAACGACTGGGCAGTGACTCAGATGAACCGCACCTCGAACGCTACGATCTCGCGTAGCGATCAAGAAACCGTCGTCAGCTTGGGGTGTACGCAGACCGGACAGATTACGCACAGCGTGCGATACTACGATTGGTGGTGGGAGGGCTGGGTCACCTGGTTCAGCTATGACTTGAGTGCAGGGTGGAACACGGGCACTCAGCTGCTTCAGTTGGACGGAGGGGCTGAGGACTTCGACGTCGAGGTCCGAATGCGGGACTTCGCTTCCGGCGACAAGGGAAGCCAGTGCGCCTGCGGGTGGAACGATTAGACTAGTCCGTCGCCGCAAGTTTGCGTAACGCAGACTCGGGGTCAATAGTCATACATCGTAGTGGTTGACGGTAGAGGCTAACCATCCAGTGTGCGTCTCTACCGTCGATGCACTCGGCGAGCCGAGAGGGTTACTTGGTTGCTCGGCTACCCGGGAGCAACGTTGAAACCACGAATCTATAGCCGAGGAACCTGCGAGAGTGCAAGCAGGTTCCGTACTCGCCCAACGCCATCCGAAGGTGTCGCACGTGCACCCGCACGAGCGAATCACTTCGGCAATCGGTAACGCCGAGCGCGTGCACTCGCAGCTCACGCTCGGAAACCCAACGTTCCTTGTGGCGCAGCAAGTACTCGCAAAGCCGAAAGCTCGCCCTCCTCAATACGAGACGTCGCCCTCCGATCACGACAATCGATGCGTCCTGATCGAGACTGATTTCGCAGCTCGTGTGGAACGCGCTCTCGCGCCGGCGGAGAATTGCCTCGACAGACGCTCGAATGAGCGAAGGGTGAGAGCAAATCGGCAGGGCGCTGTCGGCGCCAGCCCGCAACAACGACACAACCGCTTCCGTCGAAACGTCCGCTGACAATATCAGCACTGGCGCGTAGCGAAGCCAGATTCGCAGGGCTGCCAGGATTTGCGTTCCCTCATCCAATGTTCGACAAGTCGCGATCACGATCGAACAGTCCGTAGCTTCGCCTTGAAGTTGCTCCAACCTGTTCGGCGCGGCAAAGTGCGGATTGCGACCTGGTCCAGCCACTGCGCGGGATAGCCACGCCCCGTAGCTGTCGTCGTCGGCGACGATGAGGATGTTGCTCCGTTCGACCTCGTCCGGTGTGGGGGCAACTGCATTCGTGCTCTGGTCGGGTGGCGTGAGGCTCACGGGAGCATTGAATCGGACCTGCGGGGCAACAGCACAGTTCTTTTGGGAACGACCCTCCCAGTGTTCGACGTGGCCCCGTGCCCCACGGAACAGTTCCACCAAGTTTTGAACTTCACGGGGTTATTCTTGGAACGCCGTTTGGCCCGAAGTCTTGCGAAGCTTGGGGCGCCATGGCGACGCTTCGCGGCATCATCGAGGCCGACGGGCAGGGCGCGAGTGCTCGAGAGTCGAGAGGGGCGCCGACGTACCGCGGAGGCGGGGAGACAGGCGACTCGGCTTTGTGGTCACCACACACGGTTACGCCCCCTGAGTGGTCGTTCCAGGTTGACGCTTGCTCGCGGTAGTGACATCTTCACCAGTTGTGACATCTAGCGGGGTGAAAAATGGCAAAGGCAAGGCAGCAGACGATTCAGGCACTGATCCGGTGTGTTGGAGTGTTGTCCTCTGTTGGAACGGTGTTGGCGTGCGCGAACGACGACACAGCGGCCTGCGTTTCGGGAGCGGAGTCCGTCGTTGACGCGTCAGAGAAGGACCTCGTGGATTTCAGCCTAGATGAGGTCATTCGCGGCCTTTCTCCTGTAGAGGCAGAGGCTGTTTGGCAGCGGGGGGAACACGTGCCTGAAGGCATTGCCGGCACGATGACAGGCATACGTGTGGAGCTGGCGGTGGCTTCGAATACTCGTGTCACCCAGGTCGCGCAACACCACGAAGATCCTTCGGACGGAATGAACTGCGGTGACCACTTGCGCGCAAACGTCGCGCTGAAGTGGAAGACAGACGATGGGGCACTCGACGAATCCGTCGATGCAGAGCTGACTGCCTTCGGCGTCAAGGACGATGTGGATGTTTCCGTCGAACTTTCCGCGGAGATGCTGTCCGGTAGCCTGCAGCTGCCGGACGCTGACAGCGTCGGCTTCACGCTGCACCAGGAGAAAGGTGGCGTGGGCGGTGGGGTGACGGCAACCAAGCTCGCCAAGGCGGACGAGGGGCTTGCCCCGATAGGACGCATCGAAACGCTGCTCGAGTGGGAGAGCGAGTAGCCGCATCGGGCAACTCCGGCTTGCCAATCTCGTGGCGCGTGTCGTCCTCCGCTGGTATCGCAGACGAAACGCTGGACAGCATCATTGCGCGGCTGACCCTGCTGGAGCAGGAAGTGAGCCACGTTCGTGACGTGGTGGTTGCGGCCGGGGGGTAGGAGGCGACCCGCTCTCTCAGGATCTGCGTTCCGAGCTTCCATCTCACGTCAACCTCAAACAGCGAGTGGACGAGCTAGGGAAACAACGCCGGTACCGAGGCTGACTCGTTTTCCAGCCGCTCACCAAGGCGTGCCATGAAGCCGTCGTCCGGTGGATCGACGCGAAGGGCGCGCAAGCGAGCAGTAATCGAGGCTTCGAGATCGGGCGTCATTTGGCCAGGCTCATTTCGGAAGACGGAACCTCGGACGAAAAGGTTCCAGCGTGTTCGCTTGCTGCGAAGAGCTCGCCGAGCCGCTGCCGCGCGCGCGAGAGCCGCGAGCGCACGGTTCCCACCGGAATCCCTTCGATTCTCGCGATTTGCTCGTAGGGCAGCCCTTCGGTGTCGAACAGCACCAGCGGAATGCGAAAGGTGGGTTCGAGGGTGCGGATCGCGCACCACAGTCGCT
>QJWJ01000379.1 GCA_003235365.1 Deltaproteobacteria bacterium
GCGACCCACTACCATCAAATGCCCCTCACTGACACCCACGCCCGGGGAGCTGACGAACGGAGCAGATCCGATTTTGCTCCAAACGATCAGACTCTGAGGTTGACCCGGAGCTTGTGGCCAAGTCGGAACGTTGGAGCGCTGGATGGTGATGAAGAAGTAGTTGTTGTCGCCCGAGTTCGATTGTTGATACTTGCCGACAACTGCGACGTCGTTGTCGAGACCGTCGACCATGTTGGCCAGGGTGGCGCAAACCGGCTTCGAGCCGACAAACTGCCGGGTCCCAATGTCATTCCAACTGCCTTGGGGATAGGGGTGAAAGTAAACGAAAGATCGGAAGCGATTGGTCGATGCATCCCTGCCGATCACCATGTACGCACTCGTGTTGTGCTCCAGTGCGCAGCCCGCCGGGGAGCTCGCAAAGCCGTTCGGATTGTTCAGCATCTGCGTCCAGCCGCGCCAAACATCTCCCGATCCGTTCGGGAGTTGGATGGTTTGGGCGGTCGTGTCGACTTCGTCGATGTCCAGAGTCGTTGCGTCACCGCAGGCAAACGTCGCCAGTGCCACAAGGCATTGACCCAACCAGAGAATGGGGCTGAAGTGTCGTCGGCTCGGTCGCGTCATTGCCATGTGGTTGCACCTTTCGAGAGGAAGCTGTGTCACGTGCCGTCTAACAGCTGGCAAGTGACTCACCGTGCGTGAATGCACGGGTTAACGAGGAATTGACGCGCCAACGACAGAAAACGGAGGATGTCGGATCAAGCCTCGGTTCTCGAAGCTCGCGCTTCGAGGATCGGGACGGTCGCTCGCTTCGTGGCCAACGCGTTCGAGGCGAAACGAACATCGGATCTGCAAGTTGCCATGACAAACGAACGCCCCCGTCGACCGCGTTCACGTCGAAGCGCCGGGCTTGGGTGAAAATGTTTTCGTCCAAAGCATGGCGCGTTCAACGCTAAGGTTGCGCCCATGAGGCCTCGAAGCGTCGCCCGGTTGTCACCAGAACTCGCGCCGCGAGGCAAGTTGCGCTGGGTTTGCCTACCGAGTCGGGGCGTCACGGCGGCTCTGAGCGCTACCGCGCTCCTGCTCACCCACGGCTGCGGAGACACGGAAGATCTGGAGGCGTCTCGTACGGCGGGCGAGAAGGGCTCGGGGGCAGAGGCTGGGGCGGCTCCGAACACAACCGCTGCGAACCCGGCGGCATCCGACAACGACGAAACCGACGCTGGATCGCTCAGCCCAAACTCCCCGGTGGCTGATGACACGATGCTCGACGACACTGCGACCGGCAACGACCAGAACGACCCAGCGAACGCTCCGACTCAGCCGGGGCCTGACTCGGTGCCGACGCCAGGCGTACCAAACAACGGGCCCGACGGGGCGGTTGGCATCGACTCGCCCGACGAGGGCCCCGACGCTGGCAGTGCCGATCCCGAACCCGCACCGTCAGGCGGGTTGGGCTGGTACTACTTCAAGAGCAAGTCGGGACTCAGCGTATCGAACACCCTCGAGCCGGACCAAGAGATCCCCATCACGGAGTCGCGTCGCGCGCCGTGGTCTCCCGATGGCAAGCTGCTGGCGCAAGTGGTAAACGGGGAGGTCGTCTTCCATTCGCTAGAAGCGACGGAAGCACGAGTCGTCGGCCGCCACGCGGCACCCCAATACACCGGCGTCGACAGCTGGTTGCCGGGCTACGGCCCACTGCTTCTGGGTCAACGCGACTCCGCGCCGTTCCTCGGAGCGATGAACGTGGACGGCGACGAGCTCGTTGTCGTCGAGGGGGGTTGGAACGACCTGCAGATCAGTCCGGCAGGCGACGAGATACTGTACACTCTATACACGCAAGAGGGTGTCGCAACGATATGGCACCGCTCCGTACGAGACGGCATGCTGAGTGAACCTGCCGTGGTGGGTCGATATTCGAGCTCCCCGCCCCTGGCCCAGGTTTGGACACCCGACGGCTACTGGATGGCGTTCACCATCTCTGGAGAGCCGGGTGTGGGAGGGCTCTACCTCTGGCACTCGGGTGGCGACCCCATCGTGGTGACGCAAGAGTACTCACCCGGATTCCACTTCTCCAAGACCGGCTCGTTGTTTGCCTACTACACGTATACAGACGCCGGTGAAACGTTCATCCACGTACTGCCGATTGGCGAAGGCGGCATTGGGAAGGCAGCACTGGCGACGTCTGGCGAGCAGGACTTGTTGCCACCGAAGTGGACGGGCCAGGCGCAGCTCTCGTACACGAACGACCTGGGCGGCTGGATTCAACCCATCGCGGCGGATGGCACACCCGAGCCCGCGATCCCTTTTCCCGACTACAGCTCCGCCTGCGAAGTGCGTTGGGTGGACCCCAATCACTTCATTCACAATTGCGACGCCTCGGGTGCCACCAGGTACGCGAGCATCGAAAACGGCGCTCTCGACTCGACGGAGTTGTACCCGGGCATGCTCGACGATCTTGGTGTCGACTCCGTTGGAAAGTGCGTAGTGGGGCAAGCGGGAGGCAAGGTATACCTGGGCCCCGCAGACCCGGCGCTCGGCGGGCTCGTCCCCATCCCGACGCTCGACCTGTTCAAGGCGTCGGTGGTGTTGTCTCCAGACGGAAAGTACCTCATCTGGACCGAGGACGAAAAACGTCAACTCCGCGTCGAAGTGACGAACTGCAAGGCGGGCGGCGTCGTGTTGATGCGTGAGCAGAGCGGGACCGAATCAATGGGGTTTCTGCCGGTGCCGTAGGTGACCGTCGGGAGCTCGCTCGGCGATGCGGCGCGTCAAGCGATTGAGAATGCTCAACCGACTTGCAGTGGGACCATCACACGACGGCACCCTTGAAAGAATCCCCGCGTGGCTACCCAATAAATGCAATTTCATAAATATGGTTGCACCAAGTGGTCAGCTGAGAAGACCCTCTCAGCATGACCGCCCTGCAACACCGCACGCCATCAGTGCCGTGGTTTGCCACGCTCCTTCTGCTGCTCTGTCTGTGGGTTGCGCTGGGTTGTGGCCGAACAGATCTGGAAGGGACGACTCTCGGGGCAGGGCCCCTCCCTGAACAATCAGCTGTACCGATCGATGGCAACGCGTCCGCGCGCGCACCGAGCAACCAGTCGCCCGTTGCCCCCATCCAACCCCCTGTCCAGACGGCAGTGCTGCAACCGCCGACGACGCCCGCCACGACACAACCAGGGGTGGCTCAACCGGCCCCGTCAGTGCTGGTCGCTCGAGCCTCCGAAGGAAGGTGTTCAGCGTGCAGTGAGGACGCGTTCTGCTACCTCGCCGCCCCGCAGTGCAGATGTCGACGCGGTCTGCAGGGAGACGGTACCACGTGTGAAGACGTCGATGAATGCGCGGCGCCGGTTCCGGCCTGCGATCAACGATGCACCAACACGGTGGGCGGCTTCGAATGCGGTTGTGACGACGGATTCACGCTGGGCCCGGATGGTCGAACCTGTGTTCCGAACTGTGCGTTAGAACCTGACGGCTGCAGCCACTCGAACCCCAGCTGCAATGCCACTGCCGCCGATGGTCGCTGCATCTGCGAGAGCGACTGGGCGTCGAGTTTAGGCTCTCTGGAATGCGTGAGCGACATCCCGAGTACACGCGTATCCACGTCGGGGTACCATACCTGTGCCTTGCGCGCAGACGGCAGCATCGATTGTTGGGGCGACAACAGCTTCGGTCAGACCGCGGCTCCCGAAGGCGAGTTCATCGACGTCGCTGCGGGAGACCGCGCCAGTTGTGGCGTGCGGTCGGACGGCAGCTTGGTGTGCTGGGGAAGCGACGCGTTCGGGGAGACTTCCCCTCCCGAGGGCGAGTACGTCCGCGTCGCCATGGGGCATCCCCTCGGATGTGCCGTGAAGACTACCGGCTACGTCGCTTGCTGGGGGAACGGCACGCCACAGCGGGAGCCAGTCTCGCCAGCCGGAACGTTCACCGACATCGCGGTGAGCGATACGACCGCCTGTGGGATCCGAGTCGAAGGTGGCGTCAACTGCTGGACCAGTCGAGAAGCCGAGAAGCGTTGGTCGAATGGGACGTTCCTCGACGCTTCCGTCCATTGGGATTACGTGTGTGGAGTCGTCGGAGACGGCAGGCTGGAGTGCCGATCGCGTGAGGCCAGTCCGGAAGCGACACTGCCCGTCGAAGGGAGCTTTCTGCAGGTGGCCCTAGGTGTGGGCTTCGGCTGCGCATTGCACGACGATGGCAGGCTCGAGTGTTGGGGGAAGCAGAGCAACGAGGCGACCCCACCGGCGGGCGACGACTTCGTTTACATCGATGCCGGGGGAGACACTGCCTGCGCGATCGACGAAGCCGGGCAAGTGCAGTGCTGGGTTTACAGGACAGATATGCCACCGGCTGGAACGTTCGTACAAGTGTCCGGCGAATGCGGCCTCGGGACGGACGGAACGATTAGCTGCTGGGGTGGAGACGAGGATCGCGCCGTCCCCGAAGGTCAGTTCACGCAATTCGTGGCGGATGACAACATGATTTGCGGCCTGCGCACCGACGGGACCATCACCTGCACCTGGTCCTCCCAAGTTCCCCCGCTGACTGCGCCCGAAGGCAGTTACTATCAGGTGAGTGCCGGGTCCCACGACTGCGTCGTGAAGGGCTGCCCCGGGCAAGGGAGCCACGCTTGTGCGCTGACCGAGGCTGGTTCGATGGTTTGCTGGGGTACGGGAGTCGACAACGTCGTTCCCCTGCCCGGGGTCTTCACGCAAATCGCTTCTGGGCCCACTCGAGTCTGCGCGTGAACACAGACGGTGGCGTCGTGTGCAGTCCCGACTCCACGGACAACCTGCACGCGATACCGAGTGGCCATTTCACGCAGGTCTCGGTCGGCTACGACCACGCTTGTGGTTTGAGCACGGACGGCAGTGTCGTTTGCTCGGGAAACGCCGCAACCGATGCTCCCCCCGGGCCGTTCGTGCAGGTCAGTGCGGGATTCGGATACACGTGCGCTGTGCGAGCCAACGGTACTGCGGTGTGTTGGTCCGCGTACGCCGATGATCGAGACGTGTCCCAACCTCCGGGAGAGTTTCGCGAGATCGTCACCAACGGAAGCAAACCTTGCGGCCTGAGAAAGGATTTGACAGTCACGTGCTGGAAGGCGTTCGAGTGAAGGTCGGTGACCTTCCGACCACACGGCGCACCAAGCAAACGAGAAAACGGAGCGAACTGCGCCTGGCCTCTCGATGCGTTGTGCGACGAAGCGGCGTCGAATCGATGGGGTTGTTGCCCCTACCGAAGGTGACCTCCGGGGCCAGCGCTGTGCTACTCTCCCAAACCGTGGTCGAATTTCGTTCTTGCGTCGTGCCGTTGGCTATCTGTCTTGCTGCGTGCGGGCCGTCTCGTGAACCATTGACGGCGACCAGCGAACCACTGCCCGTCGTGAGCGATTGCCCACACAGCATGCCCGAGCCCAACTATCACGTGTACGAGTGCGCCGGTTTCGCCGTCGGGGTCAGTGATGAACCGGACAACGGACGCCCCCTCGATGCGGCCGCAGATCTGCAGGCTCTGCAGGCGGGTTTCGAAGAGGGTTTGCAGAAGCACCGCGACAGACACGACGCTCGCATCGTCGTAGAGCCCATCGCCTCACCCATAGCGGAGCGTGACGTGTTCGGCGTCAGGGTCGCGGCGGTGGATCCTCAAACCGACGAGGCCTACTCGACGAACTACGCCGTCATCGTGGGCCATCGGTCGATCGTCTGCTCCACCTCGCTCGACATGGGCCGCCCCAAGTGTTTGCAGGTGCTCGACGCATTCGTGGAAACGGCACCGTAGGCTGCTTTCCGATAGAACCGCCAAGACACGAAGAGTCGCGTTTGCGTTTTGGCGGTTCCCTCATGGGCAACGACAATGCTTGGGACGATCGGCGACGACGGCATCACGGCAAGGCGATTGCCGACCACTTGCCGGCGTCGAAGTAACAGCCACGAGATCGGCATCCGGCAACGATGTCGCTGGGTCGTTCGAAGCGGAGGCGTCGCTAGTCACTCCGCCGTCTTGCGACGCGCCTCCCGGCACACACGCTCCGTCAGTGCGGACTAGGGATACACGTGCGCCCTGCGAGCAGAGGGCACAGCCCAGCGTTGAACAACGCATGAGAAGGGTCGTACCGTGTCCCAACCTCCCGGCGAGTTTCGGCAGCTCGCAACCAACGGCAGCAACCGTTGCGGCCTGAGAACAGATCTGGCGGTCGCGTGCTGGAATGCGTTCGAGTGAGGGCAGTACCCAGCCTACCCCCAGAAGATCCAGCACGCCGCTGCTCCGCCCTGCCGCGCCGCGTCCGCTCTGCCACCGTGATCCAAGAGCCTACTCGGAGCGACAATAGCGAACCAGGCCTCCATCTTCCAAACCCGCAATCACGTCGCCATCTGGCGCAAAGACAGCGGCGGTGATCGCGCCAGGAAGTGTGACGAGCTTCTCGGTGGACCAACGCAGCAGGCGGTCGCCCGCGACGACCCACTGCCCATCGACAGAGAGATGCCGCTGCTGGATCGGCGAATCGAGCGCCGACAGACGCGCGTCACCCAGCGATGAACGGCACACGTCATCGCGGCAACTGGTGCTGAGCAGGGCGCGGCCATCGGCGGAGTACTCTACCCAGTCAGGAGTGTAAGCGTGCCAACCCTCGGGTACCGGATGCATGTCCCCGACGGCCGTCCACGTTTCCGTTGAGAAGATCCCTTCGGGCGTTGCGAGTCTGCTCCCGTCAGGCGAAAAGCTGATCCCCTGGCCGCAGCTCGGAGTTGGAAGCTGAGCAACCCGCTGCTGGGTCTGCGTATCGAAGACATCCACGTCGGAGCCCCACCGTTTACCAGCCACCCACCTCCCATCGGGTGAAAACTCGAACTCGACGTTCAAGCAGATGTCTGCCGAGCCCACTGCCGACGGCGCGGGCGCCGCCATGTCGATGGGTATCACTTGCCCCGTTTGCCCGTCGAACAAACCTCGAATATCTCCTGAGACCGTAGCCAAACGCCCATCCGCCGACACCGCGACGTTGCCGTTCTCCGGGGTGCCCGCCCACGTCCACAGGACCGAGGACTGGGAGAACTCTGGCGCGACTCGCCATGCCGTCGTTCCGTACGCGTTCACCAGCAACAGCCCCCCATCGGCAGTGATGGAAAGGTCGCGTACACCCGCAAGCTTCGACGGCACTCCGTCGGAAAGCCTCCCCTCGATGCGCCCACATTCGGTCCAGCGGACACTGAGGGGATCTTTCGCCGGCGGGCTCTGCTCTTCGGCCGCCTCGAAAGAAACCCGTTCCACCGGCGGCGGGGGCACGCCGGGCTCATCAGCTGCATCAGAACCCGGCGACGGCCGCAGCACGTCGTGCTGCTCACCGCAGGCCGCGATGACCAGCGCACTCGCGCTCAACGCAGAGAGTAGTCGCAGAGCCGAGACAGTCATGCGCCATAGACTTACCCGACGCTAGGTCCTTGTCGAGCAAGTCCACCCCGAGCGTCCTTGCACCACGAGAGCGAAAGCGACGGAGAACACGGGTCTGCTGTTCTGCTCGATCTGGAGGGCAAGCTTGTTCCAAATCAACGCCCCAGGCGGCCGACGCGCGACAGCCATCGGTGAATGGCGTCCGCGGGGATACCTCGGAAGCTACCGCCGCAACCGGACCGCGACGCGCGAGGCTGGGAGGCGAGATCGAACGACGGACAGGGTTCGACCCCAACCCTCTGATCGCCGAGCTAGCTGCTCGATGCGCGTCGCGGGCGCCGCTCAATTCGTGGGCGCCGCGCGGCGCGGAGTCAGCGGGGAGATCGCGCTCAGGTTCGGCGCAACCCCTGCCCCAACTCGACGCCCACCTGACGCGCCTCTTCGTCACTGCTCGGCCTGGGGACGGTGACCTCGGCGCGGCGCACGTTGCTGCCATCGGGGTCGGCAAGCATGCCGCGCAAGTGGAGCGTGTCTTCGCCGAGGACGGCGTAGGCCGCGACGGGGACCTGGCAATTGCCTTCGACCGCTTGCATCACACCGCGCTCTGCGGCCACTTGCAGGGCGGTTTGTGGGTCGTTGAGTTGCTCGAGCAGCGACGCAACGTGTTCATCGCCGACGCGCAGTTCGATGGCGAGTGCGCCTTGCCCGACAGCGGGGAGGCAGAGCTGGTCACTGAGCACTTCGGTGATCTGGTCGGCCAGGCCGAGGCGGTGCAGGCCCGCACACGCGAGCACGACGGCGTCGACTTGCCCTTCGGCACACTTTCGAAGCCGCGTATCGACATTGCCGCGCAGGGGTACGAACTGCAGATCAGGGCGGCTTGCGCGCAGCTGCACGATGCGGCGCAGCGACGAGGTCCCGACCTTGGCCCCCGCGGGGAGCTCAGCGAAACTGCAGCCGCTGCGCGTCTTGATGGCGTCGAGTGCCGAGGCGCGCTTGGGGATGCAGCCAAGCTGCAGGCCAGGGGCGAGTTCTGCGGGAACGTCCTTGAGCGAGTGCACGGCGCAGTCGGCACGCCCCTCCAAGATGGCTTCTTCGATCTCTTTGATGAACAAGCCCTTGCCACCGATTTCGTTCAAGGCGCGATCTTGAATCTTGTCACCCGTCGTCACGACGTGCAGTTCACTCGTGCCACAACCTGTGACATCGGTGAATTCGTTCATCCAAGCGCGCGCCTGAGCGAGGGCCAGGGCACTCTTGCGGGTGGCGATGATCAGTGGTTTCGAATCCAAAGCTTCCTCCTTCAACCCGCCTGCTTGTTGGCAACCGCGGGATCGACCAAACCCATTTCTTGTCGCGACTCGACACCGGACGCCCCCTCCGAATCGACTTCAGAAGCTTCGGACGATGCGGTCGGGGCGGGCGCCTCCGGCGACCGCGAAACCGTCGCATCGAGCGCGAACAGATCGGCGAGGGCGACCACGCAAGCATCGAGCTCCGCTTGAGCGTCGGGGGACGCCGCCAAGCCACGCAAGTGGCGCATCGCCGGGTGCAGCATCTTGTTGAGCGCCGAATCGATCATACGTCCGAGGGCGTCGCGGTCTTCTTCGGGCAAGTGCTTGAGCCGTGAGCGCAGACTGCGTTCGAGCTCGGCGTCGAGAATGCCGCGCAATTGACGGCGCAGGGCGACGATCGTGGGCGTGGCTTGTTCAGCCGACAGGGCACGCATGTAGTTGCGCGTCTCGGTCTCGACGATTTCTTCGGCGCTCTGGGCCTCGCGTTGCCGCGACGTGAGCGTGTCCGCAACGATCTGCGACAGGTCGTCGACGTTGTAAAGGAACACACTCTCCAAGTCGTCGACCGCCGGATCGACATCGCGCGGCACGGCCAGATCGATCAAGAACAAGCTGCGTCCGCGCCGACGCTTGCGCACGGCCGACACCTGCTCACGCGTGACGACGTAAGTCGGTGAACTGGTGGTCGTCACGATCACGTCGACCTGAGCGAGCTGTTCGAGGAGCGAATCGAAGCCGAAGGGTTCGCCGCCCATTTCTGCGGCCAACTCGGCGACGCGTTGTTGATTGCGACCCATCACGCCCAGGCTGGTACCGCCGGCGCGAAGCAACTTCGCCGCCGCTTCACCCATCTGACCGGAGCCGATGAGCAGCGCGCGGTGACCCGTCAAATCGCCGAAGATCTGCCGTGCCAAGTCGATCGCCACGCTCGGCACGCTGACCTGCCCAGCGCCCAGCGTGGTTTCGGTGCGGACGCGCTTGGCGGTGCGAAGCGCGTGGGAAACGGCGCGATTGAGGTGAACGGCAACCGTACCCTGCTTGCGCCCCAGTTCGTACGCCGACTTGACTTGCCCCAGGATTTGCGGCTCACCCATGACCAGGGAATCGAGGGAGCTCGCGACACGAAACAGGTGGCGCAGCGCGGGTTCGCCCATGTGCGCATACAAGTGAGCATCGACTCCCGGCGCGTACTCGCCGATGACGGCACGTGCCGCGCCGATGACGTGCTGCAGATCGGCGGATTCGCCACTCTTGCAGGCCGCGACGATCTCCACGCGGTTGCAGGTCGAGATCACGAATGCCTCGCTGATCTCCGGGCGGTGCACCAGCTCGCCCAGGAGCTTTTCGCCGAGTTCGGGGGACAGAGCCAAACGCTCGCGCACCTCGATCGGAGCAGTTTTGTGGGATAGGCCCACGACTGCAATCATGCGTGGCCTCCGGCTTGAAACACGTAGGCAGCGATCACGAGCAGCACGCACACGACTCCAGCGAGCGTACCGTATGCGGTCTTTCTGCCGCGCCAACCCGCGACGGCCCGCAACACCAACACCCCAGCAACCAACATCCACGCCAGGTACGCCAGCGCGACGCGCAGCAACGCCACGACCGGCATGTGACCGATCGAATGCATGAAGATCGCGCCGGTGACGACACCGAAGGTGAGCAGCGGAAAGCCCGCCAACAACAAGCGGTGCTCCGTGACGTCGAGCAAGTCGAGGGCGGGCAAGCGCCCCCCAGACAGCGCTCGCCGCTTGTGCTTGAGGCGTCGCTCCTGCAACAGGTAGAAGCCCCCAGCGACCCCGGCGAGCAGGTACAGCCCCAGGCCGAGCAGATTGGCCGTCACGTGGAACGCGAGCAGCGTCTTCGGCACTTCCGGCGATACCTCGCTCTGCTGGACGAACTGCGCGCCGACCATGAACATCAAAGCGAGCGGTGCTACCACGACCCCCATCGCACCGACCGCGGCGCGTCGACGCATGAGCAGGTACACGCCGTTGGTCATCAAGGCGGACAGGCTGAGCGCAAACGGCAACGACGCGACCGGGCAGACGCCCGTGACGAAACTCGCCAGCACCAGGTGCGCGCCGTGCGCCGCCGTGCCGAACATCAACAACGTCGGAGCCCACTTGGCGGCCAATGCAGCCCCTTCGCGGCGGGCCAGGTCGACGAAGAACAGCGTGCCGGACGCCGTGTAGGCGACCACGCCGAGCAGGAACGCAATGCTGGTTAGCGGCTGCATGGCACTGAATCATCGTCTGGTCGCCCCATCGGGCAACCCCAAATCACGAGGGACCAGCGCCTTACGCCAAAAACGCGAGCGACGTCACGGCAAATCCCGCATTTGAAACGGCGGGGCGCGATCAGAAACCCGCGCGGGCGATGGCCCGGTCCCCGGGTAGCACCTCGACCTCCGAATCGGTGACGAGCGCCAGCGAGCTGAACTTGTGAGCGCGAACGATGCGCAATTCAGCCACGACCTCTTCGGGAAAGTCCTGTTCGTTGCCGTGCAGCGGAACGGCTTCGTAGGGCATGTGCTCGTCCGACTCCATTTCGATGCGCGTCCGGGCGAACGACGTCGTCGTCGACAGGGTGCGGCGCCAGGTGTCCCCGCGACGCGTGATGAACAGACGATTGCCCGCCGCCAAGCCGTCTTGGCTACCGCGGTCGATGAAGACGACCTGATGCTGGCCCATCATGACGTGGGGGTACATGCTGGTCAGCACACGCGCCGTGACGTCTTTGGTCGCCTTCGTCGGCGGCACGATGCGGTGCTCGTTCTCGACGAAACCCACCTTCGCGCCCCGTTCGATGGTGTCGATCGACTCGTCGATCTTCGCCCGAGCCACGCGAGTCTTGAGATTGACGTACTCGACCGTGACCGTGCCGAGCAGTTTGACCAACTTGCCGGGCGGCGTGCGCGAATCCTTCACTTCGGGCGGGTCGCGAACCTCGCGAAACACCGTCATTCGCTGCCCCACACCGACCGACTCGTTGGGCTTGAGAATGATGTACACGTTCTGGCCGTCGGCCATCATCTGGACCGGTTCGACGGCGCCGACGATCTCGCCCTTGATGCCCTTCGCCGGGTCGTCGATGTACCCGATCTGGCGCAGGAACACGCTGTCTGGCGGCACGAATGGTGAGGAGGGCGGCCCCGAGCCAGCACCGAGGGTGCGAACTTGTTTGGTCAGCGTGGGACCGGCGGCGGCCGTGAGCCGGATCTGGTCGCCGGGGTAGATCCAATGGGGGTTTTGGATTTGGGGATTGAGGCTCCACAGTTTCGGCCAGGCCCACGGTTGCCCGTAAACCTGCTGAGATATCTTCGACAGCGTGTCGCCGGTTTGCACGACGTAAATCCCGGTGTTGCCCTGAACCTCGGTGGCGATGATGCCCGGCGCATTGGCAGAGCCGCGCATCACCGTGGCGCCTTCCTTGCCGCGCGCGAAATCGAAGGTGTCACCCTGATTGATGTCGCTCTTCGCCTGCGAACTCGACGGCAAGTGCGCATCGGGATTGAAGTCGGTGGGGCCCGTCGTCTGCTGAGTGATGATCGGCGGCAAGTAGCTGCCCGTAACGACGCCCTGCGTCCCATCGCCACCACCAGCCGGCGGAGCCGGAGCGGCCGCCGGATCTTGCGCGAGCGCAGCACCGGCCGAGAGCGCCAACGCGGCGCCGAACCGGAGACCCCCGCTCAACCTCACTGGGCGGCCTCCACCACGGTGGCCTGCAAGTCGTCGCCACTGCCGCTGATCAGCACGCGCGGCTCGGTGGCGGCAGTGGCCGGAGCGGGTACGGCGGGTGTCGGCGCTTCACCCACGTTTGCCATGGGCGGCTCCAAACGCACGACCTTCAGCGGCGGGCGGGAGCGATCGCTGGACGGCACCGCGTCGCTTTGAGCGCTGGCGACCAGCACTTGCTGCTGCTGTTCCAGGGCGCTGACGCGTTCTTCCAAGCGGTCCCGTTCGTTCTGCAAGATCGCGACCTTGTCTTGCAGGGCCCCGATCTGCTTCTTGGTGGCTTCGCCGTTGCCCGCGCAGCCACTCGAGAGCGACGCCAGACCCAGCACGGTTGTAGCCACAACGGAATATCGCCAGCAAGACATGGTGCAGGCGATGGTACGAGCTGAGCCCACGAGGGGCTAAATTTGTAGCCACAAAAAGCGGGCACAACCCGCGTCAACTGGACTGCCCTGGCGGGCCTGGCTACAACAGAACCGCACATGGGAAAAAGACGGCAGAGGCGGTTTCGCCGGATCCGGCGGCTGGACCTGCGGAAGACGTTGTTCGTCCTTCCGAACCTGGTGACGTTGTCGAGCATCTTCTGCGGCTTCAGCGCGATGCGCGTCGTGGCCACCGACAATCCGTCGGTCGACGACTTCTACCGCGCGGCCATTTTGCTCATGTTCGCGATGCTCTTCGACCTGCTCGACGGTCGTATCGCGCGCATGACGCGCACCCAGAGCGCGTTCGGCCTGCAGCTGGACTCGCTCGCCGACATCATCAGTTTCGGCGCCGCGCCGTCGCTGTTGATGTACAAGTGGATGCTATTCCGGCTACCTGGAGGCGCGTTCATCGCCTTCATGTTCACGGCGTGCGGCGCCATTCGCCTGGCCCGGTTCAACGTGCTGAGCTCCGGCGCGAGCGGCACGCCCATCAAGCCTGGCAAGTACACGGTGGGCCTGCCCATCCCTCCGGCCTCCGGCGTGATGATTTCCCTGTTGCTAGCAAACCACGCCGTTGGCGGCGCGCTCGGACACGAACGTTACACCGTCGCGGTGGCCGCCGTGACCATCGTCTTGAGCCTGCTGATGGTCTCGACCGTGCAGTTCCGGTCGTTCAAGGACCTGCAGTTCAACATCGGCACCGCGGTGCTGGTGATGTTCGCGGTCACCTCGAGCGTCATCGTGTGGCGCATGTCCCAGCCCCAGTTCGTGGTGGTTTGGCTGCTGACTTTCTACATCCTGATCGGGCTGTTCGAAACGATGCGTGCCGTAGCCCTACGGCTGACCCGCCATGACGGCACCGAGCCGCCCGTGGATGCCAGCGACGCCGGAACGCCGAGCAAGTAACTCGCCTCGGGCGGCGCTGCGGGCTTGGACGAGGGCCCCCGATGCACCACGTTTGACGGAGAGCCGCGCCGGCCCGTGGCGGCTCTGCGCATCCCGATGATGCCGGCGGCGCGCTTTTCGGTTAGATACTCCGCGTTCTCATGTGTTTGCGATTTTTCGGATCGGTTCCAACTCGACGCTCCTGGGCCATCGCCGCGCTGGTGGTGAGCTGTGCCAATCTCGGCACCGGCTGTAAGCAAAAGAGCGAGAACGCGCCGTCCGAGGCGGCACCGGAAACCCCGGAGGGCAACACCCTGCCCCCGCTCGAGTTGACCGACGACACGACGGATCTGCTGCTCACCTGGCTGGACGACAAAGGCGACTTCCACGTCGCCCAGAAGCCCAGCGACGTGCCCGAAGCGTCGCGCGAGAAGGTGCGCGTCGTGGTCACCACCAACCCAAACGGCACCGGGCGCATCGTGTACGTCG
>QJWJ01000227.1 GCA_003235365.1 Deltaproteobacteria bacterium
AACTGTACTGCGATATGCTCGATTCCCCACGCCTTGCTGACGCGGCGCATCGGCGCCTTCGGTGACGCGAGCCATTTCAACCAGGCTCCCAACGTAGCTCCCGCTCGGGCGGGGCGCATGAACACGCCATGAAAAGTCGATGAACGATGGCCGAGTGGGGCAGCGCCACGACGCTCAGCTGAAAGGTCGATCAGGATTGACAATTGAACATGTTCATTGAACATGTTCATTCCGTGACCCGGAATCTACAGAAGCGGGAGACCAGGCAGCGCATCCTGGAAGTCGCCCGCGCCCACTTCGTCGAAGCCGGGTACGCCGCGACCACCATCCGCAGCATCGCGAGCGCCGCGGGTGTTGCCGTGGGATCCATTCACGCCCACTTCCCGGACAAGTCCGCGCTACTGAGCGCCTGCCTGTACGAAGACATCGCGCGAGCCCAGCGTCGCATTTGGCAAACGCTCGACCACGAAGCGACACTGCAAGAGCAATTGGGTCACTGCGCGGGTGTGCTCTACGAGAGTTACGCCCGCCACCCCGAACTGTCGCGCGCAATGCTGACCGAGACCCTCTTTCCAAAGTCGGCAACGGAGTCTGACGAATTGCTGTCGGGGTTCTTGGCGCGTGTTCGCGGGCTTTTCGACGAGGCGAAGCGCCGCGGCGAGATAACGCTTCAAGAAGCGCACATCCCCGCAGCAGCCGAAGCCTTCTTCTGCCTGTACATTTGTGTTCTGCTCGGCGGACTGGCGGGAAGTTACGGTCAAGCGCGCTCGAGTCGAGCCCGCGCCCGCCTGTGGCGCCAGAAGTTCGACCAATTGCTGCAGGTCCAGCTGCAGGGCGTCGGCGCGGCTGCCGACAGCGGGGCTAAACGTGACGGAAGGCGGCGAAACAAGCCAGCCAGAACAGTGGATTTCGATGACTAGCAACCCGAAGCAAGTCACACCCGAGCGCGTGCTCGTCGTCGGTGCAACAGGAACTGTCGGAAGCGAGGTCGTCAAGGCACTCCAGAGTCGCCCAGTCGTGACCCGCGTCTTGGTGCGGTCCAAGCAACGCGCCGCACGACTTCCAGAAAGTGTCGAGGTCGCCGTTGGCGATCTGACCCGCCCTGAAGACATCGCGAGGGCCCTCGCGGGAGTGGACGCCGCGTTCTACCTGTCGCCCCACATCGAGCAGGAGGTAGCGTGCTCGCGTCGCTTCACCGAAGAATGCGCCCGCGCAGGAACGAGGCTCGTGTTCTTGGGCAGCCACATCGACGGACCAAACCGCGTCGCCCGCTGGTTGTTGCGTGGGCTCGTCGGTTTGATGATGAGTGACTATCGGCCCAAATTCCAACTCTCTGAAGAAGCCCGCACGAGCGACGCACGCCCCGTGGTGCTCGTACCGAGTCACTTCTTCCAAAATGACGAGATGCAGGTGGTGCGCCGGGCTCTTCTCGATGAGCATCGATTCGTTCACCCCATCGGTCGGCGGGGGCTCAATCGCGTGGACGCTTCCGACATCGGCGAGGCCGCCGCGGTCGCGCTGACGGATCCGACGATAACCCCGGGGGCATACCCCATCGTCGGCACACGTTCCTGGACGGGGCCAGAATGCGCAGCGGTTTGGAGTGACGTGATGGGAGTGCCGGTTGAGTACTGCGAGACTGAGCCGAGCTTCGAGTCCCAGCTCGCGGATGAGTTTCGCGGCAAGAAGCTCTCGGACGTGCGCTCGACGTACAGGCAGTTGCACAAGTTCGCCGTGCCCACGAAGCCCGAGCAAGTTCAACGTACGGCGGCATTGCTCGGCCGACAACCGATCAGCTACGACGTCTACGTACGCCGCACCTGGGCGAGGTGGCGAAACGCGGCTCAATCATAGGATGTGTTCCGGCAAGCGCCGCTGCGGCAAACCGCATGGGCTGCGTTCGGGACGCGGGCTGAACGCTCTCTGACTCGTGCACAAGACAGGCGTAGCCAGCGCCGCTGCAGGCGTGTCGCCGGCTGCCCAACTGTAGAGCAGCGTGCACACCAGAGCCGTGTCGCACCCTGCACACCTCGGCGTCCGGGCTTCACTTCGCGCCGAACAGCCGCTGATTGGGGACTCCTTCCGCCAGTTGGCACGCGCCCTGCTGAGGTTGGCGCCCATCCCCCAAGAAGTGCTGCCCATCGGGCACCCTAGCGAAAGAACCAATCATGACAAGCCATGCTAGCTGGATGATTCTCTCAACCTTGATGCTCACCGGCGCTTGCAGTGGCTATGCCGACGTGGACGATGACCTCGACCCTCTCGACGGAGAGGCGACAACCTCGGAATCCGGTGATCAAGGACCCGACAACGGCGCCCCACTGGGGGCTCGAGATGAGACGCAGGCCGGACAAACGCGGCCAACTGCCTCCTCGGCGGACGACGGGTTGACCGTATCGCTCGAAACGGAGCCGGCAAGCGAGGCCCCACGCCAGGAGGCGCTAGCATTCCACCGAGACGACGCCGGGAACGATCCCGAAGGGCCGGAGAAGGAGCGAAGCGAGAGCGAAGCCGACAACGCGTCCGAAGCGATCGAAGGTGCGATGAAGGGGGTTTCAGAACCAGGGTCCGACTCCAACCCTGAAAACGAAGCGTTGAACGACGGCTCCGACAACGCAGGAACCAACGACGACGCGACCGAGCGTGATTCGGAGTCTGAGTCGAACCACTTCGAGCGCAGTGACGGCTTGGAGGCGGCTGGTGGGACCAACGACGACAGCCGCGAACTCTCCGCGCCGAATGAACACCAACAGATCGAACGGGTGCCTGCACCGATCTCCGGATACCCGCAGAACCCCTACCAGTGCATCTGGACCGAGGTGCAGGACGCAGTCGAATGCGGAGTTGCCACAGTTGCCGACGCTGCGGTCTGCGGCTACACACTGACCCGAGACGCCACTCGGTGCGGCACAGAGATCGTCCGAGACGCGGCCGCTTGCGGTACGACGGTGGTCAGCGACGCGACACGCTGTGGGACGAAGACCGTGACCGACGTTGCTCGGTGCGGCACCCGCACGGTCACCAGTGCCGCAACATGCGGCGTCGATGTGATCGCTTCTGGGCTGGAATGCGTGGCCCGCCTGGCGCAAGGCAAGAGTTGCGAATCACCCAAGACATGCCAGGTTGCAGCTACTTGCGAAGTCGCCAAGCAATGTGAAGTTGCCGCAGAGTGCTCGGTTCCCAGCGAATGCAACATCGCCGCGACGTGTGAGATAGCCAAGACCTGTGACGTCCAGATCTGCAAGCAGACGGCACCTGGTGGACAGTGCACCCCCATCTTGGCCGAATGCGACCTCGAAGGCTTCTCGTGCCAAGTGAGCGCAGACGCCGAAGTCTTCCGCTGCCTGCCAAACTACGAGAAGGACCTGTCCGTCGAAGACGAGGCGGTGTGCCGCGCCCTCTACGTCGAAGCCATGAGCGACATGGCACGCGAGGCCGGCAACACGCTCGCGTTCAGCGCCGGAAGCTCTGCGAGCATCGGCGCAAGGGGATCCATCGAGGTGGGTACTGTTTACGGTGAAGGCGGACAGTATGGGTGCTTCGTTGCCACTTGTGAGGGCTTCGAATCAGACATCCAAATCAGCGATTTTGCCAACTTGGGAGCCTACGTCAATTGGGACGCGTTTGCCGGCGAATCCCAGACCTTCAGCTTCGGCGCGTCGATCCCGGAGATCGAAATTGGAGTCAGTACCACTAGCGTGCTCGACGCCAAGTTCGAGACCTACATCGGACAGGTCGACAGTGTCTCCCTCGGGCTGGGGTTGGCCCCGGCGCAGGCAAGCTACGCAGCGTGCACGACGACCGTCTTCCAAGTGGAAAATCCGTAGGCAAACCGCAGCAACTCTGACGTCGCGGCCCCGCTTCCCAGATCTCGAGCACCACATGCTCACTCGTGGTCAGACGTGTCGCGACGGACTGGGGTTTTCGTGCTGGCGAAGCACAAGTGCGTCACCCGCGAGACGGTGAGCGATTCCCCAGCCCCATTTCGGTGAGGGCTTGGGGAATCGCCACCCAGCAGGCCGTGCTGAACGTCTCCCGTCGTCGGACGCAGAGGGGCGTGGACGCCTGCGCTGTCGACTCGCTGTCCGCTAGAGCGGCAATGACGTTGATTGCCGCGACAAATCAACAACCTAGAGCACCGAGCTGCGAGCAAGAGTGCCCGAACGTAGCCCCGAAAAACGCCCTCACTCCCGCTGGGGCGATTTTTCTGGGCATTTCTGTGCATTGGCAAGCTGATTGGTACTCTAGGAGCGCAGCACCCTGCAGCTTCCTTGCGACCAACGTGCCTTGCCCCGGGGGAGCAAGGCCAAGTCAGCCGTCTATCGGAGTCTCGAGGGCAGGACACTAGTTCTAGTTCAACCCCTTGTTGTCATCTTCCAGATCTTCAACCTTGGTCTTGCCCTTGTTCCACTTCTTCACTTTGTGCAGCAGGTAGGCGAACGTGGTGTTGGTCGGAATGGTAACACTGCTGGTGTTGGTGCCGCAGCTACGACCGCTGATGGAGACCTCGAAGCCGCCGTTGCTCCCGGAACCAGATACGGAGCCGCAGTTGGTGATCGTCTCGGCAAGTGAGGCCTCTGTCGCGACCCAGACCTCGCTCACGATACGACCATCGTTGCCCTCGTCTTTGAGATAGTTGCGGGCGCCATCGGCTTCCTTGTTGAGCAGCGTCTTGAGCTGCCCTTCGTCCAAGGAGAACTTCACCAGTTGGAGTTTGGCGCTCTTCGCCGCATCACGACTGAAGCTACCGGTACCGCCTGCAGTCTTGAGATACTTGATGGACGCGTTGACTTCGGACGCGGAGAACTTGCCCCAGTCGACGGTATACGGACCGCTGATCTTGACCTTCACTTTGCCGAGCTTGGCGCGATTGACGTCGTTCTGAACGGCAAGATAGTTCGGCTTCCCGACGGGAGTCTTCTTTTCACCGTACGACGCCAGCACGACATTCTCGGACTTTGCCCGGAAGTAGGCGATCCCGTTGTACTTGAACTTGGACTGAGTAATCGCCACGGATGCGGCGTATGCGGCGGTTGCAACGAGAACCCCCACGCAGAGCAACGCTATCGCAAGAGCATGCTTTTTCATGTTCATTTCCCCCTGGAGATGTTTGTCAACGAGACCAGCGCGGAGCCCCGCGCATCCGGTCCCGCCGAGAGCTACCTCGCCGCGAGCGATTGTTCCACCGCCCCGCGTCGCTTTCCAATCTTTTTGTGCGACCTCGCACTGCACTCGCGCAGCATCTGCCCCAATGACCTTCAGCGGCCCATGCGTGAGCTCGAGACGTCGGCGGGGAGCTGATGCGGTGCGAACCCGCCCCAACGGGATTCAAGCACAATGGGGCCCCGGTACGTGTACACCTTTTGCCACAGTCCGTGACCCTGTGTATTGAGGACGCATCTCGGTAGCGATCGCGTGGATTGCTTCTACTCACAAGACGCTTGCGTCTGTCCCAATTGACGAGGGGACGGTTGGCGGAGAGCGCATCAATCGTTCGTCGGTGACTTGGACAACAGCGATCTCAGGAGGCCCCGAGCCTGCGCTCGGGCCGCCTCCGCACGGCGTGTGGGTTGTCGGTTTGCGAGCACAGTCTCGTATTCGACGAGTGCTGCCGCCCGGTCGTTCATCTGAACGTACAACGACCCGAGGCGGAGATGGGGCGTAACGAGAATCGGGAAGCGCGCTGAAAATTCACGCCAACTCTGGATCGCCGCGCCGCGGTCGAGCGAACGACTCTGCAAGTCGCGGCGGAAGATTTCGTCGTCGAAATCGAAGCGCAGAGACGCAGCGATGGCCGATGCTGACAGGGCATCGTCAATTCTTCCCGCACGCGCCAGCGCGCGAGTGAGCTGCGAGGCGCTGCGCCCATGCTCCGGCATCCAGAAACGCGCACCCTCGAGAGCCGCCACCGCGGGACGGCCCGCAAGCAACGCGTCGCGTCCGCGAGTCCAGTGTGCATTGCCGACAGTGAAACGCACGCCCTGCAGCACCCCCAACAGCGTGGTGACCCCAAGCAGAGCGCGAAGCGCGCGATGCCCGCCCCCACCAGCCGTCGTGGGTGCAAGCCAGCCGAGCAAGAAGAACAACAGTGCGAACGTCGACGGGATTCGCAGCGTCGAATCCACGAACCCGTTGACGAAGATCGCCGCCACCGCCGCCCGCACCGCCGATGACAGTGGGTCTTGGCGCTCTCGAGCAGTCGCTAGCGCCGCCCCCACCACGACGACGAACGCCACCGCCGTAATCAGACCGCCCTCAGCCGCGAACTGCAGCAAGTCGTTGTGCGCGAAGTCAACGCTCGACAACGGCAGGAATGCTTCCGGATCACCGTCGATGAGGGTTGCGGCAGCTCGCCCATAAGCGGACGGGTATCCGCCGAGGCCCACACCGGTGAGGGGGTGATCGCCAACGAGCAAGAGCGCCGCCCTCCAGAGAAAGAGCCGCCCACGCAGCCACGGCGCTTGCATCACGTCGTGTTGCCACGCCAGCACGAGTGCGACCGACGCGCACGCCAACGCTGCAGCCACCAGCGCAAACCGGCGGCGCCAGGGAATGCTGCTGCCGAGAAGGGCAAACACGAACACGCCCGCAGCGAGCGTTAGCACGCCCCCCTTCGACAGCGTTGCGACCGTGGCCAGCGACAGGAGGGCTGCGGCAGCATGATACAACCAACGCCGCTCTGCGCTGGCGGCGAGGCCGAGCGCCAGAGGTACGAGCGGCGCAAGGAATGCGGCGGCCCAGTTTGGGTTGCCGAATGTTCCGGGCGCGCGGAACTCGATGCCCGTGTAGACGTCACTAGTGAGCCAACGCAGCCCAGCGACCTGTAACAGCACGACGACCCCGCACAGCGCTCCTGTCGTCGTGAGCGCAACGAGGTTCATTCGGCGCGCGCTGTCATCGTCATCGAGGGCGATGACGGTGACAACGAAGAACGCGAACCCGGACAGTAGGACCAGCGCGGAAGGCCAGTGCGCCGGCGCAAACCCAGACCCCAGCGCTGGGAACGCCACGGCCGACGCGACGAATACCCCCAACGGAAACCAACGCCGTGGGAGTCGCCGGGGGGCCCGCATGAGCAAGACGCCACCGACGGCCAGCGCGATCCCGAAAGCCCCCCACTTTGCGAGCCGAAAACCACCGGCCTCGTGTGGAAGCGCGAACAGCGAGGTGACGCTGAGGGTCAGCGCGGGGGCGAACTGGACGAGCCGACGCACGGCGCGCGTTGCCACGTTCATTCGCGGTGACAGGTATCGTCTGTGGTCACTTCGTAGTACAGCACCGTCAGTGGGGCGTTTCCTCGGGTACCCGTGTTGGGGTTGAGGAAGGTGACGATCGTCTCCACCGTGCTCCATCCCGAAAGCAACCCGCTCACCACGGCCTCAGTCGCCCCCACGGCGTCCCGCTGTTTCTCGAACACCTGGCAGGCTTCCGGGTATTCGTCGTTGACGGTGCGCCAACTAGCAACGGCCTTGCCTTCGTCGTTCGTGACGGTTGCGGTGATGTCGTACGAACCGTGGCCCTCGAGACCACTGGAAACATCCCACCTGACCCGCTTGCCATCGATCGGTCCCTGTCGCGGGAACTTGCAACCAGTCAGGTCGGTAACCGCAGATCCAAGCACGGCGCGAGCCCAGTTGTCGTGGTAGTCGTCCTCGAAGGTGAGCGTCATCTCGACCTCGGTGAGGTTCGGCGTTTTCGGTGCGTGCCAGAGTAGGTCTGGGGTGTTGGTGATCGAGACCTTGTGCCCGTACAAGATGAGCGAGCCGCAGACGCTCACCTTCGCCGCATCCTTCTTGTCGAGCGGCACCTCCACCAACTGCTGCACCGCGCTCGTGAGCTCGCCCTCAATCTTGCCTTTGATCTTGTTGCGGAGCTGATCTCGGATGAAGTCCGCGGCGGAGTTAGCCTCGAGGAGCGACAATTCGGAACTCGCGAACAACCCCACGTCTGGACTTGTCGGCTTCGCGAAGATCGTGAACGAGAGCAACGTGAACTGCAGGGGATCGAGCCGCCCGTCGCCCCAGAACGGTTCCAACGCGTCGGGGTTGGTGCGGCGTGCCCGCTCTTGCCCCAGCTCTCGAACGAGTGACGGAAGGACATACCCGGACTCCAACGGAACGTCCGGCATGACCTCCCCCGTGGTCGCAAACGAGTAGAGCATCGAACCGAGGAATGAGTACTCGAGTTCGGCACCGAGATTGTAGGGGTAGGCGAGCTCGACGCCCTGCTCGACGAGACCCTCGGCGAAGCCCTCCGCACCGACGAAACGGCCCTGCGAATAGGCCGCCGCCATCTCCTCGACGACACGTGACGTCACGAAGGGCAACCCCGCATCGATCCGGTCCAGCGCGCCGTCTTCGTCATCGGGATCCAGCGTCGGCACACCGAACGCTGCGAGTACGGCTTCGATGTGCGGAGAAACGTCCTCGTCTGCCTCGACGGCATCGTAGATCATCTTGGCTACGGAAACGACTTGGAGGTACGTGCTGGAGTCGGAAAGGCTGGCGCCGCCATCGTCCTGACCGCCATCGTCATCGTCGGCGTCATCAGTATCATCAGCGTCGTCGTCTCTAGCACCACGTGCATCGTCATCCGAGTGCTCGTTCGAACTACAGCCAATCGCAGTTCCTACCAGAAGACAGACCGCCAGCACCTGATGCTTTGACATGTTTGCGTCCAGATGTGGCGCGACCATCAGAGCGTCAAGGGGGTTCAGAAACAGGAGTCCAACCACCCCTCGGTCGGCTCGGAGGCTGCCATCCTAGCTCGATCACGGCAGTGGTACCTTTTCGGAGTCATATCGAAGCGATCAGCGATCGCTTCAGGAGCAACCAGGAATGGGACGCCGAGCGGGCCGGCGGCCGCCTTGTGAGTCTGGGCATCGCAGTGGCGGAGGTGCGCCCCATTGACCTCGACGAGTTAACCGCGCTCCCAGTACTGGTCAACGGCCAGTGGAGGGTAGACGTCGAACGGTGACCCCTCGTGCAGTTTGCTCGCGCCACGGGTCGGAGGGGGCCGGGCGCCCTCTCGCAGTAGCAGGCAATCATTTACCTCAGACACACACTCACGGCTCGATCAACCTTCTTCCCGCAGGTAACGCGCTCGACCCTGGCTCGGCTAGCTCACGCGGTGACCTCGGAAGGGACGCCCAACGACACTTTGTGTGCTTCGCGAGTCGTGGTGATGCTGTCGGGTAACCGGGTCAGGCGGGTGCCCCCGCGGTGGAACACTTGAGGGGCCTTTCCAGCGAGATGCTATCGGGGAGTGGTGTCCGCCAAGTTCAGCGTGACTGAGAGCCTTCACGCCCCAAAACGCGACGAAACGATCTCCTGGATCGCCACAGCACTGCCCCACCGACAGTCCTTCTGGAGCGGCAATCGTGTTGATTGCCGCGACAAATCAACAACCTAGAGCACCGAGTTGGGAGCAAGAGTGCCCGAACGCGGCCCCGAAAAACGCCCTCACCCCCGCTGGGGCGACTTTTCGGGGCATTTCCGTGCATTGGCAAGCCGATCGGTGCTGTAGCGCCTTTTGACCATGGTTCGCCGGTGTTGCTAGGCCACAAGCTCCCTTCGTGATCGGTTCTGGGACAGCAGCTCCGCGAGCGTTCACCAATGAGCAACCCATGGACAGCGATTCCCCCGACCGCTAGGCTGCCCGAGGCATGAATTGGGCACAGCGAGTATCAGTCGGGGTCCTGGCAATCGTGGGTTCAGCGGCTTGCAGAGGTGAAGGCTTCTCAGCAAGCAAGACGGACGAGCACGAGGATGCGGGACCAGCATCCGGCGATGAGGAAGCAGGAACGACCGGCTCCGGCAAGAAGGCGAACGAACGCCGCGAGGCCGGCTCGCCAAGCGACCCGTGCGAAGACGATCGAGGCTGCGATGGCGGCTCGACTTGCAACGACGAGACGTGCGCAGAGCCGAACAATGGTGGAGGCAAACAGACTGAAGTCGACGCTGGCGATGCCAACGACACGCCGAGCGTCGTGACGGATGACGATGATCCCGATCCCGGGTGCGGCATCGGTCTCGGGTGTCCCCAAGCCCAAGTGTGTGATCCCAAGACCGGCACTTGCGTCGGATGCATTGACGGCAGTGATTGCGCCACGGGACAGGTTTGCACCGCCGGCGAATGTATCGCCACCGCGCGCTGTACCGATTCCGACAGCTGTGTGGACACCACGGTCTGCGACGTTGCAAGCGGGATCTGCGTCGGTTGCTTGGAGGACGCAGACTGCGGCGAAGACGGCGAATGCATCGAGCAGCAGTGTCGCTTCGCTTGCCAATCCGATGCCGCTTGCGCGGATCAGGGCATGGTGTGCGAAGTCACACTTGGAGCCTGCGTGCAATGCCTGACCGACGTCGATTGTGACGCCGACTTCCACTGCACCGAGAACCATCAGTGCACGCCCGATCGATGCCCGATTGGCACCAGCGGGTGCCTAGAAAACAAGACGTACGAGTGCGATGGTAGGGATTTCGTACTTGCCGAGGCGTGCGGCAGCGAACAGACGTGCGTCGAGACAGACGACGAGGCCAGCTGCATGGATTGGCTCTGCACGCCGGGCAGCGTGGAGTGCGTGAACGGCCAGGTGGAGACTTGTTCAGACGATGGGTTGACGCTCAGTCGCGTCAATTGCGGGGCGACGGGTCAATCCTGCTCCGGCGGTGCGTGTGTCTTCCGCGCTTGTGAGCCAGGCGCCATACGCTGTAGCGGCGCAACGCGCTACGTCTGCGCCGCGGACGGACTCTCGGAAACTCCCGGGCAGTGTGCTGAGAATGAGATTTGTGACCCCGCGGTGGGTGAATGCATTTTTCAACTCTGCACCCCCAATGCACCCGTATGTGATGCCAACATCGCAACCACGTGCAATGCGCTCGGCACTGGATACGTCGATGAACAGCTTTCGTGCCCCGTCGCTTGCAGTAGCGGAGAGTGCGTCGATGCGCTCTTTTTCGAGGACTTCGAGGATGGAGATCTCGACGGTTGGCTATCGCGCGGCGGCGCGTCGACGATGAGCGTGACCAGCGCTACCGCTGCTGCGGGCACGAAGTACAGCGCTCGTATCGACCGCAACAGCAATCACGATCAGGGGTACTACCGGGAGCTTCCCGACATTCGGCCCACGTACGTTTCCTTCTGGGGCCGCTCCGCGACGACCGAACTCGCGGATACGTACTTCTCCCTGCGACAGAGCAACAACGCGGGCGTGCTCTCCATCTACTTTGACAACGACGAAGGTGGGACCTTCCACGCGAGCAATGGCACCACCCATTGGACGGTTGGTAGCTACGTCGCAAACGTGTGGTACCACTTCGAGTTCACCATCGACTGGGACAAGAAGACCTACGACCTGGACGTCGACGGCGTTCGACTGGGTACGGGCTTCGGGTTTCAAAACTCGGCCACGTCGATCGGTCAGTTGGACATCTACAACTACCGCGACAGTGTCGGGCATTGGGACGAGATCCTGATGCGCTGACGCATATGGTCAGGTAGCGCGCAACGCCGCGAGCAAGAAGTCGTAGACCAGACGGATCCGGCGACTCGTACGCAACTCGCGGTGCGTACACAACCAGAACGGTACGGGGATGTCGACGCGCTCGGGCAGGACACGAACGACGTCGGGGGTCCGGTCCGCAATCTCGCGGATCATCCCGCCGATCCCGGCACCTTGCTTCAGCATTTCCCACACCACGACGTGACTCTCGCTGAGCACTTTGAACTGCCCTGCAGAGACCTGGAGTCCGGCCTCGCTGAGCATTCGCAAGAAGAGCTCGTTGTCCTCGACGCCAACGAAGGTCGCGCGCTCGACGTCGCTCGGCTCGACGAGGGCACCGTGCCGTTCGATCCATGAGGTGGCCGCATAAAGATGTGCCGCCGAGTCCTTGATCTTCTGAACGAACAGCCCGGTCTGGGCGGGGCGCACGTGGCGGACGGCGATGTCGGCTTCGCGCTTGCGCAAGTCACTCAGCTGGTTCGAAGCGACGACTTCCACTTCGATCTCGGGGTATTCGTCGCGAAGCGCGCACACGATCGGAGGCATCAGGTACGCGGCCACGGCTTCGCCGGTCGAGATACGCACCCGTCCAAAGATGGTTTGAGAGTGCCCGGCCGCTCCGGACGCAACCCGCCCCGCCGCGTCGTTCATGCTGCGAACGTGTTCGAGCAGGTCTCGCCCCGTGTCGGTCAGCACGAGCCCTCGCCCCACCCGCTCGAAAAGCGTCACGCCGAGCTGCTCCTCGAGCGCGCCCACCTGCCGACTCAGCGTCGGCTGAGTTTGGCGAAGCTTGCGCGCGGCCGCGGAAAAAGAGCCCTCTTGCGCGGCAACCAAGAAGGCCCGCGCCTGGTTCCAGTCAAACGCGTCGCGAACCCAGCTCATCGAAATTCGTATATCACATGTACGATAATCGCCGATGAACGGCGGAAATTTGTATGGCTCACTCGTGATCCATGAACGCAACCACCAATCCGGACTTCTGGAACCGACAGGCGGCGCGCTACTCGAAGAAGCCCATCGCCGACGAGGAGGCCTACGCCGAAACGCTGCGGCGGGTGCGCACCCACCTGAAGCCGGAGCAACGAGCGCTCGAGCTGGGTTGTGGAACCGGGACGACCGCGCTGCGGCTTGCAGACGCCACTGGCAGCTATCGGGCGACGGACATCTCCGAAGCGATGATTCGCATCGCCCAGGAAAAAGCCATCGCCCAAGGCCGGAGCAATCTGCAATTCGAGCGCGGAACGCTCGAGGATCAGCTGACGCGCGGCGAAACCTTCGACGTCGTCCTGGCGTTCAACCTCCTGCATCTCCTGCCCGATCATTCGAAGCAACTCCAGCACGTGTCGGCCCTGCTCAAACCGGGCGGTTTGTTCATCTCGAAGACCCCTTGTCTCGGTGACCGAAGTGCGCTGTTGCGCTTGCTCATCCCCGCCCTGCGCGCCGTTGGGCAAGCGCCATACGTCAGCTTCGTCACGGAGCAGCAACTGAGCGCTAACCTCGCAAACGCCGGTTTCGAGATGCTCGAAACCGGGTACTACCCGGTCGAGACGCGCAGCCTGTTCGTCGTCGCCCGCAAACGGGGCTGAGCTCCCGCCGCGCTACTCATGTGCAGATTTGGGCAAGTCGAGTGCCCCGCGCAGCTGATCGTGTGCAAATTTGGGCAAGTCGAGTGCCCTGTTCGGCTTGCGAGAAGCAAATCTGGGCAAGTCGAGTGCCCTGTTTGACTGATTTCGTGCTGATCTGGGCAAGTCGAGTGCCCCGTTCGGCTCTGGGCAAGCGAAACCAGGCGCTCGCGCTGCCCTGGGCGGCTGCCACGCAGCAAATCCAGGCGCTCGCACTACGCGCGCGGTCATTCGCTGTTCGCTGAGCGACGCACCGCGGTACACCGGACCGCTCTCGGGGTTTGCAGGGCTGCCAATGCTGCGTGCAACGAGCCAAGCGCGGATGCGGCTGACCCACCACGGGCAACGGTAACCCCAAACCCACCAGTCGAACAGACAACCCGAGCGCTGCACCGGGCAACGATAACCCGAAACCCGACATGTCTGGCAGTGACCCCGCCCGCGGCGCCGCCACGGGCGTCACCTCGTGAGTCACCTCGGGCGACAGTAGCTCAGGCATCACCTCGAACGGGTCGCGGGCAATGACACCGACGGTGTCCTGCTTCCGGCCTTCAAGGGCGATGACGGTGACGACATTCGTCGGAAGGTGGCCGCACGTGCTCAACGAGCGGGTGCTCGCGGACGGCCGGTCCAGCTGAGTGGGGGCGCGCCGCGCCGCGCCTGCGAGTGATCCCCAGCGCACTCACGAAACGTGTTCCATCGCGCGAACAGAACTCCAGCGCCCTGGATTGGCCGAATTGCGTCGTGAAACGCTCGACCACCAATCGAAACGATTTGCTGATCCGTACAGGCTTGTGTTCTGCGCGAAACCTTCGCGGTGCTGAACGCTTTGCCGGTTTTGAAACGGCTCGGGCTTGCCCGTGTGTACCCAATTCGGCTACGGCGCTTTCGTGGCGGCAGAACATGACAACGACGCCCAACGACGCCCACTTTGGGGTTTCTGGGAAGAGCACTCGGATTTCGAACGCGTGGCGATGCTCGGCATCGTCCTCGGCATCGCGGTCCGTCTCTTGCTCGCCGGCGCTTCGAACGGCTCGAACGACATCGCCACGTGGAACGACTTCGCCAATCGCGTCATCAGCTACGGTCTG
>QJWJ01000466.1 GCA_003235365.1 Deltaproteobacteria bacterium
AGGGGTGCACGCACCCCGGCGGCAGTCGACAATTGCGCAATGAGTATCGTGGTTTGCTTGACGATCAGGTCGATGAGTACCTTGGACTCCATATCCCCCTCCGTTCACCGGCGTCCCTTTTACGCCAGCTCGACGGGCGGGTGAAGCTTGCCCCGTGCCATTGTCGACTCCGCGGGTGGAGCGGAGCGGAGCGGCAACGACACGCGATCGTTAATTCACCACAAACACTTCTTTCGCGATGGCGTTCGCCGAGTCCGCGGCTTCCGGAACAGCAGGACCGGCAACGTCACCAGCAACCGGCATAAGATGGTGCGTGCCCCCGTGGCCCCCGGGCCGAAAAGCCGCCCGGGAGCTCCTCCTCTTCTCTGACACGCGACTGTCAGATTCGGAGCCCCCCGCGAACGTGACCCCCACCGAGCGAATTCACAGCCGTTTCCGTGCGTCATCGGACCTGCGTCAGCCAGAGAAACCAAGCAGAAACCTAACCGAAACTGTTTCTTTGTTTCTCAACGTTTTCGAAACATTACCGAAACCCATGGAGAAACGATGACTTTCGCCCCTGCGCGCACTCCAATTGCACTTCTCGCTCTGCTGCTCCTGCTCGGCTTTCCCGCACAGGCCTTGGCCGCGCAGCCCGAGATCAGCGGTGCGGACACCGCGTGGATCCTGGTGTCCTCAGCGCTCGTCCTGTTCATGACGATACCAGGACTCTTCCTCTTCTACGCGGGGCTGGTGGCGAAGCGCAACGTGCTGTCCCTGATGATGCAGTGTGTGGCGCTGACGGCCGCGGTGACGATCATTTGGCTCTGCTTCGGATACAGCGTCGCCTTCGATTCGACCGGAATGCAACAGGGAGAGATCACGCTCAATTCCTTCGTCGGCACGCTATCGAAGGCGATGCTGTTCGGCGTGGGGCGCGACGCGGTGTGGGGGACGATCCCCGAGCCGCTGTTCTTCATGTTCCAGATGACCTTCGCGATCATCACGCCAGCACTCATGATCGGCGCGTTTGCCGAGCGCATGAAGTTCAGCGCGGTACTCGCGTTCAGCCTGATCTGGCTCGTGGTCGTTTACTTGCCGGTGTGCCATGCGGTTTGGGGCGGCGCGGGCTCCTTGTTTGGTGACATGGGTGTCATCGACTTCGCCGGGGGCATCGTCGTACACATCACCGCCGGGGTTGGCGCACTCGTAGCGTGCATCATGGTGGGCAAGCGCGACGGCTACCCTGATCAGATCCGCAGACCACACAACCTGACGATGACCGTCACGGGTACGGCCATGCTGTGGGTCGGGTGGTTTGGATTCAACGGCGGCAGCGCGCTTTCCGCCGGAGCTGACGCCGCGATGGCCATCCTCGTCACCCATCTCTCCGCGAGCGTGGGGGCCCTCGTTTGGATCGTCGTCGAATGGAACAAGAACGGCAAGCCCAGTGTCCTCGGCGCGGCCACGGGGTCCATCGCGGGGTTGGCCGCAATCACTCCGGCGAGTGGAAGCGTGGGCCCGTTGGGTGCACTGGCGATAGGGCTCACGTCCGGGCTCGTCTGCTACTGGGCGTCGGTGCTGCTCAAGCCGAGACTCGGCTACGACGACTCACTGGACGTGTTCGGCGTACACGGCGTTGGCGGCTTCGTCGGTACGATTCTGGTTGGGATCTTCGCCGCGCCGGAACTCGGCGGCGCTGCAGTCGACTTCGACATCATTCGGCAGCTCGGTACGCAAGCGCTGGCAGCTGTGGCCACGGCGGCATACGCCGCGCTGGCATCCGCTGCAGTGCTGTGGCTCGTGCGGATCTGGATGGGTGGATTGCGCGTGACCGAGCAAGCAGAACGCGAAGGTCTCGATCTCGTCGAGCACGAGGAGCTAGGCTACGACGTTTGAGCTAGATGGGCGAGCACGATCGTCGGGCAGTCTGGTGAGGCTCGAGAAGACTGCCCCTTTGCACTCGCTTTCTCGACTCCGTTCACTGTTGCATCCAATGAGCGTTCGCGAATCGCGAACGCTCATTTCGCGCAGGGGTCGCATCTCTTCCGAGAAAGGCCGCAGAAAGTGCCGGCAGCGAGACATCCGCTTGCGTCCGCTTCTGACGCACCGCACTGCCATGCTTTCGATGAGCCGTACGGCCCAAGGCTCGAGTCGGTGACTCTTAGCCACAACCAGTGATCGGAATCGTGAAACAGTTGTTTCAATGGGAGCCCCCAACCAAAGGCTAATCCTCTACTTCAGCTTTCCAAAAGGGAAGAACAGTCGCCCTCTGGGAGCAATCTCAACGACAACTCCCGATCACCTCACACGACCAACATTTTCTCAAAGCTAGAATTGACAGCAAAGCGGTCTTCCCTCAAGGTCGCGGGCGAGCCGGGCACCCCGGCATGACAAAGGGAGGATACGATGAGCCGACAACTCGGGTTGTTTTGGCTGCCGTTCGTCGCCGCACTGCTCTTCATGGGCTGGGCACCAGTGGCGAACGCAGTCTGTGTAACGTCCAACACCAATCATGGAAACACCAACGGCCGAAAGACCTATCGCATCAACGGAGCGTCGTTCGACCTCATATCGACAGTGAGCCGCGACGACGGTGCTCACGCGGTCATACAAGGCGCGGACCTGTGGAACGAGCAGGGCAATGCTGGGACGTTCCGGCTGGGCTCCAGCACGAGCCTCACTGCCGCGGACATGCCCAGCACGCTAGCTGCGTGTCAGAGCGCGGGCATCAACTTCTCGCTGGTCGTCGTCGAGGACGCCTCGGGGTCCAAAGCGGTGACGTCTGGCGCGTGCTTCGACACCAGCGGCAAGGCCACGCAGTTCATCATCAAGATCCGCACGAAAGACGGTTCCGGTAATCCGTGGAACTGGGCGACGGGTAACATCGGCGCGACCCAGTGGGACCTGGTTCAGACACTCTCACACGAGATGGGGCACACCCAACGCCTGGGCCACCCCAGTGGTGGAGAGCAAGCGGTCATGGACCCGACCGAGATCGGCACCAACCGCAAACGCGATCTGTATCAATGGGACTTGGAGTGCCTCGAGCAGATCTCCGGTCACCGAAGTCGAACGGTAATGCGTCGCATTCACAGTGGCGCGGCGATCGGTTCGGAGAGCTCCACTTCGAGCGGACACGCCAAGGTCTCGTCTGGATTGACCCACAACACGGGCACTTGGTTGTGGTCCACGGCGAACAAGCGCAACCCCTGCTTTGGTTGGACGGCGACGTCTTCGCCGGCCACGAATTGCACCACGGCGGACCTCGGCATCGACTCGACAGCCGGCGTGGGTCCCGTCAATGCCATCTGGCGGGAAGACGAGGACATGAACCGAGTCTTCTACGGCGACGCCGCCGAGACACCAACGTACGCTTGGGACGGCAAGCACTACATGCGCTATCAGCGTTCGGACGACGGCTTCAACAGCACGAACATCGCGGGCTACCTACGATCCTGCGACTCGATGACGGGTTTTCTGACCTGCTCGAGCTCCTCATACGTCTTCAGCGGCAGAGAGATCAGCGTCGCTTGGGACAACTACAACAATCGCGCAACGACGGCGTGGATCAACCAGAACCGGCTCAACGACTCCGCCAGTCGGGAAGTGATGATTGCCACCGGCTTCGTGAACAACTTCACGTTGCCCGTCCCCAGCAGCCTCGGCGTTCAGTCCTCGATTGCTCCAGCGGTTGCCTGCAACGCGTTCTCGGCCGGCGGCTACGACTGCATCGTCGCCTACACGGACCAGTCGGCGAGCTTCAAGAACGTTCGCATCAAGCGCTTCTGGTCGTCCACGGGGACGGACAGATACAACATCCACATCGCGTCGGGCTTCGACACGATTGCCGTCAACGTGCCGACCGCATCCCGCGTCGCCGCGTACTACCACGACAGCAAATTCTGGGTCGTGGTCCGCCCCATGCGCACGAATCAGAATCTCGAGTTGTACTCGTCATCCGACGGGCAGACTTGGACCTCCGAAGGAAGCCTTGGGTACAGCGACATCGGCGCAAGTGCCATCAACTACTGGACCATCTCGAACATGGTAACCTACGCCAGGTAAGGAGCACGAATCATGAAACGCATTATCTCGATTTTGCTAGCGGGGGTTTCGAGCGGCTGCATGTTGCTGGCCTGTCAATCCCAAGTCGACGAAGGTCGTTTCGATCCGACCGCCGAGGGCGCTGGCGATCCACCGGAAGTGGGTCAGGTGTCCGAGCCGGTCTCGATCGCTGCCCCCTCTCAGGCATCACTACCCGCCGTCGTCGAAGAGGGTGACTGCGCCGAGCGTCACGGTCAAACGCTGGACGCCTGCGACTGGGTCAACTCCGTCGACGCGGTCGTGTACGGGACCGTTGCCGACCTTCGCTTCGTCGATGCACCGCTCGTCGGAGCGGGGAGCAGTCCCGGAGAGGTCGTCGAAGTCTCGGAATGCGACACGGTCGATCCCGCGCTGGTCATCGCTCTCGATGTGGCCGAGGTACTCAGCGGTACGGCACCCAAGCGCGTGGAAGTGCAGATCGGCGCGCGGGAGTTGAGCAGCTGGAGCCCACGACCCATCCCGGACAGGGACGGTTCCGTCAAGTGGCTGGAAACCAGCGGTGGTAAGTTCACCGGGACGCTGAGTGTTGGCCAGCGGCTGGGTCTCGCCCTGCACTCCGCCGGCGCGAGCGGGAGCTGGGCGCTGCTCGGCGAGCCACTGTTCGAGGTCGATGGTCACCAAGCGGTGCACTTCCAAGAACGAGTCGAGTGCACCGAGCCTGCTCCCAACGGCGCGCTATCGGATCTGAGCGGATTGCGCAGCACGGCGCGGAGTTGCGCTGGCAAGGCAACAGCGGCGGCCAACGCACGGCAAACGCGCGCGCGAGCGGTCAATGGTCCAAGGAGTCTCGGAACGAAAGCAGCAACTGCAGCGTGGTGCATGCAGGCTCCGAAAGACAAGGCCCCGGGTGAGTGTGACACGGGGCTGGACTGCCCCGGCGGCAGCGTCTGCCAAAGCGGAACGTGTGTCGCAAAACGCAAGCCTGACGTGCAACGCTCGGCAGCACCGGTTCGTCCGCGATAACGACGCGGCGCGACGGTAACCGGACCCTTGCACTGCGGGGCAAACCCGCTGCCCCGCAGTGCATCCGTCTATTTCCGGGGACTTCCACCCCTGGCGGGCTAGACGATCAGCCGCGCCGAGTGATCATCGCCCGAAAGGTGCACGAGAGCCTGGTTGATGCTACAAACCGCTTGAAGTGTACAGGGAGTGCCAAATGGGGATGACGACGACGATCTGGCGTGTTCTATTCGCGCGGCCAAGCACCGATCCAACGAGCGACGCAGCGCGTCGGCCTCCGTGGGGCTTGGTCCTCGCGGCGGGCGTCGCCCTCATCGGGTGCGGCGGATCGAGCGGAGACGACGACACGGGCTCGACCACCGACAAACCCTCGCCGAGCGACACGTCGATGGGCGAGAAAGAGGCCGGACCTTCACAGCCGACGCCAATGACGGACGCAGCGCCTTCCAGTACGTGTGCAGAGGGTGGCAGCGGCAGTGAGTGTGATCCGCAACCCGGCACATCGCCCGAGCCGGGCGTGATCAAGCCCACCGGGCCGTGTCCACCAGGCACGGAACCGCCGGAATGCGAGCCCGTCGAACCGCAGCCGACCAACGGCGGGCCGCAGCCCGATCCGCCGGTGAACCCGACGGCCACGACGACCCAACCGTGCGTGGGCGACAATTGCTCACCCACGACTGCAGCCGATGCGGGATGTCCGGAGGGCAGCGAGCCCCCGGAGTGTGAACCCGTTGGCCCCGACACCCCGAGCCGCCCGCCTCCGGATGACGGCGGCATGGACTCCGCACCGTGCGAGGGTGGAACGCCCTGCGACGCTGGAGGCACGAACGAACCGCCGCCCACTGGAACGTGTCCGCCAGGGACCGAACCACCCGAGTGCGAACCCATCTGACGGGTTGGCACGTCGAGGCACGAGCGCGTGGCAATCAACCTGGTCGCGATTGACGCAAGAGATCAAGCGCACTGACGTGACGGCTCGTTCTCGGTGGAGTTTCAGACGGTGATGGACCACTCGAGTAGCGCCACGCTTCAACGCGCGCGTTCGAAGAAGTCGAAGATGTCCGGCAGTACCAAGGCGATCATGCCACCGTGATCCGCATCGACCTCCCAGTACTCTGCCATGAAGCCATTCTGGCTCAACCACTCACCGAGCAGTTGGCTGCCCTCCAAAGAGGGGGTCTGAGTGCCTTCCGTCACGACGATCGCCTTGTCGCGCAAGTCCTCCCAGGGGTATTGCTTCTCTTGAACGAAAGGACCCGACATCGGAGCCAAGCCGCGCCAATAATGGGCGTACTTACCGCCGATGTACCAGGTGCCACCGCTACCCATCGAGTGCCCGGCGAGAAACATCGCGGAGCGATCGATTGGGTACTCGTGCAACACGAGCTCCAACACGTTGATCACGTCTTGTTCACTCTGCTCGTTACCGAGCTCGCTCTGCGACGTAACCATCGACATCAACTCATCCGCGCCAGTCGGGTTACCAAACGGCGCACTCAATCTCAAGAAATTGCCGTAAGCGCCAGACGCGCCGCGCGGCGAAACGAGCAAGTATCCGAACCGCTCGGCAAGTTGAACCAGCTGCCCGCCATTCTGATCCAAGTAGGTGTTCTCGTCGCTCCCGGCACCGTGCAAGAACATCAGCAGCGGCAACTCGGAGCTTCCGTCCCAACTCGTCGGTACCACGATCCGGTACGGTTCCTCCGCGCCGGTCTCCGCAGACGCATAGCGGCGGCGCTGGTCGCCCTTCGCTCGCCATTGGGGAGAACTCGGATCGCCCTGCGCCAGCGCGAGTTGCTGCGCCGTCTGAACGACTGACTGCGGATTGAGTAGCGTGCCGAACGAGATCGAACGCTCGTCGGTACGCCTCGGGGCCATCCCGTCATCGTTGGGTGTCCCGCGTTCGTCATCGCTGCCCGCAGCGCCTTGCAGGGCGGGCGCCTCGGCACTTGGACCTCGTCCCCCAGTGCCACCACTGGTTGGCGTCTCGCCCTGCCCGGTGCTTCCACCCGCATCATGGTCTGCGTTTCGTTCATCCGCAGTGCTCGTCAGGCCTGGCGAGTTGGCGCTCCCATTGGCGGTGGTCGATTCGCTCCCTGGGTCGGTGTTGGCATCGTTCGCCATGTCATTCGGCGGGTCGTGCGGCGCGGCGGACGTTCGCACGACGCTGGGGGTGACCGCTGTCGAACCGAGGGTCGAATCCGCGCTGGGAGTCTGCGGGAGTTGGGAAGCTGGGCTGGTACCGAAGGCGCTGGGAGCCGTGCCGGCCCCCGTCTGCAGGGCTCCTCCAGCCGATGACTCGTTGCCGCAGCCGGCACATGCAATCAAACAGGCGACGACGCCAGCAAGAAAGGAACGATGCTTGGTTGTCATGGCTATCTTCGAGCGGCCAGAGGATCTCTGTCGCGCTGCGCAGCCGCGTCACCCAGGCAAAACGGTTCAAAGAAACGACTCGGCGTTTCAATAATCCAGGCAGAAGGAATCAGTCCTCGATGGCTACCCGCCCGCGAGCGCAGCGCCACCCTCGAGCTCGCTTGCGAACCGCGGCGCTCGACTCGCACCCCGCGCTCACATGCCAGACACCGTGGAGATGTCCTCAGGGCAGTCTACTTGGCCGTACTTGAAGTTGGGGTTGTCTGCGACGTTCGCCCAGTCCACCCAGAACAGGCACCCGGCGAGCAAGTCGGCCTCGTTCGGATCGGCAAACATCTGTTCGCAGCGATTGCGAGAGCATTGCTTGATACCGTCGTGATTGCCGCTGTTCTGTTTGCGGCACTCGAGGAAGAAGCCGCCGTAGCGCTCTCCCAGGCTACCCGACGCATTCCACTGTCTCGAACACGCGTCGAAGTCGCCCACTCCACCACCCGGCACGAGCAAGTCGAACTGCCCGCCGCCGATGCCACCGCGATTGACGGTTTGCACGATCATGATCTTGTGAGAGATGGATGCCGCGCCCGGGTCGTCGTATCCCGCGCTGCTGGTTCCTGTGAACTCGAGCTGGTAACACGTGCCACACGAGCCGGAGTTGAAAGCGGCGAACCCGTAGGCCAGGGTGTCGCTCACCGCCCACGGCGACATGCTCCAGCACTGATACGCATTGCCGCCGAAGCAGCCACTCTGTTCGTCGGGATTGCTCTGCAACTGATTGTCGGAGGTGCACGCGTGGGCTGAGCCTTGATCGGGCCAGGCGCAGCTCGGCTTGCAGCAGTCCCAATAGTGCGTGGCGTGACCATCCTGCCCACCTTGAAGAGGTGGGGGATCGGGCACGGGCGGGGGAGGCTCGGGCTCCTGCGGCCCCGGATCTCCATTGCCGCCGTCGCCTCCGCTTCCGGCACCTCCCATGCCGCCACTGTTGCCGCCGCCGCCAGCGTTGTCCGATCCGCCGCTGTTGCCGCTGGTGCCGGCAGGGGAGGGGTCGTTCTTCGGGCCGACGTCGCTGCCCGTCGGGGCCGTCATGGACGGCACGGGCGTGCTGCCGGGAGTCTGCACCGGCGCCACGCCGCTGCCTGGGCCGCCGACGCTCGGAGCAGATGTCGTGGTGCTGGTCGTACCATCGGCACTGCCGACGGTGCTCGGAGCGGACGCCACGGGGACAGAGCCGACGGAGCCAGGCATCGTCGGTGAAACCGCCGTCACGCTGGGCACAGCACTCCCCGGCGTGGTGTTGACGCCAGTTGCACCACTGTCGACCTCACTCTCGGAACAAGAAATGACAACTGGCAGCGCGATGACTGCCGACGACAATCGGTTGAAACATCCCATGCGACAGCTGCAAACAAGCTGCAAACCGTTCACCCGTCAAGCGAGAGCGGCCACCCTCCACAGCGGCGCGAACTGCCACGACGCACCGGAACCGTTGCCGACGGAGGTTGCCCTTCGCACCCGGCACACCGAATGATTCTGTGGCAGCAAAACTCGCGTCACAGCATCAACCGAGTGTTCCGCGGCCGAACGCCCTTCCACGGGTGGAAAGCCAACCAACCGTGATGAGATGCGCTGCCGCGCCCTGTTCGACTCGCTCGGTTTCGACGCACCCCTCGCGAGTGCCACAGCCGAGTACCGAGTCACACTTGGCCGCGCTCACAATCTCGCAGTCGACGACCTGGCCAAAGCACACGGGGTGACCTGGATCGCCGCGGCCGGTGATCGACGTGGGACCATCCGGCGCAGCACGGCGTCTCCCAGCATCGGCGTTCGACTGGCGGGGCTCAGTAACGCCAGAAGCCCAGCGCAGCCGCGCGCCCTCACCACCGCAACGAACGACCCAGGGTTCGTGTTCACGAGCACGACTCTAAATGGGAGAGCACGATTGTGGGGCAGGTTTTGAGGTGAGCGTTCACGAATCAGGAACGCTCACTGACAGGAGCCCGGGGCTGAGCACTCCGAAGGGACTCACACGGGACAGGACGCCGCTGGCGACGAATTACACTACCGCTGGTTCGATCGGCACGCGCCACCCGGCGCCGCGAAGCGCGTCGTGCGGGGCGCGACGACGTCCTGGCGTGGCGGGATCATCCGACGCGCTTGTCGAGTCGCTGCATGAGGTGAGTCGCGGTGTCCGACCCCAGCGGAGTATAACCGATGGATCCGAGTCGCCGAATCTCGTCGGCAAACGTGTGAACTCCACACAGATACACATACAGGATCACTCCCTCGAGTGACCACGGCTGGACAGCGGCGTCGGCCGGAGGCTACCCTGGAGCTCGGTGAATGTCCGCCCAACCGGGGAGGGATGCTCGGTGGATTCAACCAGTGTAAATTCTCAACTCTTTGTCGTGGTCAGTCTGTTCGCAGTCGGCGCGTGTGGTCAGACGGACAACGGCGGCGCCTCGGTCGAGAACGGACCGACAACCCCGAGCCGCGAGTTCTACGAGAGCGATCCCGCTCACTACTGGGCGCAATACGGTCTCCCGCCGCTGGTACGCCAGTCGCGCGACTTGGAGGAAGCGGGCCTCGATCCCGAAAGCCTCTTCGACACAGTTGCCGAAGCGTTCGATGAAGGCAGCTTCGCTGCGGCAGTGGAAAGCGGTTCCCTACCATCACCGGAGGCTGAGCCAACTGCCAACGGCGCCGCGTTTGGCGTCTGGCGCGCCCTCGTCGAACAAACGGTCGCGGTGCTGGACGAGCTGCGGGCAGCCAACGTCGATGAAGGGCAGCAAGCCGAAGCCTTCGGCCAGCTGCGAGTTCTGGTGGATGAGGGCCTGAACCCAGCCATCCTGGCCAGCGTGGGACCCAACCCGAACAAGGGCGAAAGCGAGACAACTCCCATTCTGCCAGCAACCTGGTGTGGCTTCGATCCGGCAGCGACCGAACCACGCCCCGGCGATGCAGACCCAACCACCAAGTGGCCGTGGCGCAAGATCACCCCGGATCTATGGGATACCACCTACGATGCAGCCTGCGTCGGCGTGGCGACGGGCGCCTGCGCTGCCAAGCTGGGCCTTCCAGGCTTCGGTCCCGAGGCGAGCTGTGAACAATGGAACGATCTCTCGAAACGGCTCGGCGCAACTCCCGGTGAAGATGCGGGAAGCGTGCCCGAGATGTGGCCGTTCTTCGCCGGTCACGGCTACTGTGGTGAGTACGCGTTTGACGGCCCTCGCGAGTCCGCGTGTGAACAGGCGCAGAAAGCCACACAGCGGGGTTGTGACGTCTTCTTGCTCTACTTCGATCCCAACAGTCCGATTGGCCACATGGAGATGGTCGACCTGATCAATCTGGACCCGGCCGATGATACCAGCTGTACCGTACACACGCTGTCGTGGGGAGAGTCTCACAGCGTTCAGTACGATGGGTCCTTTCTGGACACGGACGGGGGTAGATTCTCCAAGAAGGAGGATGGGAATCGCTATCCCGCCGGTAGCAACTTGCGCACCACCGGAACTGCGAAGTTCCTGATGTTCTGCCCTTGTAAACAATAAACACACCCTCGTACCTGCACCGCCAACCAACGGTGGTCGTTCACCTCGAAGGAGCCAAACGGAGGCGAGAGCAACATGTTCAAGCACGTCCAATCAGCAGTTCGTTCCGCGGTTTGCTCGCTGCTCGTGGTGGTGCTCGTTGCTTGCGACGACGGGCCGAAAGCCAACGAGCCCGAAGAACCGCCCACCACCGAGTCCTCGAAACCACCCGGTGACGACCCCGAGGAGGATGACCTCGGTCTGACCGAGCCTCTCGATCCGCCGCCCCAACCGACGCCTCCCGCGGACAGCAGCTCGGATCCGTGTCGCCAGGGGGATGTGCCGGAAGTGGTGCTGCCTTGCGAGCCGCAGGAGACCACTTTCGACGCGAGCAAGTGGACTTCGCTGGGTGAGGATACCACCGTCACGCTGTGGGGAGACAATCGGCTGTATGTCTTGCCTGGCAATGGGCTGGTTCGCGTGTTGCCGGCAGACCAATCGCGGCAAGCGGCTCGCCTGGGCATTTCTGCCACGGGGTCGTCGGGTAGCGCGGTGTTCACCACCTCTGACGGTCGTACCGCGCTCATGGTAGACACGGGAAGCTCCTCCGAGCATCCAAAGTTGAGCGAGGCTGTGTTCATGTTGCAGCTGCGCTCACTCATGAGCGGCATGAGAGTGCAACGCATTCACAGCATTCACATCACGCACGCTCACGGCGATCACATCAATCAGTTCGAGGCGGTCGTGCGAGAAGCGAGTGTTCCGGCCAGTGCCGTGTTCATCGACCCAATCGTTTTCGCCACGAGCAAGGCCCTGCAGACACAGTGGGACCGGTTGGCGGCCGATCCCGTGTTCAGCAAGCTCGGCTACCAACGGGGCGGGCCCACCGAGCCAGTCTACCGAGAGCGGCAAGGCGAGCTCTACCATACGGCCCGCTTCCCAACCGGCACTCTCGTCGTGGAGTATTCAGTACCGCACGAGGCGTTGGAGCGCCTGAGGGCCAAGTTGGCACAGGGCAAAAAACCCGGTAGCGCAGCCATGGACGCCGCCTCGGCGCTGATGACCATCCGCGAGTTGGGAACGATTCACCGCTTCGTCGTCACAGGTGATCTCCGAGGACACAGCCTGAATGAACTCCGGCAAGCGTTGAACGCTGACGGTGTCGACAACTTCTCACGGTTGTTCCGCGACGTGCAGGTGGTCAAGGGTGCACAGCACCACTTGGGGGTAGTCAACAAGGGTGATCTCGCAGGGATTCGGCACTTTCTGGAGGCCACCGTGGCGCAGAACGGAAGCTTGCGCGTCCTCGTTCAAGTCGACCGCCGCGAAGAGCTGGGTCAAAAGGGCATGCGTCGGGAGCTGGTACGCGCCCTCAACGAGATGGGGGTCGACGTCTTCGTGACGCTCAACCCGCTCCGAGACGGTCACTCGGGTCCGTCTGAAGTGGTCGCGAACGCAACCGGCGAGGTGTCCTGCCGCGGGGAGCACGCCGAATTTCACGCAGCGCCAGAACACGCGCGCCGAATGGCGCGCAAGATCGGTAACGTCCGCCGGTTTCTACGAACGCTGGAGCGTGAGCGAGAAGCACTTCGCGTGAGCTTCGGGGACGAAGCTCTGCAGGAAATCGAGACTCAGCTCCGTGCAGAAGACGCCCGCCTCGGCAGGTTGTTCCGTGCCCGCATAGACCTGACGGTCGGATTGCTGGAGGGAAAGAACAAGGTCGAAGCAGACGATGTTCGCCTGGATCGCGCGGCCCTGGAACGCAACGCCAGGGAGTTTCTCCGAACGCCGAAAGAGTTGTCGAAAGCGTTGACCGCCGACACGTCGACTCCGGGCGTGCGGGTGGAGCGAACGATCACGACGCTCAATCGGCTCGCTCGCTACCACCGACATGAGGCCGAAATAACGCGCCTGGTGAACGACGTGCTCGAAGTGGGACGAATGACACCAGCGTTGGAGGAGTTGCTGCAGCACATCGACCCAGAGCTGAAAGCACGCTATCTGGCGAACCCCGCGCGCCGAGGTCGCCTGCGGGCAGCGTTGCGCAACGCCGCATACCGGCGGCAACTCCTCCTGGCAACCGGCGTTCCGAGGCGATTGAGCGCGGGGAAACGAGTGGGAGCTGGAATGCTCGCTCTGCTCGAAATCGGAAAGATCGCATTGGAGACTCACCTGGCCAACGAGGACATGACGAATGCTCTGCTCAGGCGCGCGAACGGCAACCTGCTCTGGTGGGCAGGGAAGCACACGCTGCCGGCCTTCAGCGGCATCATCGACGACGTGTTTCCGTATGCAGACGTGCCGGTGGGAGACTTCGGAGAGGTACAACGTCGACTGCAGAACGGGACCCTCGACGGCCTCGAGGTCGGGGTCCCGACTGACGAGCTTGCCGTGATGTCGTTCCTGCTCTGGAACACCATCAACGTCAAGACGCTCGACGACTACTGGCTCTTCTACCGCGACGACCCGAACGCGCCACTGCGACGCCGGGGCAAAGGTGAATGGCAAGCCCAGATTTGGACGTGGGACACTACACCCGTGCTCTTGGTGGGGGGGATGCACAGTTCGTGGCAAGACCTCTCCGGCAGCGGACAGCTGACCACGCTACTGGAGGCAATGCACAATCGGATGATCGAAGGAACCGAACGAATGTTGGCCGGCAAGTGGCAGACTCTCACGCCACTCCCCAGCAGCGACGGTCCGATCCTCGTACCGGCTCCGGATGACGAGCTGCCCCCGAAGGCCATCGTGGACCGTGCAGCCTTGCGGTTCACCGACCTACGCCCCACTCGTCGAGTCGAGTTCGAGGCTGGCGCCGATCGTGTGCTGAGGTCGGTCATCGACCCCGACCGGATCTTGCTGGGCGACGGTGCGCCGGTGAACAACCAGTGGTGGGGCAAGCCGGACCTGCTTGCGTTCGATCGAGCACCGGCTCCCCAGGGATACGTGGTCGTCGCCGGCGCGGACTACGACAGCTACGCTTCGATCCGCACGGCCGAGACCTACCAGTTCGAGGCCAGCGAGGCCGTCCCGATCCCCATCCCAGCAGAGCGCACGGAACACCAACGCCAACTCCTCGAGATCCCTCTGCCCCGCGACGTCGACTTCCTGCCCGACGAGGATCACTCGGGCTATCTCGTGTATTGGTTTTCTGCCTCGAACCGCGCAGCGCTCGGACTCGCGCGCAGCGAGGACCTGAAGGACGTGGCGGAGCCACCGGAGGTGGCACAGCGGT
>QJWJ01000048.1 GCA_003235365.1 Deltaproteobacteria bacterium
GCACTTCACACAGGTGCGCGCCGAATTTCGAGCCCGTCAGTGAACCGGTTCCCCACGACGCATTCAAGGTTCGCTGACGACCCAGTGGGCTGTCCAACAAGGGTTTGAACCCGGCGGGGCTGGCAGCGCCTCGCCTTGCTGAGGCGTCCCCGGCAAGTGGCGGCTGATCGCCGCCCGCTTTCATTTCGGTGCCTCGCATCCGGATGGCTTGTTTCGTAAAGCCCCGCGGGTTAAACCCAGGGTCGTTGGGCAGAGCCGCGCTTTCAATCGCAGTTCGGATCGAGTTGCGTCAGGCCGCCCGTTCACTTAGCGATATCTGGCGTGCCATCCCGGGTCCCCTTCGCTCCGCACGCGCAATTCGCTGACCAGCCTCGCCGGCTGCTGTGTTCTCCGCAACGGAGCCTGACCTTTTCGAATCCGAAGATCATGCTGGCGCCTTCCACGCGCCGTCGCGCGACGGCTTGCCAGAACGCCTACGCTTCCCTCCCGTTCTTCGAGCCGTTTCTCGGACGAGGCGACTGCGCCTCGTCTGCGCTTTCGAATTACCCAAGTCCCAAGCGCCAGCGTCCACGCGACTTTCTTTGCGCGCTGCGCGCGCTAGCGTCAGCGCCCACCTGCTCGTCGCCGCTTCTTACCCCTTGCAGGCCAAGTCGCTCACCACAGCCTTTGTCCGCGACTGTTCAGCTTTCTTGTTCCGCTTCCTTCGCGGTTGCCATCATCCAAGACCATTCACCTTTAACAGGCCGTTCCGAACTACGCCTGGACGTCGGCTGGTTTCGTCTCGTTTCCGCCGCTCTGTATCGCCCCGATTTGCTTCAGCGCTTCCTTCTCGAGTTTTCTGCGCGCTTCGCGCGCCAGCTTCGCCGCTCACCCGCTCGATTCCCTCGCCGCTTCTTTCCGTTGCCCCCGAATGACGACCTGCAACCGCGACGCGTTCGCCTGATCGCCCTCAACCAGCTGCGCGCCGCACCACCGACTGAGCCCGATTGCCACGCTCGAACCAGCACCCAATCGGTGTCCTCGTACAGGCCACGCACTGGAGCCGGTTCGCCTTGCCCGAACTCCGTCGTCTTGCGGCGGCTGCGCCGCCACTCTTTCTTCGGGCGTCCGGAAACGTAGCGCCCCTCTCGAGTCCCGTTCGAGATCACCAACCGGTGTCAGGCTGCAACGTTGGACTGCTCGCCGAAGCTCTGCCAAGACGGTCAGAATACGGGCCTGCCCAACAAGGGTTTGAACCCGGCGGGGCTAGCGGCACCTCGCCTTGCTGATGCCTCTCCTGCAAGTGGCGGCTGATCGCCGCCCGCTTTCATTTCGGTGGTGGCATCCGGACGCCTTGTTCCGCAAAGCCCCGCGGGTTAAACCCAGGGTCGTTAGACCGACGCAACCAGGTCCGCCCCCACTGTCCATCAAAGGCGCCCGGATGACGCACCAAGTGCCGCCCACGGGCTCCGAACCTCCACACGCACCTTTGCTGCGAACGATCACAAGAACGCTCCTGCGCGTTCGCCCCGCGGTTGAGCACCGTGACCATCGAAACCTGCCGTTGCCGGGTGCAAGTAGTAAACTACGCATCTGCTGTTCGCCAAACAAGCCGACTCCCTTGTCGCCGTCGCAGCCGTCGGTCGCCACCAGGACCGCCACCTCTACATCCGCCAGGGCCACCAGCGAATCCGTGTCGTGGGCGATCCTCTTGCCAAAGTCTGGAGCAATACAATGCTGGCTCTTGCATTTCGCTGATCAGTCGCGACACTCCAGGCCGACTCGCTCGTTCTAGCGGCACCGGTGCCTGCCCGACGAGGCACCTCAACAAGGCTTCGCGACTCCTCGGTACTTCCCAGTAGCCAACCACTCTGGATGCGCTCAAACGTCTTGCACCTAGCGAACCTCGCAAGAGTTGAAGACAAGCACCCGATCGTTACCCTTCGTCGCGTACTCTTGGAATATGCATCGCAGGGTTACCCTTTGCCCCTTTCGAACCTTGGCCGCACTGGTGAAGTCGTTTTCGGGAAAGAAGCAGAGCGCACGACCACTCTCGCTGTCACCTGGCACCAGGTACGCGTATGGCATGTTCTTATAGTGCTTCGTGCTCGTCGCCCCCGTCGCCGTATACTTGTGCTGCACTTCCCCCTGCTTGTGCAGCGAGATCACACTGACTTCTCCGGACAACTCAACCTGTTCGCCGCCGTACTTCAACAGCATCGAAAACTGGTTCTCGGCAGCTTCTTTCAGCATCGGCCGCAACCCGACCTGCATCGGCGCCGTGCATCCCTGAGTCATTGCCACGCTGGTCATCGCTACAGCCCAAATCCTTCGCATGACCAACGCTACGAAAGGCTGGTGGATTCAGCAAGAGCTGGTGCACTCAGGCCCGTCAAACTCTCTCCTCACGCCTGCACTGCCCATCGCTCGTCCCATACCTATCGTCGCAACCACCGGCCCCACCTTGTTACCATCGCCTCCTGCCGCGCAAACGCACCCCCGGCCGACCACGGCGCATACTTTCCCATGAGCCGCAAATGCGTAAGGCAAGCGGCATTCCGGTTCTCGCGGCTCGAACTATTGCGGGACGTTTGCACCCGCCGCTACTGACGTGATTCGCTCGCGTCGGTGCCCTGACGAGGACATAGGCTTGCCGCGTTTCTAGGCGTGTCTCGGCCATCGCGGTCTAACAAGCCAATGAACCTGGCGGTCGCCTTCTGCGCCCCGCTCCGCTTCGGCGTCCCCTGCAAGGGGCGGCTGATCGCCGCCGCTGGTTTTTCTTGGGTCTGGCCACCGGAAACCTTGTTCCGTAAGCGCCCGCAGGTTATTGGCAGGGTCGTTAGACAGACAGGGGGAAACGACCTCGCGAACAGTAATCGTGTCGCCCCGTGGTGACATTGCTCAACTCGCTTGGCACGTGCTCGCCTGTGTCGGAAAGAATCACCTCAGTACGCCTTCACGGGCGCCGGCCAGAGCCGAAGCGGGTTGCTGACTGCGCCATGTCAGAGGCGCTCGCGCGTTCGTCCCGCCGTGCGTGGCTGTTTCGCCACCGCGATCCAACCGTACATTGTCGACTAGCCATCCCGTCGGGAGATTGATTCTCGCATTGCGGTCACGTCAAGCCGTAGACTGCCAGCGTCATGACGCGAGACGACGAGTTGCACGTTGACGTCTCGCTCGCCCGCGAGCTTGTGCAGCGACAATTCCCGCGATGGCGCGACCTCCCCCTGGTTCCGGCATCGTCGGTGGGCACGGACAATTCCCTCTTCCGTCTTGGCGACCGCTTGGTTGTCAGATTGCCTCGTGGACCACATGCGGCGGCGCAAGTCGAGAAGGAACATCGATGGCTGCCTGTGCTCGCGCCCCACCTGCCGCTCGACACTCCAACTCCAGTCGCCCTGGGTAAACCCGACGCGCGGTTCCAGTGGAACTGGTCCGTATACTCCTGGCTCCCTGGCTCCAACGCAACGCTCGACCACATCGATAAGCCAGACCAGGCCGCTCGGGACCTCGCCCGGTTCACTCGCGCTCTGCGCAACCTAGACACTGACGGCGCCCCCACGCCCGGACGTCACAACTTTTTCCGAGGCGTTCCGCTCGCACAACGAGACCAAGCCACGCGCTCGGCAATTTCCGCCCTCATCGGTTCGATTGACACTGACCTGGCTACCGCCGTCTGGAACGCCGCGCTTCGCCTGCCCGATTGGTCGGGACCGCCAACCTGGATCCATGGCGACCTTCAGTCTGGCAACCTACTCGCAAACGGCGGCCGCCTTCGCGCCGTCATCGACTTCGGCGGCCTCGCTGTGGCTGACCCAGCGTGTGACATGATGCCTGCTTGGAACCTCTTCACTTCCGATGCCAGACAAGCCTTTCGCGCGGAAGTCGATGTCGACGAACCAACGTGGCTCCGAGGTCGCGCTTGGGCATTGTCCTTCGGTCTCATCGCGCTCCCGTACTACCATGTGACCAATCCTGCTCTGGCGGCTATCGCTCGGTTCGCGATCGACCAAGTCCTCCTCGAATACGTTCAGGACGCCTGACCACCACATCTCCTCTCAGGATGATCATCCCGCAACGATCGCGACGGGTGACCGAACGACGTGCTGTCTAACAAGCCAATGAACCTGGCAGGCGCCTTCACCGCCTCGCTCCGCTTCAGCGTCCCCTGCAAGGGGCGGCTGATCGCCGCCGCTGCTTTTTCTTGGTCCTGGCCACCAGAAGCCTTGTTCCTCCAGCGCCTGCAGGTTATTGGCAGGGTCGTTGGGGAGACTCGATAACTTTTAGCGAGCAATGCAGGTGAATGAGTTCCGGAAGGACGGTCTGGGTTCCCATCGCATGTAGCATCCATGCATCCGGATGGGCAGCGTCGGCTGGCCCGCCTCCAGCGGGCGACGCTGTCGGCTGGCCCGCCTCCAGCGGGCGACGCTCGCAAGACCCGCAACTCCGTGGTGGGGCGCCTTGCCGATCGCGACGTCTGTTCGAGTTTGGCTGGTGGTCG
>QJWJ01000166.1 GCA_003235365.1 Deltaproteobacteria bacterium
AGGCTGACGTGGCGCAGCTGGTTGAACAGGTACCGCGGGAAGTCCAGCATTCCGATTCGCGCGACGTTCTCGTCCGGCTCAATCGTCTCGCCGATGGTGAATTCGCGGCTACCGTTCGCGATACCGCTTCCGTCGGAGAGGAGCGCGATGTTGCCGCCGATGAACGTGTCGACTACGGTGGCTTGCTTGTGTGGGTTCATTGTTCCTTCACTTTCGTTCAGTCTCTGCCAATCGCCCCGCAGCGACGGCAACGAACACGTGCTCATCGCCACGGTGACGACGGGTCTGGCAGCACCACGAGCCCCCACCGTTCAGCGAACTGCACGGCTTCGGTATGCGTCCGAAACCACGCTCCTTGGCCGTCGTCAACCACGCGGCCCAACTGGTTAATCATACCCCGTCGTTGGTTGAGCGGATGCAGGCTGAATCCGTCAGGGCCAGATGCGACGTAGACCTTGGCTTGGTTCATTCCTCTTTCGCTTTCGCTTCAACCTCAGCCAATCGCTCCGCAACCATGCGGCACAGTCTCGGCAGTGAGTAGCGCACCAGAATGTAGGCGCCGTACGGCACGATGATGAGCGTCGCCAGCGTCAACATGAGCGGCCATAGCGCTGCGCAGACAACTGTGAGCGCCCAGGCTTCGTGGTTAGGCATGCTCAGCCGTTTGAAGAACAGCCAAGCGAACGGCATTGAGAAGTCAATCGCCGCGAAAAACCAAAGAGCGATATAGCCTCCGCTCATCGCCTCAACCTCCTTCTGAGCGCCGGCGGAGTCCTCCTGACAATCCGCTTCGGCCGTCGCGTGGCCTTGCGACAGGTTGCCGCTCCGGCGGATTCTTCGGTTCATCAAGCGACTCAGTGGCTCCAGTCTTGGCAACGCGCCAGCCGGCGTAGAGCATCAGCATGGTGAGCGCAGCGATGTGAACACCGAGGATGTCGGAAGCGTCAGGCGAGTTCTTTTGGAAGTCCTGAGTGCGCCGCTCAGCGTCTTCAATCATTCGGCGCAGCTCGGACAGCGCCTTTTCTTGCGAGTTGGTCATGGGGCTCCCTACTCTTCGGATAACTTGGTTGATCATCTTCGCGAGCTGCTTGGACACCGATGCCAGTTCTGTCGCGTTTCGTTCTTGAAAGGCAGCAAAGAACAGCATCAACAGCTCTTTCGACTCCGGTAAACCAGTGTAGCTTGCAAACTCGTCAGCGTATGCATGCATGTCGGAATGAAGGTCTTCGCCAAAATCGGCTCTGTCCAGCCATTCATGCGTATACGCAAGGAACAGTTCTAAGAAGCGCGCTTCGCTTCTTGCTACACGGCGAGCAACTTGGTACTCCGCACCTTGACCAGGTCCAACCTCAAACCACTCTTCAGCAGTCTCTTGAACAAGCGCAAGCTCGCACTTCATTAGCGCAACGGCATCTGCTCCGACCTTGTAGTGCACGCAAATCGTGTCTTCTGTGAACGAGAACGAAACTTCGTCTTTGCTGAATTCTTTGGTCATGTCTCTTCCTCCGCGTCGGCAATGAGTTGGTCGAAGAAATCCGGCACCGGCTTGAGCTCCAGCCCGTCGTGGCCGATGAACTTGCAGACCTCCCAGACGCCGTAGACTTCAGGCTCCTCGCCTTCGATTCCGACGTCTAGGTTGATTCGATCGCCAAGATGCATCTTGCGCATCCGTTCCGGAAGCAACTTCAACGATGATGCGCGCATCTGGGTGAACGCGGCGGTGTGTTACTGTGCATGAGAACGAGCAGTTTGCTTGTGTGAAAACCGGTCCAGTTTTGGTGAGGCGTCTAGGCATGGCCATCACCATCGTTGAGCGCGTCTCGAATGCTTTGCGCTGCTGGACCAGACAGTAAAACCCTGTGCACCCTGTGCATGCGCCAGCTCAGCCCATCGTCGTCACTGACTCCGATTTCCGCGCTGATACTGATGCTTCTACCTTCTTGGTCGACATCATTCAGGAATGATTCGACTGCAGATTCGATCTCCGCGCGCTCTTCCGTCGTGACCTGAGGTGCGGTAACCCGCGATTCAAAGTCGCTCATCGTGATTGCTCCAAAAACCGGCACTCCCCACGCGCCAGTCACGTTGCGCAGGGGTGCCGAAAGCTCGGATAGGTGACTGGTCCGCGGAGTGTAGCGCGGCGGGCCGAATTGCGCAACGGGGAGAATCGTTATGCTAGTAGAGATCAAAGAAGCGCCAGAAGTTGCCGCAAACGCAGAAGAAAGACCGAAGACGGACCGCGAGAAGTACGAGCGCAGAATCGCGGACATGCACAGCTGCCTGAACAGCATTGAGCTAGTGGCTGCCGGTGCCGAGTTGCAACACATGAGCTTCGCTGCGCTGGATGCGGTCCGAGATGCGCTGCGCCGCAAGGATGAGGAGATTGCCGCATTGCGCAGCGCGATAAGCTCTCTCGTCAACGAATCGGCAATGTCGCGAGCTCTGCGCATCAAGCACATGCAGAACAACTGGGAGAGCGAGAAGCGTCAAAGCAAGAAGCTGCTTGAATGCAAGTGCGGCGATCTGATGGTCGTCGACAGGTCCGAAGAGCTCACGTCGTTCCCGCCCAAGTATCGTGTGACATGCCCGAGTTGTGGCGAAGCCAAGCATGTCTTCTGTCACGACATAGACCGCATCCGGTAGGCATTATGGATCTCTGGTGCTTCGACGAAAACGGCGACATTGAGCCAGACTTGCCAGAGAACGTTGAGCGCTTGGACTCGTGGCGCGTGACTGAAGACGGCACCGTGATGCATGAAATCCTGTGCGTCAAATGCATGTACCGCCCGCTTGCCGTCGCGCCAGCCGGGTTGGCGCTCAGGAACTACTGCTGCCCAAACTGCTCAGAGCGCGGCGGAATCATCAAGACGGGTCAGGAATACACCGAGACCGGTAGAGCGCTGTTCAGCAAGACCGTTACCGCCACATGCCCCTCCTAGAATACGACATCAGCATCGTCGGAACCGCCGGGATAAACCGCGCGTTTCAGGCGATAGAAGCACGCGCGGCGCAGCACAACACGCGCATGCAGCAGATGTTCGGCGGGAGCGCGCGGCCTCGTAGCGCAGGGCAAGCGACCGCCACGGCTGCGGCGTCCAGGTCGGCTAAGGAGCGCGCCGAGGTCACGAGCGCGGCAAAGGTCGCCCGGGCTCGCGAACGCGAAGAGCTGGGCGCTCAGAGGCGGATTACGCATGAGCGGGAGCGCGCCGAGAAGCAGATGTTCTCGCTTCGGATGCGTCACCTCAGGCAGGAAGACGCGGAGCGCAAGCGGGCCGAGATGGCCACGTTTCGCGAGCGGAAGCGGCTTTCCGGTCACCTGCTTGGCACCGGCGGACGAAGCCTGGCAAACACGACTCGGTCAGTAACCGGGATGGTTGCTGGAGGGCTCGCGATTGGTGGCGGAATAGCTGCCGGTAGCGCCATTCGATCCGAGTTGGATGTTGGCCGCCGTTCTCGCTCGCTTGCCGTTCAGGCTCGCGAAACTGGTGGCGACTTCGTTGTCACGCCGGAGCAAATCCGCGCAGCCGTTGGAACCGAGTCAATCCGCACCGGCGAAAGCCGCTCGGATGTGCTCGCAGGGCTTGAAGAGATGGTCGCAAAAACGGGCGACATCCAGGCTGGCCTTGACCAGATGCAGATGATGGGAGACCTGGCGCTTGCGTTCGGCGCGAGCCGCTCGGACCTAACAGCTGCGTCAGCAGTTCTCGGCAAGCAATTCAACATCGATGACGTCAAGGAACTCGCTGACGTCATGGCGGTTCTCGGTGACCAAGGTCGCAAGGCATCCTTTGAGCTCTCCGACATGGCATCGCTGGTTGAGTCGCTCGCGGCCAGCGGCAGCCGGTTCGACCTGACCGGGGCTGAAGGCGCCAAGACGCTCGGCGGACTAGTCCAGATCGTGCGCACTACGAGCCGATCGCCTGAGCAAGCTGCGACCGGGACGAGCGCTCTGATTCGTCAGCTGATTGCAAAGTCTGGTGACCTGAAAAAAGGCAAGTTCGGCGACAAGGTCGACGTGTTTGAAGGCGGCGACGCAACCGGAATGGCTCGTGATATTCGCGACGTCATCCCGGACGTCATCTCTGCCACCGGTGGCGACAAGGTAGCGCTACAGAAGATCTTTGGCGACGAAGGCATGGTGGGCGCTACCGCATTCATCAAGGCTTACAGCCAAGCGAATCAAGCGGCTGGTGGCGGAAAGGAAGGCGACATTGCTGGTCGCGAAGCAATCGCCAAGCTTTTTGGCGACGCGATCGATTCAAGCGCAACTTATGCGGACATTCAGCGCGATGCTCAAGAGATGCTGCGAGACGATTCGATCAAGCTGAGCCAGTCGATGCAAGAGCTTGAGCAAGCGGCTGGAAGGGAACTGCTTCC
>QJWJ01000150.1 GCA_003235365.1 Deltaproteobacteria bacterium
GACCAAGCTTCACGGTAACAACACGGGTCGACGTATCGATTACGTCTTCGTTTCGGACGACCTGCGCCCCGCCCTGGTTGGCGCCGGCATCGATACAAAAACTAGCTACCCCCAGAACTCCGACCATCGGCCGGTGTGGGCGGACCTCGATCTGAGCCGACTGACGCCGCCGGCCTCCGGCTCGTAGCGCAACCGTTGCCGTGCAGCCCGTGCCAGAGCAACTCAGCTCAGTGCTTCGAGCATGGCGACCAGTTTGGTGACCGTGTTCATGTTGCGCGCCGTGCCCTCGCGAGCGAACGGGAGCTGCAGCTTGCTCTTGCCCATACCGTCCGGGTAGTGGACATATGCCTCGCGTGCAGCCAGACGCACCTCCTCCGTCGTGGCGTGCTTGATCGACGCCAACGCGGTCTTGGGAGGCGGCTGGTCGAGGAAGTAGACGTGCACTCGGTTCGGCGCGCCATCGGGAAACGGGTTGCCGACGACGATTGCGCGCATTTCTTCCAGCGTGCGAATGAAGACGGCGTGAGCTTTGCCGAGCCGGTCGGCGAGTGCCGCTTCCAGGACTTGTCGCACTGCCGGCGCGCCGCGGCGTGACTTGAACACCACGTTCCCCGACTGAATGTACGTCGTCACGTCGGTCAGACCGCACTGGTGACAGAGCGCCTGGAGCTCCACCATCGGGAGCTTGCCGGTCCCGCCCACGTTGAGGGCGCGGATCAGAGCGGCGTAGGCGGGCATGCGTCGACGCTAGCACGCTTCGAATCGCTTCAGCGCCTCGAAAGCGAGCGGCATCGCTCGGGGGTGGTGATTGTAAGTGCTGGAAAACATGAGAGAATAGATCTTTTCGATCTTTTTTGAGCAACCGGCGCTCGGCGGCAGCCGACCCAGCCACATCCACGGGCGCTTGCGCCCCTCTGAACACGAACCGAGGACTACATGGCTGACGACCTTCACACCCGATTGAACATCGTCCGCGAGAAACTCGCGGCGCAAAATGAACACCTGGCGTCGATGAACGAAGCGCTGGGCGCACTTCCGCCCGGCATGGAGCTCGACGTCCCCGACGAGTGGATGGAGGCCTTCGAGGCCGCCACCGACGTACCCGCCACTTTCGGCCACCGTGCACCCGTTGGCGCGATGAGGGCTTGAGTAGAAACCAACAGCATCAATCAGGAGAATCACCAATGAGTATTGCAAGTGTTACCACCGCTGGCTTCATGCAGACGATGGACCTCAAAGGGTCCGGAGGGCTGACTGCCGATGCCCTGTACGTCTATCTTCAGACACGCCTTTCGGGGATCGACGAGCAGATCGACGCGATTATGGACAAGCAGATGGCGACCGAGGCCGCCCGCAAGGCGCTCCAGAAGAGTCAGAACCTGACCGCGCGCTTCCAAGACGGCAAAAACGCCAAGGTTACGGTCCGAGCTCTTCAATCCGCGATCGACGCTCAACCGACCATGCAAGGCAAGCAGGCCGTTGCCAAGGGCTGGGGAGTCGAGCTGAATGACGAGGGAAAGATCATCGTCGATGGCAACGACGACATCAGCACCCCCGAAGGGGAAACCGAGCCGAAGCTCAGCCTGTCCGCGGAAGAGGCAGGAGAGGTCAAGCAGACGTTCGACAACGAGCTCAAGGATCTCGGTGCGCAAGGGGAACTGGAGATGATCAAGCTTCAGTCACTGATGTCGGCGCGCAACTCCGCCATCTCGCTCGCCACCAACCTGTTGTCTGCGATTGGCAAGGGCTACGAGAGCGTCGTCGGTAACGTGGGCCGTTAATCCGAAAGAATTGATCATGAACTCATTCACACAGAACACGAGTGGGAATGCGGCCCGAGCCACCGAGGCACTGTACGCTGGCGCTTACAGTGCCCTCGGGGAGGGGCGCGCCACCGAGGCACAGAGGCAGTTTGCAATGATGGTCGGCGTTGCCCCATTCGACGTGCGCGCGTGGGTCGGGTTGGGAGCCAGTCTCGAACAGGCGGGCATGCACCAGCGCGCGCTGGGAGTCTACCTCGTCGGCGCCAAGCTCGTCCCCACTTCGGTCTACTGCAAGTTGGGTCAGGCTCGGACCCTGTTCAAGCTCGGTAAGACACACGAGGCGCTGCGTGTTCTCGACGCCGCTGAACTCGCCACCAACGAAGAGCAAGACGTTCGTCTCATCGATCAGATGCGAGGTGAGCTGTGAGCGGCGTCGTGCTCAATCCCGTTGCGGTCGCTCCGCTGCCGGTTGCTCCCGACGCTGCGTTGGCACCGGTGAGCACCGTGGCCGTGCCGGGTCTCCCTCCGCCGGCTGCCGACGCCGAGCTGCCGTCGGATCCGCTGGGCATGTTGATGGCGCTGATGGCGCGCATGGCCAACCTGTCCGTCGACGAGAGCACGGCCAAGGTGATGGCCAACCGCAAGAAGCTTCACGAGGCGATGGACGAGTTTCGCGCCAAGATGGAGGAGATCGCGCGCAAGGCCGAAGAGCAGAAGAAAGAGGCCGACGACGGTTGGGGGATTCTCGGCGACATGTGCGATGCGGTTTGCGACTTCGTCGGCGATGCGATCGGCGAGCTGCTCGGGCCGCTCGTGGAGCACGTCGTCGACGTCGTGCGTGCGCCGCTCGACATCATCGTGGGGCTCGTCAAGGGTCAGAACATCGTCGAGCTGCTCGAACAGGAAGTCTCCGACGTCAAGAGCGAGGGCAAGTTGAGTGAAACGGTGAAGGAGGCGGCGAAAGGGGTCGCAGCCTTCGCCCGAGACATCGTCAACGCCGCGACGGGAATGTTGGAAGATCTCGCCAAGGGGCGCGACCCGCTCGATGCGTTGTGTGACTTCGGCGTCGATTGCTACAACAGCTTGATCAACAACGTCGTCGACAACCCGGCGGTCATGGAAGTCGTTGGGACGGCGCTGCAGGTGGTTGCCGTGGCCGGTGCAGTTGCCAGTGGTGGCATTCTCGGTCCGATTGCCGCGGGGCTGATCTTGTTGTCGATGGCGGACCGCGCAACCGGTATGTGCAATGCCGTGTTTGGCGACGAGGCGGGACCCTGGGTGAGCCTCGGCATCGGCGTTGCCGGTGCCGTGCTCGGGGGCTTGGTATCGGCGGATCTGTCGAGCGTGAGCGACTTGCTCGGCGACGTGCAGAGCGCCCTGCCTGTGGCCAATGCGGTGCTGCAGGGGGTCGCGGCGTATCGCGGCGCGCAGCAGATGATGAGAGACGCCGAGCGAATCGATGACCTGGCTGATTTGCAGCAACTGAGAAATCGCATGGCCGAGATACAGCGCATGATCGACACGTTGCTCGGGGAGCTCGAAGAACGGAGCGAGAGTCGTGATCGCGTCATGCAGGGGGGAGCCAAGGTCTTCCAAATGCAAGGCGAGTGCCTGGAGGCCTCTGTTTACCTGCGAGCTTGAACTCGTGACTACGACGATGGAATACCGCGAAAGGATACGACGATGACCAACCGAATCGAATCGAGCCAACAACCGATCTACGCGTTCCCAACCGAATCGGAAATCACCGCAGACCTCGGCGGTGACGCGACCGCGCAAATGGCGGCCATGATGTTCCTCCTGTCTCGTGAGCAGAGCCGGGACGCTTCCGAGCTGCGACAGGCGACCGAGGATCGCATCCGCGACAGCCAAGCGGCCCAAATCAGCGAGTTGCGTGAGATGGCCGACCAGATGCGCAACTCGGCGATCCTTCAGGGCGTGGCCGGGACGATTGGTGCCAGCCTGTCCTTCGCTTCCAACTTTGCAGGCGGCGTTCCCCAGGCGGCAATGCAGGCAGATAGCCAGATGGTGACCACCGTTGGCCAGGTCGGGGGCGCGATCCTGGGCGCGAAGAGCACGGATGCGCAAACCTCTGCCACGGCAGCGGAACACGAAGCGCAGGCCGACATCCGCGATCTGGAGCAGGTCAGCGAAGACGCCGATGATGCTCGAGATCTCAGAAAGCGCGTCCTCGACTTCATGAGCACCATACAAGAGCAAAAGGCTGAAGCTCAAAGCATGGCTTGGATCAAGGGCTGAGCTCGATTGAACGGCGGCGTTGCAAGGCGCCTTCTGCCGTTTCGAATCCTCACCGCCAAGAGCAGGCCGATATCGTGGCCTACTTGAGACTGCTGTGAGTCGATGGGGCAGGGACCGGTAGCTGAGAGTTCGTGATTCGCGAACTCGGGGTTCGAAACCGGTCCCGACTCATTTCTTCGCTTCGGCGAGCTTGTTCACCGAGTACGCCATGTTGGCGCGCACGCGATCGACCTCGCCCTGACCGATGTCGAGACCCTTCTCGACCCGCCTGAGTACGGTTTCGCAGGCGGCCTTGCCGGTGGCGAAGTCGCCGGCCCAATACGCCGAAATGCCGAGCTCATCGTGCATGCGCCAGTCGTACACGTCTTGGGCAACGAACAGCACGTCTTTGGGGCGTGGGATCAACGTGCCGGCGCGGGCGAACAGATACGCTTTGCCGTACATCTTCTTGGTGCGGTAGTAGCGGGCCAGCTCGTACAACGGCTCGGAGCGGCTGGGGCGTAGCTCGTAGGCGGCCAGAAGCTCGCGCAGCACGACCTCTTCGGGTTTTTCGAGAAGCACCGCTACCCTGCCCACTTCGAGTTGGGCCATGAAGTGCTCTTCCGCCCAACCTTTCATCTCCACGCGTTTCACGTAGGCGTCGAACGCCTTCTCCAAGTGCCCGGCGTGCTTGTACGACTGCCCGAGGTAGAACTGGCTGCGCGCGTTTTCCGGGTGTTCCTTCAAGTCGTCTTCGAGGAGCTTTGCGTCGCGGAGGTACTTCTCTTCTTGAGTGAGGCCGTGGGACTTTGCGCCTTCTCCCGTGTGGTAGATGATCCACACGTCGTGGCGCACCACGCGGCGGTTCTTGCCACCAACGTTCACCAAGTAGTTGTGCACCGGGCCTTCCCATTTCCACTGAGCTGCAGCAATGTTCACCAGGTGCGGTACCGCGTAGCGCATACCCGAGTGATGCTTCTCCAAGTCGTAGCTCAGCCCGGGCTCGAACTTCTCGTAGAACTTGGGATCGGAGACGCCGAGCTCTTCGTCGGCGTCGATGAACAGTAGCCAGTCGCACTTGCCGGCCTGCACAGCTAGTTCGAGCGCCTGTTGACGATTGACGCCGAAGTTCACCCAAGGCCGTTCGTGGACCTCCCCCTTGATCCCATAGGCGTCCATCTCGCGTTTGATCAGGGCAATGGTGTCGTCGGTGGACCCGGTATCCACGATCACGTAGTAGTCGACGTAGTCCTTCACCGAACGAAACAGGCGCGGTAGCACCTTGACTTCGTTCTTGACGATCATGTTCAAGCAGATGTTCGTTCGCGACCGAGGCATGGGCGATTACCCTAGTCGCGCCTCGGGCCGAAGAACACTCGAACCCGTGCCTCGGTCTTCAGGTTGTCCCCGCGTCCAGGAATGGCTGAAACTCGAATGCATTTGGCTGGTTAGCGCGGTCCCCGCGGGGGGCGGCTCCCGTTTCGGCGCGACGAAACGTCGTTGCTCCTACGGGCCTGACCGATGCGGTACCGAGGTGACCCGCATCGGGCTCCTCGACGGCGCGTTGGCTCCGCGGGTGCGCCCCGGCGATTCACCCGAGTGTGTCACGGGTTCGCGCGGGATCTCGCGCCTCGGCCGGAGCAGTCACTTGCAGCAATGAGCGCGTCCCACGATGAGCCGTGGGTGTGAGACGTTCGCGATTTGCTGCACCATGAATCGAAAGATCCACTCGTCCAGAGGCATGGAGACTCGGAGCGAAGCAGTGACGAATTCGCCTGGGGATCCGGTGGCTGCCCAACCCACAATCCGTGATCGACATCACTCCGACTGCTCATTTAGGGCTGAGGTTCTCGCCAATGATTCGACGATTCGTGTCAATCCCCAGCGCCTGTCTGATGGCTTTCGCCGCGGCTTGCGGCACCGACGACGGTGGTTCCGACGCGGAGAACACGCCGCTGGTTTCGGCGCCGACGGACACCAACACGGTCGGTGCAGGCACGGGGCCGAGCACGCCGGTGACCGGAACCCCGACCGGTCCCGGGTTACAGCAGACCACGCCGCAGGCCACAGTCGACGGTCCGACGGGATCCTTGGGCCCCACCGCAAGCGGGCCTGGCCCCGATTCGACGGACCCGACACAGACGCCGACCTCGTCTACCGACGGCCCATCTGGATCAGGCGGGCCGGGAGCGATACCCACCGGACCGAGCGGCCCGGTGGGAGCCGGCGGCGCGCCGGTTGGGCCTGAGGGGGTCGGTGGTACACCCATGGGTCCTGAGCCGGAGCCCGAACCGACCCTCGTCACGTCCAGTCCCGGCAGCTATTGGAACGTCGGAGAAGTGACCGAGATGCCCGGAGGCAACGCTTCGGTGACGGTCACCGACAAGCGGCGCCAGCGCTGGGACGGCTTCGGCGGCACGTTCAACGAGGTCGGCTGGGACCAACTGTCCAAGCTCCCCGTCGAGAAGCAGGAAGAGGCCATGCGCTTGCTGTTCAGCTCGCGTGATGGTGCTGGATTTACGTATGGCCGCATTCCGATCGGCTCGAGCGACTACGGTGTCAGTCGCTACACGCTCGATGACGTTCAAGGCACGGACTACGAAATGGAGCAGTTTTCGATCGAGCGAGACAAGATGCTGCTCATTCCGTACATCAAAGCGGCGCTGAAGGTGAAGCCGGACATTCGCTTCTGGGCCAGCCCTTGGACGCCTCCGCCGTGGATGAAGGACAACGGCGCATACGACCGGGGCAACATGAAGAGCGATGACATGACGCTCGCGGCGCACGCGCTGTATTTGTCCAAGTTCGTCGAAGCCTACGAGGAGCAGGGCATCCGCATCGAAGCGCTACATCCGCAGAACGAGCCAGGCTATCCGCAAGATTATCCATCGTGTGCTTGGTCTGCCAGCACGTTCACCAAGTACATTGGCCGCTTCCTGGGCCCGACGTTGGAAGAGCGTGGGTTGGACACCGAAATCTGGATCGGCACCATGTCCAATTCGAGCTCGGCGTCGATCGTCAGCTCGGTGATGGGTGACGGCAACGCGTCCAAGTACATCAAAGGCATCGGCCTGCAGTGGACGATGGATGGCAGCGCCAGCCAGTACGCCAACAACTACGACTTCCCCATCATGCAGACGGAGCATCGCTGCGGCAATTACCCGTGGGAGTCGGGCACGTTCAAGTCCGGGGGAGCACCCAACGATCACGCCTACGCCAACGAGAGCTGGGGGCTGATCAAGGGCTGGCTCGAGAAGGGCGTCAACTCGTACCTGGCCTGGAACATGGTGCTCGATACCAAGGGCTTCAACCTCGATGAGGTCCGTCCGTGGCCGCAAAACGCGCTGTTGACGGTGGACACCGGGAGCCAATCACTCAACATCACGCCAACCTACTACGTGTTCCGTCACTTGGCGCAGTACGTCGAACCCGGTGCCTATCGCGTCGACGTGTCGGGCAATGCCGATGCCGTCGCCTTCGAGAATCCGGACGGGAGCATCGTTGCCATCTTCCACGGGGGAGGCGGCGACTCTCAGATGACGCTCGGGATTGGCGGCACCACCGTTCAGTTCACCGTTCCCGGGAACGGTTGGGCGACGGTCAACTGGCCTGCTGGTGGCTGAGGCCGCGCGCATTGCTGCTTCTTACAGCATCCGTCCAACGAGGCGGTTCGAATGGGCCGCCTGTTTCTGTCTGTCTTGCTGGCGCCCGCGCGTGTGCGGTGCGACGTCGACCGAGCCGAGCAGACGAGTAGGTGGTGGGAGCGTTTCCAGCCCAATCGCAGCGTATTAGTACCGCCGTGTGGCAATGCCACCTCAGCGAAGGGTGCGATCGTCTTGCGGTTGGTCGCCCCACATTGGGCGAGGTGATCAATCGTGTTGAACGAGTGGCGGGCGCATTCCTAAATAGAATCGGAGCGGCCCGTGCATTTAGAGAAATACCACCCATGATTCGAACTATTCCCCGCGCTTCGTTGCTGCTCGCCGTCCTTCTGTCGAGCACGGCGGTTCGAGCCAAGACCTACTTCGTCGGACCCGAGGGTGCGGGGATGGAATGTACACGTGCTACCCCTTGCGCGCTGGGCACCGGTGCTCAGCTGGCGACGGCCGGTGATACAGTCATCTTGCTCGATGGTACGTACCACGAGCCATTGACTCCCGAGAACTCGGGTACGCCTGACGCGTGGATCACCTTTCGAGCCGATGACTGCTCGTTGCCGATCATCGAAGGCCCTGGTGAGGGCATCCTCGACTTGGAGGAGAAGCCGAGCGGCGTCGCTTCCAGCACCGGCACGTACCTGCGCTTCGTCGGTCTCGTGTCGCGCTACTGGGACAGTGGTTTCACCAACGGTTGGACCGGCCAAGGCACGACCAACTCCAACGGGCACTTCGAGTACATCAATTGCATCGGCGACGGCAACGGACGCACGGGCATGGTGCTCTACAGCGCTCCGGGCATCACCGTTCGGGAGTCGATCTCCGCCCACAACGGTGGCAACCCGACAGGTTCGTGGTCGAGCGGTATTCAGTTGTACACCGTGCTGGGAACGCCGCAAGACAACATCATCGAGCGCAACGTCTCTTTCGAGAACACCGACGCAGAGAAGAACACCGACGGTAGCGGCTTCATCGTCGACGAGTACACCGAGGGTGCGACCTTCACCAACAACATCGCGTTCGCCAACGGCGGCTCGTGTTTCCGGTTCACTCGCAGTAGCAACACGGTGATCAGCCACTTTTCCTGCTACCACAACGGGATGAACCCTCTGGCGACCGGCCCGACCAATCCCGGGGAGTTCTTCTTCACCGACGAGTATTCACGTTCGACAGCCACGGTCAGCAACACTCTGGCTGCGGCCAGCGGCTCCACGATGGATCCTTCGGCGTTCGTCTATCACCCGGAGCCCGAGTTCCCGCTCGACATGGGCCTGATCAACAATCTGACCGTCGACAGCGGCGCTACACCGTTCTTTAGCGACCCGGAGGGTGCCAACCCGGATTTTCGCCCGCCGATGTCCGTCGCCGCTCAGGTCGAAGATGGAGGTCACCCCGACGCCGCCGCCGATGTGGACATTGGGTTCGATCCCAAGTGCATCGTCAAACGCGACCCCCAGGTACCGTTCCAGAAGGAGTGGTGGACCTACGCCATCGACTACGACTACATCCGCAGCATTGGCGGCGTTGCCAAGTGCTTCGCGCCCAAGCCGCGCACCGGCGGCGCGGACATCGGTGCCTACGAGCTGAGCGGCGCGCCCCACGCCTTCAACGAACCTGGCGGTTGCGTGCCCGGGCCCGATCCTGTCGATCCCGTCGATCCCGAACCCGCCGGGCCGGTAGACGAACCCGCCGGGCCGGTGCCACCGCCGGTGGACGTCGTTTCTCCCGACGACACTGTTACCCCAACGCCGCCCGGGCCTGAGCCGGTTGCCACAGAGCCTGTTGCGACCACCCCGACGCCCACCCCCTCGGGCACCGACGTTCCCGTGGCGCCAGGGCCGAGCCCCACACCAGAGCCGACAGCGAGTGCCGCGGGGACCAGTCCGGGTGGCCCCGTCACGCCCGCCGCTCCCAGCTCGACGGCTCCGGTCGTCGCGGAGCAGCCCGCTGACGACGGCTGTGCTTGTGCGGTGCCCGGTCGGCGCGCGCCGAGCGGCGGTGGGTTACCGACAGCTCTGCCCGTTGCGGGGCTGGCGCTGCTCGCGCTGTGGCGTCGCGCCCGGCGAGGGCGCGCTACGCGCTACTGATAGGCGAGTGCCAGAGTTGTCGCGCTTGTCGAAGGCGTGGTCGACGGCCGTTTAGATGTCGCCGTTGAGCGGGTCGTAGGAGGTGGACGACGCCTTCTTCTTGCGCTTCTTCGTCTTCTTCTTTTCTGACTTCGCAACGGCGTTGCGCATGCTCATCTTCAAGAAGTCCTCGGTTCCGACGGCGGGCATCGGCTCGGCGGGCTCCGGCTTTTCCTTGCGCTTGGGCTTGTCGACGACCTCTTCGCGCTTCGCTGCGGCACGGGACGACGAATACGGATCGTCGTTGTCGTCGTTGCTCGACGCGGAGGACCGTTTGACCGGAGCTGGGCGGGGTGATGGTGAACTGCGCTTGACGGCGGCGGCCAACGTCGTCGAGCCGCTGCTGGGCTTTCGGTCGGTGGCCGGGGTTGCTTCTGCCTTTGCCGCTTCCGTCTTCGAGTCGTCGTCGCTGGTGCTGTCGTGCTTGGCTGCACTGGCCAGTGTGTCCCCAGATTCGGAGCTGTCGCTCTTCGCCGAAGGCAGCGGCGCGTCGGGACCGGTCGCTGGAGCTGCTTGGCTCGCGCCGGCTAGCGCTGTGGCGACGGGTTGCGCCGCGGCTGCCTGAGTCGTCGTGGTTCCCGTCAGGGCACGAACCTCACGTGGGGTTCCACCGGGAGCGCCGCCAAACCAGCGCTTCTCCAGCTCGAGGTAAGCGGACTCCTGCTTCATGCTCTGGGCGCCCAACAGCAACACGTCGGTGCGATACAGAGTCACGAGGGTGCCGCACGCCAGACCCGTCCACAACACGGCGGACTGAAACCGCGAACGGAAGCGCCCGGTGTTGTTGGCGAACAGCGCTGAATCGAAGTCGTCGCGCGCGCTCGGCGCCAAACTGTGCACGGGCTTGGGTGGCGGCTGGCTGATCGTGCGGGAAGTCGGCAATGGACTGACGTTCGCGGGAGCCGTCGAAACGCGGGACGGCGCGGCCTGCGACGGTGGCGGAAACGACGACACGGCCGTCGGGGGGAACGCCTGTCGCGGCGCCGCCCACGGGGCGGCTACCGAGTTGGTCGCGGCGGGAGCCGGCGCCGCCGCCGGCAAGTGTGTCGGATACGCCTGGGTCGGATGCATCTGCGGCACGCGCGACTGCGGTGGGAACGACTGCGCTGCTGGGTGCGACTGCGCTGGATACGACTGCGCTGCATACGACTGCGCTGGATACGACTGCGCAGCGGGGGCGGCGGCGCGTTGCGGCGGCACCGATTGCGCCGCTGACTGCTGTGGGTAGGCGTGGGGCGCGGCAGACCGCTGCTGCGGATGAGCCTGCGGAGCCACGGATGGCGACTGAGCGTATTGCGGCGGAATCGAACGCTGTTGCGGCACCACTGGTGGGGCGTGAGACTGCGCCGCGCGAGCCTGGGCGGCGGCGCGAGCCTGCTCTGCGGCATGCTGGGCCGCCGCTTGTGCGGCAGGTTGGGCTGCCATTGGTTGCCGCGGCGGCTGCGACTGAGGGGGGCGCTGCGCCTGCGATGCCAGGTGAGACTGCGATGCCAGGTGAGACTGCGATGCCAGGTGAGACTGCGATGTCAGGTGAGACTGCGCCGCATACGCTTGTGCGGCTTGAGACAGCGACGCCGGCGGGGCGCTGGCCGAGCGCGGCGGAATCGTCGGCGGAGTGAGCGAGCGCTGCGGGATCTCGTGATAGGCCGGCATCGGCGCTGGTTCGGACGAAGCGTATGGCGACAGCGGCCGCTTCCAAACCTCGGTCGGCGTGACCGACTGCCGCTCCATCGACTCGTGGGCGTCGGCGTGTTGCCCTCGAACCGGCTGTGCCGGCGGCGCAGCAACCGAACGTTGAGGCGACGGTGGAGCGACGGAGCGCGGAGCCGCTGCGGGGGGTGGTGGCAAGGACTGCGGTGCGCGCGCGCCAGGAGGCGGTGGCAACGAACCGTGCGGTGCGGCTCTACGCTGAGGGACCGGAGGCGGCGCGGCCGAACGCTGGGGAGCAGGCGGCGGACTGGACGCTTGCACCGGGCTTCGTTGAGGGACCGGAGGCGGCGCGGCCTGGTAATGGCTGCGGGCGGGAGGTGGCGCCTGGCTAACACTCGCCGCGGGCTGTTGCGAACGCCGTGGGGGCGGAGGTGCCTGACTCGCCGCGGCACGCTGCCGTGGCGACGGGGGAGGCTTGGCAGCTTGCGGCGGAGGCCGGCGACGCGTCTCCGAAGGGGGGACGGGCTCGGGGTCATCGTTCAACCCCGCCGCATCGGCGAGCGTCAGCCAACGCTCCATGCCCTCGGTCCACAACCAGGTCTTCTCGTTGATCACCCCCAGCCGGAAGAAGTCATCGATTTGATCCAGCGTGATCTCCCGAATGTCGTCTGGGGCGAACACCACGTGGTAGAGCTCTTGCTCTTCTGGAGCAACGGGCGTCGCCGCGACGCTCGCGACACCTTGTGGTGCGCGGGGAGGGTGAGCGTACGAGGTATGCATAGGATCTCCGTCGTTTCGAGCGCGGGGCGACCGTGCAGGAAATGTCCGCCGATTATGAGCCTCAGTGGGGCACGGAGGGTACAAAAAAGTGCTCACCGTCTGAATGGAGTGGACGTCCTCTGCACTCGCCGCGACATTAGTCGAACTTCCCAGTTGCCGTGAAAAGCCGCCCGAAGCGAGGATTGCCATGAATTTTTCCGCCACCCACTCGAAACGCGCCTCTCGAGGATGGTGGCCGGTGTTTTCGGGGATCCTGTTCATTTCCGCCGTCACCCTCGGCGTGGGCTTTTATTTTCCCCTACGTCAGAGCCAGGACATGGTCACTCGTGAGCTCGCTTCCGCCCGAAGCACGGTGACGCAACTGACCGAATCTTTGAAACGATCTGAAGACTCGCTGAAGAAAGTGAGCGCCGAGCGCGGCGAACTGCAGGGCTTCAAAGCGCAGGTAGACTCCGAGGCAGAGCGATTTCCAAAGCTCGCGGAGCAATTCACCAACAACGCAGAAGGCGGCCTTCAGGCGGCGTTCGATAAGCAGCACGTCAAAGCCTCGGCGCTCGTCGACGGTCTGAGCATCGATTGGACGAATCCAGCGCTGCTGAATTGGAAACGCACGGTACCCACCGTCACGGGTCAGCGCCTGCTGTGCCCGATGATGACCTCGGCCAAGCGCGTGGAACTCACGGACGTGACGATTCGCACTTTCCTCAGCGCCGATGCCGTCGCCGAGGATCCGACCGAGGCCTACGAGAACGCGACGGCTCTGGCGATCACCTTCAGTGAACAATTGGCGCGAATGTGCCGTGTTTCACCTGGAACTGTCACTGTCGCGACGTCACCGGTCGCCAAAGACGCGCCGCTCGTGCGCTTCGAGTTCCGTCAGCGCCCCCAATCGGGGCAAGTTGGTCTGTGAGACCAACGCTGTTCACCCGTTCAACGTTCAAGCCAGGTAGGCGCGATTCGGCTCCGGCGCGAAGCGGTGATTGGGGTAGATGGTTACCAACTTGTCGGCGGTGATCAGGTCCTTGAGCGTTCCGGTACTGACCCGCCAATTGAAGCGAATGGGGGCGCGCACCTCGCGGATCGGCGCTTCGGCGAGGCCATTCTCGCTGCGCCACCGCTCGGCGTGTTCCACGCTCGGAAACACGTAGTGTTGCGCAGGCATCGAGCGAGCGTGCAAAACGATGTAGCCGATGTCGAAAGCGGTTTCATCGAGCACTCCATCGCAGAAGTCGCAGACGCACGAGAAGAACAGGGCCGTCATGGGGCGTTGGCAATCGGGGCACAACACGTCGAAGTATCTCCGTAGTTGGATCGGGCTATTGCGGGCACTCCAGCACGATCACGGTGCGAAGCCTTGCGGCTCGGGTTCAAGCGGCGCGGAGTAGCGAGCGCTTGCAATGGATGCCAATCGAAGGTGTCGGGCGCGTTTCCGCTCGTCGCAGACTTCGAGGCGTTCAGGGCGGTGGACCAGAACAACGCCGGTCCGTACAAGCTACTTATGCACCAACTGCCCGCGAGATGTAGACGCTATCGCTACGTCACCCGAAGTTTTGCTTCCGGCGCTCGAATCTTGCACGCGTTCGGCACTCCCGCTGACCCAAATCCGGTCGCCTCGCGGTCTTTCTCGACAGGGGGCGACCCCGCTTTGCGACGCCGTTCATCGCGGTACCGCGCACCTGCCGAGACGCGACGCGCGGCGACCGCGCAGCTCGATGCTCCGAAGAGAGCATCCCGATCGTTCGAGAGCGGTACGCCCCGACGTGGACTGGTCCCCTGGAATCGTGATTCCTTGAAGAACTGCCGCGGCCCCCAATTGGGTGAGGGCCGCAGCAATTCTGCGAAACGCATCGGTTTGTTCCAGGGGACGTGCTGCTTCACTCGTTCAAGGAACTGAAGTTCCTCGATACTAGCCGTGCTCACGCCGTTTC